>CAZGHY010000077.1:2495-3850 GCA_964526015.1 uncultured Gammaproteobacteria bacterium
GCAATTGCAATATCTTCAGTGGTATTAAGCCAAAGAACAAAGGTGGTTAGATTATTGACTGCGCTGTTTATCCTTTTGTTTTTAGTGTTAGGTGTATATAGACAACTAGGTACAAATACAAGATTTTTCGAATCTGATGTGGAAAAAGTAGTAATCAAAATTAATAGTCTACAGCCAAGTGTAGACAGCTTGTATGTCATTAACTACTGGGATAATTTATATGCGTTAACAAATACAAAACCACCAAAACCACTTATTCCATATATTCCATGGTATATAGATTACGGTGATAATAAAGTGTCCATAATTAATGGTTTAAAAACAAATATTCCTGAGGTTATTGTCATTGGAGAAAGAGATGAAAACTTTTCTGAGTTATATCAATTTGTAGATAAATTCTACTCCTGCAATATTGTAGATAAAAAAGTAGAATTATGTCAGAAAAACTAATACCAATGAAAATTGCAATTATAAGCAAAGCTTGAAACAAAAATCATGCAGATTTTAATTATTAATAAATATCAATTCAAAGTTAATAGAGGTGCTGAAACTTTTGTTACGGAACTTGCAAAAAGACTTGCTGTAAAACACGAAGTTGATATTCTTACAAAAATTAATTTTTCAAAAAGATATGATGTTATTATTCCTACTAACGGAAGATTTCAGGCATTTTTAGCAAGGTTTGTATCTTGGTTGACTGGTGCTAAGATGGTTATATCTGGTCAATCTGGGGTTGGCCTAGACGACAGATTGAATCTTTATTCAATGCCTGATGCATTTGTTGCGTTATCATCATATGCGTTGGAACAATCTAAAAAAAGAAACCCATTTGTAAAATCTGTTTATATTCCAAACGGAGTTGATTTGAACAGGTTTGTTGTTAAGCCAAATAACAATAATCAAATAAAGACAGTCCTTTCTGTTGGTGCGTTCACAGAACAGAAAAGACACGAATTAGTAATTAAAGCAGTTTCAAAACTTAAAAATGTAAAATTAGTTATTGCTGGTGGTGGGGGAGATAAAAAAGAGGAAATAAAGATGTTGTGTGAAAAGTTATTAGGAAGTGAAAGGTTTGAAATTATTGAAACAACTAATGATAAAATGCCTGCTGTTTACAACAAGGCAAATGTCTTTACTTTAGCTTCGAAGACATATGAATCATTTGGTATAGTACTAGTTGAAGCAATGGCCTCAGGACTACCAGTTGTTGCAACTGATGATCCAATCAGGCGTGAAATTGTAGGCGATGCAGGAATCTTCGTTGATCCTATCAATACTGATGCTTACGCAAAGGCTATTGAAAAAGCATTAGATACAGATTGGGGAGAAAAACCACGCAAGCAGGCAGAAAAGTT
>CAZGHY010000078.1:0-3829 GCA_964526015.1 uncultured Gammaproteobacteria bacterium
TAACAAAGTCAGCTTTCTCAGCTTCTAGTATTTTTCCATTACGTAGAGATGCTGCGGGATGATACATTGGTATAACTGTAAGTAATAAAACGTCACCGTCTAGCGGATCTCCCCAATTTACTTTAAAACTTTTACCATGAACCTGAGAAATAGTCGGTTTCGAAAAAACCTTCTCGCCACTTGAAAGTGTCGTAAAAACATCTGGTAAAAACTTTGCCATTGAAAACCTACCAAGTGTAATTATCATTTTTGGTTTAATGATATTTATTATTTGATCGAGGTATTTGCCATAGGCTTCGATTTCATTTGGAAGTGGATCTCTATTTTCTGGAGGTCTATGATGAACAATATTAGTAATGAAAACTTTTTTTCTTTCTAATCCGGCCAGAATTAATAATTTATCTAATAACTTTCCAGCTTGACCGACAAAAGGTAAACCCTGAATATCTTCGTTGCGTCCTGGGCCCTCTCCTATCAATAATATTTTTGTTTCAGTATTGCCTGATCCAAAAACTAATTTACCTGCACCTTTTTTCAAAGGGAGGGAATCATCTTCTTCCATTAAATCTTTAAGTTTGTGGAGTTCTTCAAATTTGTTCGTCATTAACAAATTCTACCATTTTGTTTTTTGTATCAAATATTGCAAAATTAATTCCATTTTCTAAAGCTCCAGGGCGAATTATTTTCATTCCACCTACTTCCAATTCTTTTTGCGAATGGTAGTGACCTGTAAAAATTACAGAACAGCCTTTAGCTGTTAGAAGATATTCTTTTGATAATCTATGAACAATCCCAATTGTAATTCCATCAATTTCAAGTTTTACATACTTCTCAAATTTGAATCTTGGATCTATGTCTGCATTGCCTAAACAAGAATATAATGGAATACCATAATCATTAACTATTTTTATATTATCAAAGTTATGCCAATCACCTGTGTGAATAACTGCTACAGCCTTAATTGATTTTGCAAAACCCATGACATGTTTTAAATTTGCAATGTTTCCATGAGAATCACCAACAATTAGAAGTTTCATAAACCAATCAAATCATCGTCTCTTTTTAAATTCATTTTTTTAGCAACCTTCTTACCATATTCAGACAACTCATCCCACACCTTTTTATTATTCTCATCAAAAAATTTATTCAAACCATAAATATGTTCATCCTTCCAATGTTTGATGTCCTCTTCTAAAAACTTTTCTGGTGTTTCATTTTTGTCAGGCCATATTCTTTTATATCTTAGATCTTCAGGTATTTCCTTATATAAATTTAATAACTTGTTTTTTAATTCAACAAACTCAAAATATACTTGATCCCAATTATTATTACTTCTTGCTTCAACTCCTTTTCTATTAAATTCTTCAACCTCCGGTTCCCAATATGGTACTTTGTTGGCTAGTAAAGCATTTAAACAATCCAAATCGTGAACCATCCAATGATTTAGGTGAGAAACAACATTTTTTAAAGACCATTTATCAAAAATAATTTCTTCACGTCTTTCAGCAGGAAATTTTCGGATTAATATATCTAACTCCTCACTTATTTTTGTAAACTCATCTAACAATTCTGAGTAGCTTTTCATTATGCAATTTTAACATATCGAAAATTGAAGTAAATCTTGCAGGGTCAATAGTTTTTAATTGACCCTGCATTGGGGATATTGCGTGGTTACTTTTTGTAAACAATGTTTTCGACATCGCCCTGGGTTAACGGAGTTGAGAAAAAATCAAACTCCTTTGAAAACCAGTAATAACCGTCTTGATACCCCATATACATCCAAGTCCCCCGTCGATTAGTCATCCCGTAGCACAGGTTATTTCTAACCAGTTCGCTAGTTTTCATTTTCTACTCCTTTCAGCAAATTGAATTGAGAAAAAATATTACTTGTGGGGATTATACACCTAAACTAAAGTGGTAGAAACTCTTTTACGTTTGCAGTTGTAACATGGAATGAAGTTCCCCTACCTTCAACAATTGCTCTTGCAACTTTTCTAACAACTCCACCAATTGTTCTTTCCATAGTACGAATACCTGCATCATATCCAAAAGGTCTAACTAAATTAGACCAAACTTCATCATCAATTGTTAACGTGTCAGTTGTTAGTCCTGCGTCTTTTAAAGCTTTTGGAAATACATATCTTTTTCCAATGGTAATTTTTTCAACGTCAGAGTAAGAAGGCATCATAATAGGCTCAATTCTGTCCATTACAGCTGTAGAGATGTTTGTCGTGTTATTTGCTGTTGCTATAAAAATACACTCAGAAAGATCAAAAGGATAATCAATATAGTGATCAGTAAATGCATGGTTTTGACCTGGGTCTAAAAGTTCAACTAAAACACCCATAATAGAAGCTCTACCTTGTTCTGTTACCCTATCAATTTCATCAAGAAGTATTACAGAGTTTTTAAATTGTGTATCTCTCATAGCTTTAATAATCTTTCCCGGTTCTGCTTCTGCATGCATTTTAGATTGTCCACGTAGATCAAGTGGGTCTCCCATACCTCCAAATGGTATACGTGCAATCTTTCTGCCCAAAGCCTCTGCAATTGAATAGGCAATTGTAGTTTTTCCAGTACCCACAAGACCAACGAAACATAATATTGGGGCACGATATATATCATTTGCTTCTCCTTTTTCTTTTTTGAGTTTCATGACAGAAAGATATTCTAAAACACGATCTTTGATATCTTCCAAACCAAAGTGTTTTTCATCTAATATCTTTTTAGCATTTACTAAATCTAAATTATCTTGTGATTTTTGTGCCCAAGGAAGATTTGTAATCCAACCAATGTAACTATCCATTCTGTCATATTCAGGTAAAAATGTTGGAGAATTTGTAAGCTTTTTAAGTTGATCTAGTCTTATCTGAACAGACTTTTTTAAATCATCAGGAATTGTAGATTTTACAATTTTGTCACTTAAAATATTTATTTCATCAAAGGCAGTATCTGGCATGATTTAAGTATAGCAGTAACCTCATTAAACAAAAAGTAAGAGGTCAAACCAGTTGATTTAAAACAGTCTTCACCAAGTCAAACCTATATTCAGAGGAAAAGTCATGATCACCGTCCAAATTAATTATGGATGCGTGCTTTATTTTTCGTAGATCCATTATGTCCATAATTTCATCCTGAAGTGGACTGATCAAAACAAGGTCTGTTTTTAGAGCCAAACTGTTATATAGCGAAACAACATCAGTCTCAAACCTTTCTTTCCAATATTCTGGAGGTATTATTGTAATGCTTCCGTCAGTTCTTCTTCTGATAGATATTCCTGAAAAGTTCAAGACATTTTCTTTGCTTTTTGTGTATCTTCTCATAATGTCTTTCATATCTGTATGGAAAAACGGTGACATACCAATAATCTTGTCGATTCGTTTTGTATTACAAAGAGCAGGTATAAAAGAACCTTGCGATTGACCTATGATATATATTTTATAATTTGGATATCTATCAGAAACTTGATCAATAACTCTCTGTAATTTTTTTGCTTGGGCGCTAAACGGTATTGTATAAAGCTTTTTTGTCTTGGGATCATATTTATTATAATCGAAATAAACAGTTTCAAAACCTAAGCCTTCTATTTCTTTTCCTAACAATGTAAATAGACCTCTGTTATCTTTTCTTAGACCAAAGCCATGAGAGAAGATAACTACTTTTTTAGGATTTACCATATTTTTGAATTGTAACATTGAACTATTAAAAATTGAATTAAAATTCAGGTATATATTTATGCTTTGTGATAAAAAATATTATCTATCTACATTTCCAGTTTGGAAATATCTTGAAGTTGGGAAGTGTGGGCCAGACGATCTTCCTTCTGATT
>CAZGHY010000079.1:0-3803 GCA_964526015.1 uncultured Gammaproteobacteria bacterium
AAAAATACTATCTATACTTTTACCTTGCAAACTGTTTGGCTAATTTGGAATGAATTTAAATAGTGGGAAATAAATTTGGTGGTTAAATATTTTTACTTACATTTGTGCCATGAAAAATTTAAACCTACATCAACAACCGCAGCAACTTCGCCCACAAAGCGATGTATGGGGTTATTGTGTTTAGGATATAAGCATAAAAATTAAAGAAACCCTATACTGAAAAGTGTGGGGTTTTTTGTTATCGGGGTGTTCCGCAGAGGCTACACGGGGCTGTTTTGGAGACAGTTGTTCGAAAGTTCGAATCTTTCTACCCCGACTAAAAGTGAGTTGTGAAACTTTGAAAGAAGATATAATCAGCTAAAAGAGAATCTACATGCGAGAGTGGCGTAATGGCAAACGCGCTACGGGTTGGCTGTAGAGATTGGAGGTTCGAATCCTTCCTCTCGCACTAAAACGAGGCGTCAATTCACGCCTATCTTTAGCACTCACTTTTTATATTGCCCTTTCGTTCAACGGTAGGACAGGTGGTTTTGAGCCATCGAATTGTGGTTCGAATCCATGAGGGGCAACTAATTTTGCATAATTTTATTTTTTATTTGCATAATTCAAATATTCGTTTTATGTTTGCAGCAGCTAAATAAAATAACAATGTCAACTTTAAAAAATCACAACATTAAATAAGTCCTTACAAGGGGTGCTGTATCTTATCGTGTCATTCGGCACAATTTGTTACTTTGTTTAGCCACACACCCCTTGTAAGGTATTTATATACATGGAAAAAATTACCTACGCTGAAAAGCTAAAAGACCCACGCTGGCAAAAGAAAAGATTAGAGATATTTCAACGCGACCAATTCAGATGTATGGAATGTTTCTCTGATGAAAAGTCGCTACAAGTACACCATATAGCATATAAAGGCAAAAACCCGTGGGATACTCCAAATGAACTACTTATTACATATTGCCATGAGTGCCACCAAAAAGAGGAAGATAAATTAAAGGCTGTTGGAGAAACTTTTGTTAAGATAATGAGAGACGATGGTCAAAGAAGCATAGAAATAGAGTATTTTTTATCTAATTTACAATCTTTGATTGAAAGAGATATTCCACAAACATCAGTTGCATTTTTGTCATTAGCGATAGGAGATGAAAAATTGTTTAAGTATATTTCTAAGTACATAACAAAAAACATTAATTAACATGATACGCCCTTACGTTAAAATAACGGAGCAAGATTTACAACTTGCCGAAGCGTTTTTTGAAAATGAGAAGCATTTTAATGAATTTTTAATCAACGTTTTTAAGTATTATCGAGGTCAAAATATTCAAATAAAAACAAAAATAGTTCAAAAATATTTCAATTCTTATAAAAAAACGATGGACTACATTATAGATTCATACAAGCATGGGAAAGAAAGTGTTTTAAAACGTGCTGAAAATCAAGATATTAAACAGCCTACCCTCGAAGGGGTGGTGGCAGCATCCCTTGAAGCACTCCCCCCAACAAAAAAGAAAATAGTAAATAGTAATAATAAAAAGAAAAGTAAAATACCTTTTTCTGAGTCCCCTTTTTTTGATAAAAACAATTTTAAACTTAGATTCTCCAAATGGGGGGTCGAGCGGCTGCGGCATTATTACAATGCTGCGGTTCGGTATTCAGATGAAGGTCATAAATATGTAAATTGGGATAATGCCATAGAGGGATGGTCGGATAAGGATGATTTACAAGGAAAATTAAAATTTGACGTAGGCACATCAGCAGAAAACAAACCAACATCAGTAACAACATTGCCACAAAAAGCAGAAAAATACTAATTTATGAAAGAAAAAGAAATTCCATTTAAAAGAAAAAGAACAGCAGAAGTACATTTTAATCCATTTGACGTTGGAAAGCTGCCACCGCAAGCCCCCGATTTAGAAATGGCAGTTTTAGGAGCTATAATGCTTGAAAAGAAAGCAATAAATGAAGTGTCCGATATACTTACATCAAACTCTTTTTATATTGACGCTCATTCAAGAATTTACGAGGCTTGTTTATCTTTAAATAAAACGGGTCGCCCAATTGATATTTTAACAGTTGTTAATGAATTAAAATCAAGGGAGGAATTAGAAATCGTTGGAGGGGCTTATTATATTTCAAAGTTAACTAACAAAGTTGTTTCAAGTGCCAATATTGAATATCATAGCAGAATAGTTCAGCAAAAGTTTATCCAAAGAGAATTAATAAGATTGTCAACCGAAACAATAAGAGATTGCTTTGAGGATTCATGTGAGATATTAGATACGCTTGATATTCACGAAAAAGGACTAACAAATATCACATTAGGATTAAGCAAAGGCAGAGAGGCTCAAACCGTTGCCGATGTATGGCATGAATTAGAAGAAAAAAACACAGCATTGCTAAAAAGAGATGGTGTTATTGGCGTTCCAAGTGGACTAAATGAAATTGATAAACTGACTGGCGGTTGGCAGAGGTCTGATTTAATTGTTATTGCAGCAAGACCCGCAATGGGAAAAACAGCATTGGTTTTATGTATGGCAAGAAACGCTGCTTTAGATTTTAAAAAGCCCGTATTGGTATTTTCACTTGAAATGTCTACAAGCCAATTAGTAACAAGACTTGTAGCCTCTGAAACAAAAGAGTATATAAAAAGTTTTACAAGAAGCGGAATTGAGCCAACAAGATTTTTTGAACACCAAAAGACTTGCAGCAAATTAATTGATTCCCCTCTTTACATTGATGATACTCCAAGTTTAACCTTAATTGAATTAAGGGCAAAAGCAAGGCGTATGGCAAGACTTCATGGAATAGAGTTGATAATCATTGATTACATTCAGTTAATGAGCGGAGATGGCTCAAAGGGCAATAGAGAAAATGAAATATCAACTATAAGCAGAGGACTGAAAGCGTTGGCAAAAGAATTAAACATACCAATTATTGTTTTATCGCAGTTAAATAGGCAAGTAGAATCAAGAGGCGGAGATAAAAGACCTCAACTTTCAGATTTAAGAGAATCGGGCGCAATAGAACAAGATGCTGATATAGTTGCATTTTTGCATAGACCAGAATACTATGGAATAACAGAGTATGAAGGAGGTCGTTCAACAAAAGGCGTTGCTGAGTTTATAATTAAGAAACACAGAAACGGAGATATTGACACAGCAGAAATAGAATTTATAAACCGATTAACAAGGTTTCAAGATTTTATGGTGTCAGAGGTTACAGGAGGTGCTGAAATTATAGATTTTACAGAATCAAACGCAATTATAAACAGTCAAGGGAAAGGTGCAGATGGGGAGCCTCCTTTCTAATTTAGAATGAGTATAAATTACCCCCTATATCTTGTAACAAAGAAACAAAGGTCATATATTTGCAGAAACTAAAAAACTAACTAATGGAAAGAACGGTAACAATGCCAATGGCTGAATATGATGATTTGGTTAAAGGGCTTCAATCACAAACAGAATTAATAAAAGAACTTAAAAAGCAAGACCATGTAGTTCTTATTGATGAAAGGTATGGTAATAATGGAGTTAATATTGCAAGGATAATTTGTGGAGAGGACAAAGCGAAAGAGTATTTAAAAAATGATTATGATATGCTTCACAAACAAATTGAAGGAATTTTAGAATATCACAGAACACATAAAAAAGAAATACCAAAAACAAGCGAAGAAAATACATCACAAGGAGGCACAATTGCAATTATTACATTTGTAGTTTGTTTTATAATAGGACTTGTATTAGGGCATTATTTTCTTTAAGAATTAAAAGACATATAATCAAATGAGCGGATTTACAAAA
>CAZGHY010000080.1:0-3782 GCA_964526015.1 uncultured Gammaproteobacteria bacterium
CTGTAGTATCAACTGGTGGCAAATCTGCTTCTGGAAAATATCTATAATCTTGTGAATCTGCTTTTGTTCTTTGTGAAAAAGTAGTTTTTGTATTTTCATCATAGCCTCTTGTTTCTTGTAGCAACCTCTCTCCATTATTAAGTGCTTTTGTTTGTCTTTCAATCTCAGCAGTTAGTGCTTTTTCTAGAAATCTAAAACTATTAATATTTTTAAGTTCAACTTTGTAGTCTGGGAGTGAATCATCTTTTGAAAGTGAGATGTTGGCTTCAAGACGCATTGTTCCTTTTTCCATGTCACAATTACTTACATCTAAGTATCTTGCAATTAACTGAAGTTCTTTTGTAAATGCAATCACTTCTGAAACACTGTGAAAAACTGGTTCAGTAACCATTTCAATTAATGCGCATCCACATCTATTAAAATCAACAAGTGAAACTTTTTCACCGTTCACTGTTTGATGAATCAATTTACCCGCATCTTCTTCTAAATGTATATGGTTAATCTTTTTACCCATTAGTTCTCCGCCCACACAAAATGGATCATCTTTTTGACTGGTTTGAAAGCTTTTTGCAAGATCTGGGTAAAAATAATGTTTCCTATAAAATCTAC
Source organism: uncultured Gammaproteobacteria bacterium (assembly GCA_964526015.1). Taxonomy (GTDB): domain Bacteria; phylum Patescibacteriota; class Microgenomatia; order UBA8517; family UBA8517; genus JAUYMM01. Next base: position 610 of record CAZGHY010000080.1, read on the forward strand.
TTTGCTCACTAATCTTTGACCCTAAAGCCAAACCTAATTTGATAGTTTTATTAATTGCCTCTTTGTTTGCAATTGGTAATGCTCCGGGTAACCCCAAACAGATTGGACAAGTCTGACTATTTGGTTCTTTTCCAAAATGGTCCTGTGGACAACTACAAAACATTTTAGATTTTGTGTTTGGTTCTATGTGTATTTCTAAACCGATTATTGTTTTGTAATTATTATTCATAACTATACAATTTTAAAAAGCTATCTTCGGAACATAATTTGTTATCTTTTCATAAAGTTTTCCTAATGAGAACAAGGTCTGCTCTCCGAATCTTGGCCCCATCAATTGAAAGCCTAGTGGTAAATTATTTTTTGTAAAGCCACTAGGAATTGTTATTGATGGTATACCACAGAGATTTGCTGTAGCAGCATAAATATCTGTTAGATACATAGCTAGAGGATCATTTGTTTTTTCTCCTATTTTAAATGCAGGCGTTGGTGCGACAGGGGCAATTAATGCATCTACTTTTGTAAATATATCATCAATCTCATTTTTGATAACAGTTCTAACTCTCATTGCTTTATCAAAATATGCATCATAATACCCAGCTGACAAAACATAGCTTCCTAGCATTATTCTTCTTTTTGCCTCTTCTCCAAATGAATTTCTATCATTTCCATATCTGATACCATCAAATCTTCCTAGATTTGAGGAAACTTCTGCTGGCTGGATTATGTAATAAACAGAAATCCCATATTTAGTGTGAGGCAAACTCACTTCTACAAACTCAACTTTTTCATTCTTATATGTTTTAATTACCTCGTCAATATTACTTTGAATCTCGGGAGATAAACCACCGACAAAAAATTCTTTAGGTATACCAATTGTGAATTTGGCATTGGTATTTATTGGATATTTGGTATTACTTACGTTTCCATCCAGTCCGTCTTCACCTTTAATAACATTAAAGACTGTTTCCACATCACCTACTGTATGACCTAATGGGCCTACTGTATCAAGAGAAGATGCCATAGAAATAACTCCATACCTAGATACTGCACCGTATGTAGGTTTTAATGAAACAAGACTATTATAATTAGCAGGAAGTCTAATCGAACCACAAGTGTCTGTTCCTGTGGTGACCAAACTCATACCAGCTGAAAGTGCGGCACCAGACCCAGACGATGATCCACCAGCAGTATATTCTTTATTCCACGGATTTAAAGTTGGACCGTAGTCTGAATTTTCACCACTTGAACCATGCGCAAAGGCATCACAATTTAATTTACCAATTGAAATACCTCCAGCACCTTCAATTCTTTTTACACTTGTTGCTGAATATTGTGGAATATAACTTTCTAAAACTTTTGACGAAGCGGTAGTCCTAACTCCTTCGGTTAAAAAAATATCTTTGTAAGATGTAACAACCCCAGAAAGTGGGTTTTCATATGTACCAACTGCGTCTAGTTCTTTTGCTTTTTTGTATGCAAGTTCTTCTGTGACTGTCAAGAAAATATTATATTCTGAGTTATATTTTTTAATTTTTGAGAGATAACTATCTACAAGTTCAACAGCAGTGAATTTTTTTGATCTAAGTCCTACTTGTGTTTCCTTGATTGTTAAAGGTGTGTTAATCATCAGTTCTATTTTCTAAAATGGCTTTCACTTTGAAATATCCATTGTGACCGTCGGTACCTGAAAGTGCCTTTGATTGAGTCAAAATATTTTCTACGTTTACTTTATCTTCTCGTAAAATATTTGTAAGCCCAGTTGTTTGAACAGTGGGTAAAATATTATCAGTGTCAACTTCATTGAGTGCACCAACAAATTCAATTATTTTATCAAGTTGTGGGGTGAACTTTTCAATCTCTGCATCAGTTAACTTCAAATTGCTTAATTCTGCAACATGAAGTACTTGTTTTCTGGTTAGACTAGCCATACTTGTATCATACTTCAACTAACTCATTTTTTGAAGAGTTGCTATTCGCTCGATTATTGGCGGGTGTGTGTTAAACAAATTTGCAAACCATGATACTTGCGATTTTGTTTTATCTTTAAATGGACTTGCTATATATAAATGGGCAGTTGCTTTATTTGCAGCTTCTAACGGCTCGTGGTCTGCTGATATTTTTTGTAGTGCCATTATTAATCCTTGTGGTTGCCTTGTGATACTAACTGCACCCGCATCAGCCATGAATTCACGACGTCTAGAAATAGCTAATTGTATAAGCTGAGCAATAATTGGAGAAAGAATTGCAAAAATAATTCCCAAAATCACAATAACAGCACCAATTCCATTTTTATTGTCATTGTCAGAACTTCTTCTTGAGTGAAAACTAGCTCTAAAAAACCAATCTCCTAATAGCGCTATTAGACCAACCATTACTGAAACAATACTCATAAGCCTGATGTCATAGTTTTTTACATGTGTTAATTCATGTGCAATAACGCCCTCAAGTTCAGTTCTATTTAATTTAGCGAGAAGACCAGTTGTAACGCATACAACTGCGTGTTCTGGGTCTCGACCAGTAGCAAATGCATTTGGAGCGCTATCCTCGATTACATAAAGCTTAGGGAGTGGTAATCCTGCACCAATACACAAGTTCTGTGCAACTGAGGTAAAAACTTTGTCTTCATTTGAGTTTGCAACTCTAGCACCTGAAATCAAGAGAACAATTTTGTCTGAATAATAGTAACTAATAAATGTCGAAACTCCTGAAACGATTAAGGCTATACCGACATAACCTAGTCCGCCAACTTCATAACCTGCATAGGCTCCGAAAGCTAACGATAAAACATAAATTGTTATTACAGAAAAGGCAAAAAATAAGACAGTAATAACATTACTTTTTATTTTGTTACTTTGCTGGACTTCATATATATTTTGCATATAAAATTTAAAACCAGTTTTACTGATCTAGACAATTAACCCAAACTAATCAAATTTAAATATTAACTTATGCACAGATCAATTAAAGATTGATCTTGGTCGACTTCATTTCAGTTGCACTTACTGTTAAATGTTCACCTGATTCTGCAGTTTCTAAACCTTTTAGTTCGTCAAACTTAAACATGTTTGCAACAATGTTTGTAGGGACTGTTACTCTTTTGACATTGTAATCAGCTGTCAAGTCGATCATTAATCTTCTTGCATACATTACTTTATCTGATGTATCACGAAGTT
>CAZGHY010000081.1:0-3766 GCA_964526015.1 uncultured Gammaproteobacteria bacterium
GTGTTTTGTATCCCTTGAAAAAAACTTAATTCTATCCCCTTTGAAGAATAATGGAATCGAATGAAGTGCACCATTTCTGTGTTTTGCAATATCTAACAAAAAGTTTTCATTGTTTTCATCGTCTTCTTTCCAAAGGAACATAACTACGTCAGCATCCTGTTCAATTGAACCAGATTCACGAAGATCTGAAAGCTGTGGTTTTTTAACATTTCTTGACTCAACACTTCTAGATAACTGTGAAAGTGCTAAAACTGGAATTTTTAATTCCCTAGCTAAATTTTTTAACCCTTGAGAAATTTCTGAAACTTCTTGGACCCTGTTTTCCAAGTTTCTACTTCGAGCAAGTTGTAAATAATCTACAATTACCATATCAAGTCCATGCTCTACTTGTAACCTTCTCGCTTTTGTTCTCATCTCAAGAATTGATAATGCTGGAGTATCATCAATATACAGTTCCGTCTCTGCTAAAACACCCATAGCATTTGACAACTTTGTAAAGTCCTCCTCAGTTAATTTTCCTGTTTTAAGTCTCCATGCGTCTATATCAGCCTCATTAACGAGCAACCTATCAACCATTTCTTCCTTGCTCATTTCAAGTGCAAAGAATCCAACTTTTTTACCATTTTTAACCGTAGCGTGCTGTGCAATGTTTAAAGCAAGTGAAGTTTTTCCAACACCAGGTCTTGCAGCTAAAATTATTAAGTTGCTTTTTTGAAAACCTGCAGTTGCATTATCAAGATCGATAAAGCCAGTTGCAATCCCTCGTAGTCCCCCTTCTTGTTTATGAAGTTCATCAAGTCTATCAAAACTTTCAGCTAATGTATCCCTAACAGAAACAAAAGCCTTTTTAACATTTTTTTGGCTAAGCGAGAAAACTTCAGATTCGGCCTTATCAAGCAAATCAGCTGAGGACATTGCTTCATCTAATGAGAACTCTACAAGTCTACTTGCAGCCCTCATGAGAGATCGTTTAACAGCCAAGTCTTTTACAATCTTCCCATAATGCTCCACGTGAGCAGCTGTAGGTACGCTGTTTGCAATTTCTGTAAGATATGAAACCCCTCCAACACGTTTTAAATCCTTTTGTTTTTTTAGTCTGTCTGAAACGGTTAAGACATCAACAGGTATTCGATCTTCATACAATGAAACTATCGCTTCATATATATCTCTATGGCGTTCATCGTAAAAATCATCAGAATTTAAAAACTCAGCAACTGCAATAACAGCATCTTTATCCAACAATAATGCACCCAAGACACTTGCCTCTGCTTCATCTGAATGTGGCGGCACTCTAATATGGGAATCGGTCATTAATTTTATTAAACGGGGCAGGATCTAGATTAAATTACAACAATTTCACATGGCTGATCTTCGATAATATCATCTTTCTTTAAAGTAAATTTGTTAGGCTTTGTCACGGTGAACCCGCTGTCATTCAAAAATTTATTTAGCTCATCTTCAGTTTTATAACCATATGGAATAACATAATAACTTTCAATTTGCTGAACCATTTCTATAGTGTTGACACAAACTGGAACAAGTAAGACATCTATATCACCAACAACTGAAAGCTTACTATCAGTCATTTTTTTACTACTATTTCCCAAATGACATATTCTTAACCCATCAACTTCACACACAAAAACATTTCCCTCATCGCTTTGTATTCCAATTACTGATATTCCTGCAACTTCATACTCACCAGCATTTTTAAAAACCTTAACATTTGAACCATCGGTTGATTCTAACGTAATCGAGCCAATATCAATTGTTGCAAAGCCTGATTTACCTTTAATTTTAAACACTGAATCTTTTATATGTGTTATTTCCATAATATTAGCTTAGTCATTCTAACTAATTAGACATTCCTTGACAAGAGGACAGTTTTTAAGGTTTAATTGCGTGGCACATGAGAAAAGAAGTCTTTCTAGCCATCGTTGCAGGCATATCAATTGGCCTTGTGCTTGCCTTTGGTGCTTGGAGAATCACGAAACTTATCAAAAAGCCATCAATATCTTTGTCTGACAAGAAAAACATTCCTCCCCAAAATCAAATTGATTTAAGTGTTAGTAACTTATATGACTTTGACGTTTTAACAGAATCCCCCTACAAATTAACAGGAATCTCAAAAGCAGGTACTCCGATTGTTGTTTCTACAGTAGAAGCTGACTATTTCACGAAGACTGATCCAGAAGGCTTGTTTGAAGTAGAAATAGAACTACCTGCAGGGCTTTCAGAAATTTTAGTTAACGGTAGAAAGTTTAGGGTTGTCTATTCCAGTGAGTTTAAAAAATATTTAGAAGTTGATACAGAACAAAAAGAGGAATCTGCCACAGAATCAGCAGAAATACTAAACCCAGCAGAAGCAATTAGAGAAAAAATAAAAGAAGAAACATCTACAAAATCTTTAAAAACTACTGCATATGTCGGAACAATTACTGACATTTCATCTGGAACTATTCAAATAAAATCAGATCAAGGAGATATTAAACAAATGTCGCTTAGTGACAATACAACATATATCAATACTCTCAAAAAAAATGCAGAAAGCAAAGCAACTGATCTTGCAATTGGTGATTATATCGTTGCAATGGGCTTTTTGAATGGAAACAAAGTTTTAGATAGCAAAAGAATTTTAATTTCTGAACCTGCAGTCAAAAATAATTTTGAAACAATTTTTGTAAAAATTAGCGCAATTTCAAAAACGAAAATTACAATTAATAGAGGCAACGGCGAAACAATAAATAACAATGAGACATTTGAAATTACACTTCCAAAGAAATGGGTTGGTCCAAATGTATCAGAACTAGAAGAAGGGCAAAAAATAATTACAGTTGGCGAAATGAAAGAAGAAAAGTTTGAGTTAAGAACTATCTTCATTGAGGATTCTGAATAACTCCTGTAGAATATTTGTATATGCAAAAAGGTCCAGTTACACCAAAGGGATTTGCTGACATTTTCCCAGATGACGCATCTAGGAGAAAGGATTATTTAAATAAAATTTCTGTTGTCTTAGAAAAATATGATTTTAAACCTTTAGAAACTCCAATTATAGAGTTTGCAGATACACTACTTGGCAAATACGGTGAAGAAGAAAAACTAATTTACACTTTTGAAGACAAAGGTGGAAGGAAGCTAGCTTTAAGATACGATCTAACAGTTCCCCTAGCCCGTTTTATTGCAAATAATTTAGGTCTTCTTTCGCCTACTTTTTCAAGATATCAAATCGGCCAAGTCTTTAGAGGTGAAAAACCACAAAAAGGAAGGTCTAGAGAATTTACGCAATTTGACTGTGACGTTGTTGGAAGTAAAAACGTAGAAGATGATGCAAAAGTAATAGCTGCAGGAATTGATGGAATTAGATCACTTGGTTTTAAAAATGCAAAACTTGCAATTAATGACAGACAAAACTTTAACAATTTGTCTATTGATGATATTAGGTTAATTGACAAAATGTACAAAATTGGAAAAGACAAGATGCCTACAAATCTTTTGGGATTTATTGAAAAATCTACTCCTACAGATAGACTCAAGCAAATATTTAAAGTGCTCGAAAGCGATTATAAATTAAAAGAAAACGTAGACTTCTTCTTTGATCCTACCCTTGCACGAGGACTTGACTACTACACCTCTACAGTTTTTGAAATGAAGTTAAATGGAAACCCAGAAGACCTTTCTGTTGGTGGTGGAGGTAGATATGACAATTTAATAGGAATGTTTGCAGGAAAAGAAATTCCTGCAGTTGGTTTCTCATTTGGAATTGATA
>CAZGHY010000082.1:0-3752 GCA_964526015.1 uncultured Gammaproteobacteria bacterium
AATAAACGGCACTAATCGCATATTATATTGGGACGGCAAGGAATGGCTTAAACCTGTAAAGGATGCACAAAAAAGATACGGTGCATGGTTGGGTAAATTAGATACTCAGCCAAAAGTAAAATCATTTGAAATGGTAAATATTAATTTACTATAAGCAACAAAATGAAGCCATCCACTAAACAACTAATCAGCGAAAGCATAATACGCTGTCTTTACTTAATGCGAATGTTATCTTTTGAGTTAGAGTTCTTATTTACTTTACCGTTACCGTCAAACGTGAAACAAACTTTACTACGTGGTAAAACTGTTTACAATAGCGTTCTGAATGAATTAGGCAGCGAAACGGCACGAAAGGAAGTGAATATGAGCGAAGATAAGCTACGTGCAATTTCAACGATATTTGACAAGCTGTGCAAGTCAAGCGAAGAAGATGTTTTGAAGTATGAAGAAATATTCGATAAGCATATAAAAATCAACTAATGACAAATCAAGAAGTAATCGACATGCTCCACGTTAAAACTATCCGACAGGTTGCCAAAGAATTGAAATGTGCAACTTCAAAGATTCAAGATGTGGTAAAAGAGGCAAAGAGTAAAGGCATTGAGATACCGAAAAGCAAAGGTAAGAAGCACGAGCCGACATCAAGCCATTACTATTTTCACCGCCACAAAGATACTGACAATTTTATTTTAGACGCATTTTAAACCAAAACAAACACAATGATTAAAGTAACGATTGGCGAATCGAAAACGCAGGAAGTGAAAGAGTTTCCAAAGTTGATGGAGTTAGAAGGCGTTGGAGGTGTATTTATATTCTCTGATAATGAAACTTGTATGTGCATAGACAATACTAACGTAGAATCTTCTTGGAATATCGGAGAGATTTACTACAAAGCATTTTATAAATCGTATACACCTATACATAGTCCAATAACAATTCAAAACCAATAACATGAAAAAGCCAAAAACACAGGAGCAGTTATGCCTTTACTTACTGCTAAAAAACAAAGTAATGACACCGTTGAAATTTATCGAAAACGGTTTAATAAGCTATCATCAAAGAATCGGTGATTTGCGCGGTAAAGATATTCCAGTTGCCATGAAAAAGGTTTCATTTGAAAACCAGTTCGGAAATAAATCTGAACACGGCACATGGTATCTTTCAAACAAAAGTAAGGCTGAAAAACTTTACAAAGAGTTGACTAAATAATTCAAAACCTTTTTTATATTTGCACCGTATGTTACAGATACAATCCCTAACCTTATTGCCCCTTTGCATGAAGCACGCTGTAACCGTGTGGATTCTTAGGGGCTACTTTTTTTATGAACTATAACGATTTCTTAGAGAGTAAAAAGCACTCTATTGAAAACTTTGGCATAGAGCCAATTTTAATACCTGACACCCTTTTCGATTTCCAAAAGTATGTTTCTAAATATGCTATAAAAAAAGGACGCTGCGCTGTTTTTTTAGATACTGGATTGGGTAAGACTATTATCGAACTTACAATAGCTAAAAACTACGTAGAATCAACTAACAAACCTGTTTTGATTATTACACCTTTGGCAGTTGCTTTTCAGTTTATTAAAGAGGCTGAGAAATTTGGTATAGGTGATATTGAATATTCAAAGAATGGAAAATACACTAAGAAAATAGTTATATGCAATTACGAGCGTTTAAATCACTTTAACTATTCAGATTTCGACTGTGTAATTTTAGATGAATCTTCTATCCTTAAAAACTTTGACGGGGCTATTAAGCATGAGGTAACAAACTTTTTACGCAAAGTAAAATATAGATTCCTATTTACAGCTACACCAAGCCCTAATGATTATATCGAATTGGGAACAAGTAGCGAGGCATTGGGTTATTTAGGCTATACCGATATGCTAACAAAGTTTTTTAAGAACAATGCTAACTCTATTGATGTTAGACACGCTGGCGCGGAATGGTATTTAAAAGCACACGCGGAGAAATACTTTTGGAAGTGGGTTGCAAGTTGGAGTATATCAATGCGAAAACCGTCTGACTTAGGATTCGATGATTCTTTGCACGTTTTGCCAAAGTTGAATGAGTTTAAAACTATTGTGAAAAATGAAAACCCTTTAGCTATAAACGGTCAACATCAAATGTTTAATTTACCTGCCGTTAATTTCTTTGAGATAAAAGCGGAGGTTAGAGCGACATTAAAACCTCGCTGCGAAATGGCGGTAGAAAAAGCAAGTCAACATGAAACTTCTGTATATTGGGTTAACCTAAATGATGAAGCTAAGTTAATTTCACAGTTAGATAAAACCGCAAAAGAGATTAGCGGAGGCATGGATATTGACGAAAAGGAAGAAATACTTTTAGCCTTTTCGAGTGGTGAAATTAAAAAGCTAATTACAAAGACTTCTATTACCGCCTTTGGTTTAAACTGGCAACATTGTAACCATACAACTTACTTCCCTACTTACTCTTATGAACAATACTATCAAGCAATTAGACGCTTTTGGAGATTCGGTCAGAAAAGAGAGGTTAATGTTGATTTGATTTTATCGGACGGACAAATAAGAATTATGGATAGCCTTGCAAACAAAAAAGACAAAGCTATTCAGATGTTTGAGCAACTTATTGAAAATACAAATTCGGATTATAAAATAGTAACAAAAGGATTCGACAAAGAAATTATTAAACCATCATTTTTAAACAACTAAAAACTAAACACCATGATTAAAGACCAAGTTATCACAGAAGAATACGCTATTTACAACGGAGATTGTATGGACGTAGTTAGACAGTTATCAGATGAAAGTATAGACCTTTCTGTTTACTCGCCACCATTTGCAGGGCTATACAATTACAGTTCACATGAAAAGGATTTCAGCAACTGCGAAAGCAAAGAACAGTTTTTACAACAGTATGAGTTTCTAATTAAAGAAATGGCGCGTGTAACAAAAGCGGGCAGAATAAACGCGGTGCATTGCACAGACGTTCACGATAATAAATGTTACCTTTGGGATTTCCCGCATGAAATAATAAGACTTCATGAAAAGTATGGATTCCATTACCGTAACCGTATAACTATTTGGAAAGAGCCTCTAAAAGTTAGAATGAGAACAATGGTGCAAAGTTTAATGCACAAATTTATAGTAGAAGATTCTACACGTTGTTTTACTGCCATGCCTGATTACGTTTTGATATTCACAAAAGCAGGTGAAAACAAAGTGCCAGTAACACATGAACAAGGATTAAAACATTACTTTGGCGAAACACCTATTCTAAAAAACATAGTTGATGCATGGAATAACGCAAACGAAAGCAACTTAAATGAATCTCAACTTTGGGAACTGTTGAATAGAAAATTTGCCAACCATGAAGATACTAAAAGCAACAAACTTTCTCATTACATTTGGCAAAGATACGCTTCGAGCGTGTGGGATGATATTAGAATTGATAATGTATTACCTTTCAAAGATTCAAAAGAAGAAGATGACGAAAAGCACGTTCACCCTTTACAGTTAGATGTAATTGATAGGATTGTAGAACTTTACTCAAACCCGAATGAAGTAGTTTTTACGCCTTTTGCTGGAGTTGGTAGCGAAGTGTTTAGTCCTGTTAGTTTAGGTCGCAAAGCAATAGGCGCGGAACTAAAAGAAAGCTACTTTAAGCAAATGACTTTGAACATGAAAGATTGTAAGAAAAGATTTGTTACAGATACTCAATTAAGTTTAATATGAGCCGTCAAATTTGGTATGATATAATAAAAGAATTTA
>CAZGHY010000083.1:0-3737 GCA_964526015.1 uncultured Gammaproteobacteria bacterium
CTTCTGACGAAGTGAACATACCATTTTCAACAACGACACTCTCACCTTTTTTGTCCCCTGTTAAAACTTGAGCCTCAATTTTTTGATAGTTACCTCTCTCTTCTAGAATCTTTACGATTTTACCTTCGAATGTTTGTTCTTGGGCCACAACCGAACTTGGAGACATAAATAACGACAAAAGCAAAATACTAGTAGTTATTATTGTTTTAAACATACTAGTATTCTACTACAAATAACTGTTACTTAGCTAACCTTTTAGCGTCTTCATTGCTTAATATTTTAAACATTCCAACACCGTTTAAAGTTGCTTTAGCAGCTTTCTTTCCATTCTTCATGATAACCACTTCTACTTGATCATCTGAGACATCAACTAATTGTCTAGTTTTTACATTGTAAAATTTCATTTATTATATTCACCTACTTAAAATTAGCGAGCCCTGTGGGCTTTTTTAAAAAAACCACAGGATGATGTACTGTGTAAAAAGTATCGCTAATTATTTATACGCAACTTAGTTGCATATGTCAAGGAGATATCTATTGAAGCTTTAAAGTTTGTAAAGTTTTAACTAAATTATCTTTATCTTCTACTCTTGTTATAAACAGCAAAACTCCATTGCCCTCTTTATTCTTTATACTTTTAACTCGTTTGATATCAAGATCTTGTCCTGAGAATTGTAGAGAATATACATTATCACCTTCTTCAAAATAACCCTTGGCTCTTACTATTTGATTGTTTTGATTAAAAATATCTTCAACAACTGTTTTGGCAGTTTTGCGATCGAGTTTTACTATCGTCTCAATATACTTATCATGTTCGTGGTGGTGTTCTTTTAATTCTTGCTCACCTTTCGTTTTGACGTTGTCTGTCTCAATCTTTAGTAACTTACCGATATCTACTGAATTGTCGGAGTCAAATATCGAAGTGCCGACAAAAACACTTTGTAAAAAAGTTTTGACTTTAACTGAGATACTTTGCTCCACCAGGCTAACCTTAGAAAGCAGAATGACGTCAGCCTCTCCAGCTTGAGACAAGATAAGCGGATGTTTATCTTTTAAATCAAAAAAATTCTTTGAATCAATTACACAAATATTTAACAGGTACTTAACATTACCCCCAATTCCACCTATCAATATATCTTTAATTGGATCTGGATCTGAAAGACCAGAAGCTTCAATAAAAATGTATTCAGTACTTGGACTTTTTTCTATAATGTAATTAACAACTCTTGGAATATCACTCTTGGCTACACAGCACATACAACCATTTGACAGTTCTGCAATTTCTCCTACACCGTCTTCTGTGATGAAATTCGATTCTATTTTTACATCGCCAAATTCATTCAAAATCAAAGAGATCCCGTGATTTTTGAAGTTAGCAATTACATAATTTAAAAATGTGGTTTTTCCACTTCCTAAAAAACCTGTAACTAAAACTATATTAATCTTTATAATTTTTCCATTTAGCGATTTTTCCATTTTCTATGTGATACTCGTATCTCTGCCAGCCTACCATAAAATCTGTATTAGCAACAATTTTTTTTACTTCAGGCAGATTTACTAACCGATTTAGCCTAATTCCTTTTTCAAATTTACTAAAATCTATATATTTACTCAAGTATTTAAATCTCTTTGTACAAACATAGTCTTCTGGTAAACAATGTTGTATTAAATCATACAAACTATTCATATTTTTATTTGTGCCTTTATATGCAAAGTACTTATACAGAATCCAAATAACCGGATCTTTAAAAGACATCTCATCTGAAATTCTGTTCTGCAATATTTCCTTCAGCTCTATTTTTGTAGACAATAAATCAAATTCTTTATGTTTATGCGATATCTTAATACACACCAACTCTCTCTTTAACTTTGATATTTCATCTCCCAAACTCACATATTCTTTATATTGTTGAATCAGTCTTTTAACAGTTTTATTCATTGTTATTCAGTATTTTAGATTTTAAGTTTTCTAACTTTTCAGCATCAATATTTGTACCGATTATAACTAGGACATTTTCATTAAACACGCCCTCACTTCTCAGATATTTAATATTGTTTTTTGTACCATTAATAATTAAGGACTCATTGTCAGAATTAAGATAAAACCCTTTGACACGCTTTACATTAATTTCATTATTTTTCATTAGTTCAACTAAAAGGTTTTTTATATTACGATCTTTCATTCTCTCTTCTAATTTCATCACATAATAGTTTTCTGCAGTAACATCTTGAATATCATCTGAAAGATATTCGTCAATATTGCTTTTTATCTTTTTTAACACTGCAGAATTAAAACTCTCTACAAAAATGCTCGCACTATTAAAATCACCTTTTATAGATTTTTGTATATTTGGATTAAATTTACTTATAATTGAAATTAGCTTACTAACTTTTTTGATATCAGTGATATCTGGTTTTGTCACAAGGATTAAATCAGAAAGTTTTATTTCTTTGAGTTTATTAACAACTAATTTGTTAGTATCATCTTCAAGTGCATCTACTAGCATTATGTTTGCACCAAATTCAAACGTGTTTTCGAAACCTTCAGATAAAATTAGTTGCTTAATTATTTCAATTGAATTTGCTACTCCTGTAGATTCAATTATTATTTTATCTACATCCGATAAATTAACTAGTTTATAAAGTGTATTCATAAACTCCTGCCCAGAGGTGCAACATATACAACCGCCTGCGATAGTATCTGTCTTGAATGAGTTATTGTCCTTAGATATCAAAAAATCATCGACGCTAAAATTTGCAAATTCATTTTCAATAACGACACTCTTTTCAAAAAAACTGTTTGACAACATTTTGTTTAACAAAGTCGTCTTTCCTGCACCCAAAGAACCATGTAACAAATATAACTTCTTCATTTGCTAAGAATTAAAAATGAATTTACGACATCGTTATGCGGTTTAACTTCTAAATCAATTTTAAATCCTTCTACATCATTGTCAGTCAAGGGCTTATATAGTATCTCCCTATTACCGAAACTACTTCTTGCAATCAAATGAACTTTTTCGCTTGAGTCTGATTTTATTTTACCAAGAATCTTCTTCTTTAATCCTTTTGAAATTCCCGCTAATGCAGCCAAGTAAATAACATCAAATTCTATGTATTTATCAAAACTTAAAGCATTCGAATTAACAACATTTATTTTATCTGTTAGATCAAGTTTTGAAACTAACTTTTTAGATAATTCTATAGCTTCATTTGATACATCCATCAGTGTAACATGGCAATCATAATCTCTAGCTAGGATTAATCCAGTAAGTGGCAATGGACCGCTACCTACAAACAAAACATTGTGATTTTTGTGCAACTTACAGGCTAAAAGAGAGCTCCATTCAATTCTTGCAAGTTTTATATAGTTATTGTAATAAACAAACTCTTCAATCTTCTTATTGTTATCAAGGATTTGTCCTACCCAATATTTTTCTAACTCATATTCAGCGAGAGCGGCAGACTTTTGAATAAATTCAAAATCTTCTTTACTAGCATTTATTTTATCTTTTGAAGTTAATGCATAATTTACTAACTCTGAAAAAACATTATTTACTTCTTCACCAGGTACAAATGATTTTAAACTTTTAACTCTTTTAATTAAGCTGGATATGTCTGTACTGTCTATCATTTACAAATTATATAACCAATGCAACTCAGTTGCAAGAGTTAATGTTCATGAGGTAACAACAAAATTGTTGCAAGAATTATTGAAGAGCCTAAAATTAATGGGA
>CAZGHY010000084.1:0-3718 GCA_964526015.1 uncultured Gammaproteobacteria bacterium
TTATATATCTTTTTGATGTAATAAAACTTAAATGGTGGGAAAAATATTATTGGAGAAAAGCTAATAGAGTTTTTGCAGTCTCAGAAGAAGATAAAGAAATTATGGAGAGAGAATTACCTGATGTGAAAGTCGGAATCATTCCTAACGGAGTAGATGTTAGCTATTTTGAAGAGAAAAAGGTGAAAAGGCAAAACCCTCCAAGAGTTTTGTATCATGGTGATTACAAATGGATGCAAAATGTTGAGGCTGTAAATATTTTAATTAAAGATGTCTGGCCGATAATAAAGGAAAAGACCAAAAACGTAAAGCTGTGGATTACTGGTCGATCAGTTCCAAAAGATATTCTCGATATTGCTAAAAAAGATAAAGATATCATTGTAACCGAATCTCCTAAAGATAATCGTGACGTATTTAAAACAGCTTCTGTTTTAGTAACCCCAATAATGAGTCCAGGAGGAACAAGGCTTAAAGTTTTGGAGTCGATGGCAGCTGATTTGCCAGTCGTTTCTACGCCTGTAGGTGTCGCTGGGTTAAATATTAAAAAGGGGAAACATGCGTTAGTCTCAGATAGTGTTTCAGATCTAGCGAATATGGCTGTAAACGTGTTACGTGATAATCGGTTGTCTTCAAGTCTTTCGTTGGAAGGTAAAAAATTTGTTGCGAATAATTTTGATTGGCAATCAATCGTTATGAATTTAGAAAAAGTATACAATAATTTGCTAACCAGCTTAAAGTAATTTTTTGATTTAAATGAAAAAAACAACTCTCTCGATAATTGTTTTAAATCATAATACAAAAGATATTACTATTAATTGTTTAAAATCAATCGAAAAAGTTAGAACTGAGGTTCCCTGCGAAGTTATACTTTCTGATAATGCGTCAACAGATGGAAGTGTGGAAGCAATTAAAAATAAATTCAGTTGGGTAAAGATAGTTGAAGGACCAAACATCAGTTTTTCAAATGGGAATAACAGGGCAAGAAAAATTGTACAAGGTAAATATATATTACTTCTTAACTCAGACACTTTAGTTCACAAAGGAACACTTAAAAAGTGTATAGAATATTTTGAAAAAAATGAAAATATTGGAGCTTTAACTTGCAAGTTGGTATTACCTGATGGGAGTCTTGATAAAGATGCAAGAAGGAGATTTCCTACGCCTTGGATGTCATTTTTTAGATTATTTTTTAATAATGGGAGAAAATATTGGTATGAGGATATCCCGTCTGATATTACCCACGAAGTGGACGCTATTCAAGGTGCATTTTTTTTAACACCTAAGAAAGTTCTTGATAAAGTTGGTTGGCTAGATGAAAAATATATATTTGACGGTGAAGACTTAGATCTTTCATTTCAGATTAAAAAATTAGGATATAAAATAATTTACTATCCAGAGGTGTCAATTACCCATCTTAAAAAAGCTAGCAGGAATAAACTTACAGATGCTCAGTTAATGCGAAAAATGCAAGGAATAAACTCCATGGAAAGATTTTATAGAAAGAACCTCTGGAATAATTATTCAATCTTCTTTAATTATTTTGTTATATTTGGAATTAAATTTTTAAAGTTGTTAAGATATTTTAAAGCAAAATTAAATTAATGAAGATATTAATAGACGCCCGACTTTATGGTCCTAAAGATACTGGAATTGGAAGATATACTCAAAAGTTAGTGGAGAATTTAGTTAAAGTTGATTTAAAAAATCACTATTTGATTTTACTTCGAAAAGGCGACTTCCAGTCATTAAATTTTCCAAAGAATTGGACAAAAATATTGGCAGATTTTAAACATTATACATTTGAAGAACAGTTTAAGATGACATTACTGCTAATGAAATTAAATGTTGACTTGGTACACTTTCCACATTTCAATATTCCAATACTTTATTTTGGTAAGTATATTGTTACGATTCACGATCTTATTATGCATAAGTTTGCTGATGGAACTGCGACCACTCGTAGATTCCCGATTTATCAAATATGGCGTTTGGGTTATCACATAGCGTTTGCTAAGGCAGTCTATGGGTCAAGAAAAATAATTGTGCCAAGTAATGCAGTAAAGAACGAAATTATTGAATTTTATGGCAGTCATGACATGTCATTTTTAAAATGTCTCAGAATAAATAAAAAGAAAGTGGAGGTAATATATGAAGGTTGATTATTTTGTATATACAGGAAATGCATATCCGCATAAAAATTTGGAAAGACTTATTCAGGCTATGGTTTTAGTTAATAAAAATAAATCAGTAAAGCTAAAAATATCATCAAGTAGAGGTGTGTTTACTGAAAGGCTTGAAAATATAATCAAAAAAAACAATGCTACAGAATATATTGATATTCTTGGTTATGTATCTGACGATAAAATACAATTGTTATATAAAGACTCATTGGCTTTTGTTTTTCCTACACTTTCTGAGGGTTTTGGTTTACCTCCCAAAGAAGCGATTGAAGCAGGAACACTAGCAGTCATATCAAACATCCCTGTTTTGAAAGAAGTTTATGAGGATTCGGTTATCTATTTTGATCCATACGATGTGCAATCAATTTCAGATTCTCTAGATAAAGTTTTATTAATGACAAAAAACAAAAGAGAAGAAAAAATAAAATATGCACAAAAGTTATTGAAAAAATATTCATGGAAAAAAATGGCTGAAGAAACACTAAAAATATATGAAACTGTTATATAATCGCTAATATGTCAAACACTATGACTTTTCAAAAAGCAATTGATATGGGTGAATATGACCCAAAGTATCTTGCCAGGTTTGAAGAATGGGATGATTTTGCTAGACATACTCAATTTCAGTATATTAAAACTGCATTAGAGAATAGAAGAAAACATTTATTAAGCCAGTGGGCAGATGTAAGTACGATTTTAGACTTCAGTAAAAAACCAGAACTTGCTGAGGCTCTTAAAAATATTGAAAAACAGTTAAGATCTATTGAAGATGATCGCGAAAATCTGTTTGTAGAATATTCTAAATAATGAATAGGAAATCATATTTTTACATATCTATGTTAGTCGGTTCCTTTGTCTTGGTCTTAGTTGGATTGTATCTGTTTTTTAAGTCGCCGTATTTCTTTATTGTTGATGGTTGGATAAAGCAGAATACTATTCTTTACGTGGTTTCACTTTTCTTATATAAAGCAGTAGGTGTATTATTTCCACCAATTCCAGGTGGGATAATAACACTTGCCTCAATTCCATTCTTGGGCTGGTTTAACGCTTATTTAATTGATTTGTTTGGTAGTTTGGTCGGTGGTGTTGTTGCTTATTACTTAGCAAAAAAATACGGACGAAATATTTTAAGTAAAATATTGGGAGAAGATATTACTAAAAAAGTTGAGAAAATACAGATTAAAAAAGATAGAGAAATTGAAGGCGTTTTTGTTTATAGATTGGCATTAGGAAGTACAATTTTAGAAGCTGTCTATTATGGTGCAGGGTTATTGAAGGTCGGTTTTAAAAACTTTTTAATCGGAAGTTTCCTGTCGCACGTGGTTGTTGGTGTCCCGCAATTTTATCTAGCAAACAATATATTTAACGGAGAAAACATTATCCTCACGATTGTAATAACTATTGTTGGAATAATTTTTGTTCTATTTACAAAAGGAAGATATTTTGAATGAAAAAAGTTGCTATAGTATATGATAGGGTTAATAAGTTTGGTGGAGCAGAGAGGGTTCTTTTGGCACTCCACGAAATGTTTCCAGATGCTC
>CAZGHY010000085.1:0-3712 GCA_964526015.1 uncultured Gammaproteobacteria bacterium
CGGTGCTGCGTTTGCTCGTGGCGGCGTAGGCGTCGAAACCGACACCTACGAGACGCTGCAATGGGGCAAAGAGTACCCGATCCCCAACGAAACCGAAGCCGCGAACCAGACCGGTCTGAGCTTGCAACAGGCGGGCGTGCGTTGGTTGGCACAGCAGTCCTTCATCCGCAAAGAACGCGCCTTCGCCTCCGCTTTCATGACCACCAGCGTATGGGGCACGGATGACAACAACAGCGCGACGGACTGGGACGATGCCTCCGGCGCTCCCATCACCAACGTCCGCACCGCCTCCCGCACCATCAGCCAGGCTACCGGCAACGCGGCTAACACGATGGTTTGTGGCGAGATTGTGTATGATGCTCTGTTGGTCAATGCTCAGATTTTGGGCACGATGCAATACACCAACACTGTCACCATCGCTACCCGCGAGGCATTGCTGGCGGCCGTTCTTGGCCTTGACGCCCTGCTGGTCTCCCGTGCAATTTACAACACGGCCAATGAGGGACAAACCGCTTCCTACTCGCCGGTCATCGATGACGACGCGTTGATTTATTACAACAACCCGTCGGCCGGTTTATTTGACGCGACCGCAGGCAAAACGTTCGTGTGGAATCCGGGCGGCGGCGCTGGTGGTGTTCGCTCCTACATGGAAGACCAGACCAACAGCATGATTTTGCAGCATCAGGAGCAATGGGACCAAAAACTGGTCGCTAACACCCTGGGCTACTTCTTCGCCGACATCGTTTAACGATTCGGTTCCTGCCGTTTACGCTGGCGGGCTGGTGGGATTAAGCCCCCTTCGCCAGCCAACCAGCGCAAACGGCATAGGGGGCTTACCTATGACAAACAACAGCGTCTATATAGGCGTAGCAGGCGGGGCGGAAATGGTTCATTTTTCCGCCTACGCCAGCATCATGAACATGACCCGCCGCGACGGTGACAGCGTGCCGACGTTTATCCAGGGCACAAAAGGCTATGAGGTGCGACAAAATCATTTTGACCGCTTCATCGCCTCAGACCATGACTACATGCTGCTGCTAGACGGCGACATGGTTTTCCCAGAAGACACACTAGAGCGGCTCCGCTCGTGGCAACGGCCGTATGTGTCAGGGCTTTACTGCTATCGCACATTAAGCCCAATCCGTCTTATGTGGTTTCAGCCCTGGGACGGCAATTTCCCATTTAAGCCCTGGATTGACCCGCCCGAACGCGGGCGGCTTCACGACATCGGCGCGAGTGGTTGGGGCTGCGTCCTGATTCACCGCGACGTGGTAACAGCGACCAGGGGTATACTTGCCGGAGAATATGACGTGCTAGAAGATGACATGGACGTATGGCCGGGGACAGATTTGGTGTTACGCGGGATGCAGCGGCCAATCATTGGCTCTGACATTCGCTACCCGTTCTATGCCCGTGCCGCTGGCTACCAATTGCAAGGCGACCCCGATGTGCGCCCGCGTCACCTGCTAACTTATGGCCTGTCGCCCGACGATTACGAGAATCAGCCACCCGAACGGCTGGAAGCGACGCGACAGTTATTGGCCGATATGGTCGGGGCGGTGACAGAATGAGCGTTGTTTTTGTCGCCGCCGGTCCTTACTCGTGGGGCAGCAGCAGAATGAGAGCCTATTGGGTAGCCGAGAAAATGGGCGCGGCGGTCGTTCAGTTTGGACGGCCGTTGCCTGATGCTGACACCTATGTTTGGCAGAAGTCATTCGACCTCGATTTTATCAAGAGCCACCAAGACAAACGCCACTATTGGGACGCGTGCGACCCGATTTGGTGGTTCTCGCCCGGCGATGTTGAGGAGTTGGTGCACTGGATTGACGGCGTGGTATGCAGCACGAAAGCATTGGCCGCTGACTTGCGCGAGTGGGGCGGCTTCGCAGACCTGCCGATTGTGACCATTGACGACCGCCTCGACTTTGCTCATTTTCCAATCAAGCGCACAGGCGCCGCAGGCGTAACAATCCGCTTCATCTGGTACGGCGTGGCGGTCAATCGGGTGTCACTGGCTGGGGCGATGATTAACCTCGCCCGCCTTGCTGCAAACGGTTACAACATCGCCCTGACTGTCTTCGATGACCAGCCCGCCGTGCCGATGGGTAAGTTTGACTTCCCTGTCTACCATATCCAATGGGACGTGGCCAAAGAAAACGTGGTCATCGCTTCACATGACATCGCCCTGCTGCCGCCATACCCCGGCGCATGGGGATGGGTTAAAAGCAAAAACAAACACGTCACGGCCTGGGCGTGCGGGCTGCCGGTAACGGACGGCATTGAATACGATGTGTTGACCGACATGGTAGAGCAGGCAAAGACCGGCCAATGTTGGATGCCTGATGATTTGTCGGGCTTTGACGTGGCGCTGTCGGCGCGAGCGTGGGAGAAAATCGTATGCCATTCCTAGAAATTTTAACCCGCTGCTACAAACGGCCGAACATGCTGCAACGCAACATCGCCAGCATCGCCAACCAGACAGACGGCGATTTTATCCACACGCTGTTGGTAGACGAGCAAGGCGTAGGCGTCGCCGGAGCATGGGCCAAACTCAGAGACTACGCGCCCCGGCTGGCTGGTGATTACATCTGGATTTTAGACGACGATGATGAGTGTGTACGGCAGTCGCTAGTCGAGGACCTCAAAGCCATCATCGCCCAACATGCGCCCGATGTAATCATGCTCAAGATGGACCACGCCCAATGGGGCGTCAAACCGTCGTCAAGTTGGGGCGGAATGCCCGTCATGGGCGACATTGGTTGCAGCGCGTTTGTGGTGCGCCTGGACATCTGGCAATTGCACGCCGCCGAAGCATGGCGGGAGACGCGCTATCAGTCGGACTATGATTTTATAGCCAGCATTTTCAACGGCGGCTACACCGTCGCATGGTATGACGTGGTAGCCAGCAGCGTGCAGCGCATCAGTCACGGTATGCCGGAGGTGGCAGCATGAGAGTAGCTGTTATCATGCCAACACTGAACCGCGCCGGGCAACTACGCCGCAACGCTGGCGATTTGCTGATGCAAATGCCGCCGGACGGTGTTGAGGTGATTGTTGTGTTCGCCGTGCAGCGAACCGACAAACACACGATGAAAGTTGTTAACCAATTCGCAGACATGTGGACAGATTCAGGCACGAGCGTCATAGTGGCGTTGCGAGAGCCGGGTACAACATGCGTGCAGGGTTTCAACGTTGGTTACGAGCGCGTTCGATTCGCCGCCGACTGGTATGTGCTGGGCAGTGATGACCAGGTATACGGCGACGGCTGGCTAGAGGCGGCGTTAACCGTTGCCGATAGCACCGGGGCGCAAGTCATCGGGCTAAACGATGGCCATACTGACATCGGCAAATATGCACCACACTACATGATGCACCGTGATTTTATCGAGCAGGTTATGGGCGGCGTCATGGTTCCGCCTGTTTATCAGTCGTGGTGGTTTGACCGTGAAGTGTGCGAGCGCGCCGCCGCTCTTGGGTTGTACGCTGCTGCATGGCGGGCGCAAGTTGACCACATGCACCCCGACTGGGGCACGGCTGACATGGACGACACCTATCGGGGCGAGTGGCACAAACACGACATTGACCGGGACACCTACGAACGGCGGCGGGCGGCTGGCTATCCGGTAGACTATTTGGAGGCCATCAATGCCTGAGTACGTTTACAAGTGCGCCCACTGCCAAAGCCAGCGCGAAGTCAAGCACGGCATGTTTT
>CAZGHY010000086.1:0-3699 GCA_964526015.1 uncultured Gammaproteobacteria bacterium
TATAATATCAAAAATTGATTTCAGTTACATCCCAAGGCTGTTTTGTAACATCTGTGTATCTCAACCAATTTAATTTAACTTTGAAATAAACCTGATCCGGTAATGATTCATATTTCTTCACTGAAGGTCTAAGTGTAAAGTAAATATTTTTATATTTGTCTAGTTCTTCACCTTCTAAAAGTTCAGCAATTCCTTCACATTGAACAGTTTTACCTTGATCAAATCCAACAACGATTGATACATTGCTGTTATTTTGAATGTTATTATATTTTCTAGATTTGTTAGATGTCCCAAAAATAAAATCTAAATCCTCACTTATACCAAAACCCATTAAAGCACTTTGGGGTCTGTCATCACTAGAGGTAGATAAAACACAATGGTCATTAGACTTTAAAAATTCGTAAATATCTTTTCTATCCATAAAATTACAAGTTATTTATTGGTTTTCTCCCATATTCTTCTAAGGAATGACATACTAAGCGTAGAAAGTAAAAAGCCAACAGTTGGCACAATCGCATTTATCCAAGGGTTTACATTTAAAACGTATTTAAAATACAGTGCAATCGATAGATAAGTAAAAATTACTATTAACAGCTTTCTAGTTTTAGAAGTCTCCCAAATTTTGTCTAACTCTACTTTTTTGTTTCTCTCTTCAATTTTTATAATTCTTGCTTCTAGTTTTTTAATTTCTTTCATACTTATAATTTATCTTAATTCATACTTAGAAAGTAGTTTTTTATTTCCTGCAATTTGGTATTGAAGAAGTTCTTGATACAAACCTTTTTTCTTTGCAAGTTTTTGAGGTGTATCATCCCCTACAATTGTTCCATTATCTAAAACTATTATTCTATCTGCATTTTGAATTGTTGAAAATCTATGAGCAATAATTATTGTTAACTTTCCTTTAAACAACTTTTCCAGTGCATCTTGGACTAAACTTTCAGATCTTGAATCCAGAGAACTTGTTGCTTCATCAAGAATTAAAATCGGTTTATTTTGTAGGATTGCCCTAGCTATCTGTATTCTTTGTTTCTGTCCGCCTGATAGTTTTACCCCTCTTTCTCCTATTTGTTCATCTAAACCACTCTTAAACTTTTGCACAAACTCATATGCATTAGCTTGTTTTAATGCATCGATTATTTGTTTGTCAGAAACATTTTGAAGACCGTACGAGACATTATCACGTATGTTTGACGAGAAGAGCTCTGTATCTTGGAAGACCAACGCCATGTGGCTTCTAATCCAAGCATGGGATGTTGCAGAGTACTTTTTATTACTTAAACTAATGTTTCCAGATGTTGGTTCATATAATTTAAGAATTAAGTTAATTAGTGTCGTTTTTCCTGCACCAGAATGTCCTACTAATGCAACCGTTTCACCTGACTTTAAATCAAGATTCAAATCTTTTAAAACTTCACTTCCATCTTGGTATGCAAAGTTTACGTTCTTAAAAGTAATCTCTGGCTTTTTGGATAATGCTGGTACAGAATTAACTTCATACTTTTCAGTTGATTTTAGATCCAAAAGTTCAAAGAAAGTTTTACTATCTGCTTCTGCTCTTTGAACTTGCTCTAGAATATAACTCATTGCGAACAAAGGCCACCTTAACTGATTCAATAGTTGGATAATTAATATCATTTCTCCTAACGACAGATTGCCATAGAAAGTTCTGTTAAAAATTAAGTAAAGAATAATAACCAAAACCACTTCTAAGCCAAACTCACGAATGAAGTTTAAGATATGATAGTTATTTGATTGTTTATCATATAGCTTGTTTATTATCCCAAAGTTTGAGGATACATACTCCCACTCTCTTGTCTGGGTGTTGTATGTTTTGACTAATCTTATGTTATTAATAACCTCTTGTATTCGCCCCCTTACGCCATCTTCGTATACATTTTTTTCCTCTTGGATCTTGCCCCATCTTTTTGTCGAATAAGCAGTTATATAAATATAAATAGGAAAAACAGAAAGAGCCAATAGTCCAACCGTTAAGTCAAAATATGCAAGAACAGACACTCCAAAAATAGTTTGTAAAAGGGCTGGGATTATAAAGTTAGTAGCACCGTTTACGAAGTCACGAATTGAATTTATTCCTCTATTTAACTGGTTAACAATTTTTCCTGATATCTCACCATCAAAATAACTTTGTGGCAGTGTAAATATCTTTTTGTAAAAGATTTCAGTTAGGAAACGTCCCAAACGGGATGCAATAAAATCACCAATTCTTTGATTCACTGAGTTTAAGATTGCAACTGATAAGTTAATTACTAAGATCAGCCCAAAAAGATAAGTGACTGTTTCATAATTACCAGAACTTGTAGAAATCTGTTTTGAAAGTTCATCAATTACATACTTTAATGTAACAGGTGAAGCTTGCTGTAATACAGCTTGAATTGTAATTAAGACACAAGCAACTGCAATCCATTTATGTTGGGGTTTACTTATTTTGAAGATCTTAAAAATATTTTTCACTATAGAATTATATCTTATTTAAGATGCTTAGGCACTGGCTATTTTGAGGATTTATTTTTTATCTCGTTTACTCAGTATTACTTTTATTGAAGGGCGTAATTTTTTACCATTAAATGGCAAGCTTCGCTTATCAGTTCTATGAATACAACCTATCCAACAACAAGGTCTTCTCTTCCCTTCTTTAATTTCATTTACCAATCTTTTAATATGGTGGGTTCTTGTTTCTTCTTTTTTAACAAGAGTTACCCAACAGATCCATTCATTTCGTGCAAGTGGGGTTAAATCCTCCCAAATAGAAAGTGCTTTGCCATCAGAAGTTAATGCTTTTTTTAAATCTTCAGGAACTTTATGAACTACTCCATCTGAAATATTATTTCTCATTTAATTAAATCAGGTTCCTCATAATAATAAGATTGTTCAATTCCCTTCATAAAAACCTCACGATCATTGACCTTTTCTGTTAGGGCTTTACGTAAAAGCTCTTGTAACTCTAAACTATTTACATGACTGCGGATGATAGCACTTAAATATTCACTTTTATCGATTCTTTGCCAGTCAATACATTTTTCCAAACGTTTTTTAAGAATTAGATCTAACCAAATTCGCATGCTTCTACCATTACCTTCCATAAATGGATGCGCAACATTCATTTCAGCATATTTTTCAATGATTTGTTCAAAATTACTCTCGGGCATTAGTTCAATTTTTGATAGAACTTCTTGAAGATAGATAACATTTGCAAAACGAAAACCGCCTTTACTGATATTTTTTGTACGTATTTCTCCAGCAAAATCATACAAACCACCAAACAAGTATTTATGAATTTGCTTAAGCCCTTGAAATATACCTACTTCAAAACCTGTAATTTCCTCACTATTAAAAAGTTTTTTTGCCCTATCTTTGCTAATTTCATCAATATTTTGCATATAATATATTATACAACAATTAGGCACAGTTACGAAGTAATCTATTTAGACTTTTGGGGTTATTCACCTGCTTTTCGAATTGCTTCAAGATCAAGCTTTTTCATTGGCATAAAGACTTTAGTAACAGCTTCAGACTTTTCAGGGCTTTCTCTCATCATTTCATCTAAAATTCTTGGAACTACTTGCCAAGTTAGACCATATTTATCTGTACACCAACCACACTGTTCATTTTCTGGAACTGCAGATAATCTTTCCCAAAAGAAATCAATTTCATCTTGTGTTTCGCATTCAATAATAT
>CAZGHY010000087.1:0-3698 GCA_964526015.1 uncultured Gammaproteobacteria bacterium
GCTGGCTTTGGCAGTGGGCGCACTTGTAAACGTACTCAGGCATTGATGGCCTCCAAATAGTCTACCGGATAGCCAGCCGCCCGCCGCCGTTCGTAGGTGTCCCGGTCAATGTCGTGTTTGTGCCACTCGCCCCGATAGGTGTCGTCCATGTCAGCCGTGCCCCAGTCGGGGTGCATGTGGTCAACTTGCGCCCGCCATGCAGCAGCGTACAACCCAAGAGCGGCGGCGCGCTCGCACACTTCACGGTCAAACCACCACGACTGATAAACAGGCGGAACCATGACGCCGCCCATAACCTGCTCGATAAAATCACGGTGCATCATGTAGTGTGGTGCATATTTGCCGATGTCAGTATGGCCATCGTTTAGCCCGATGACTTGCGCCCCGGTGCTATCGGCAACGGTTAACGCCGCCTCTAGCCAGCCGTCGCCGTATACCTGGTCATCACTGCCCAGCACATACCAGTCGGCGGCGAATCGAACGCGCTCGTAACCAACGTTGAAACCCTGCACGCATGTTGTACCCGGCTCTCGCAACGCCACTATGACGCTCGTGCCTGAATCTGTCCACATGTCTGCGAATTGGTTAACAACTTTCATCGTGTGTTTGTCGGTTCGCTGCACGGCGAACACAACAATCACCTCAACACCGTCCGGCGGCATTTGCATCAGCAAATCGCCAGCGTTGCGGCGTAGTTGCCCGGCGCGGTTCAGTGTTGGCATGATAACAGCTACTCTCATGCTGCCACCTCCGGCATACCGTGACTGATGCGCTGCACGCTGCTGGCTACCACGTCATACCATGCGACGGTGTAGCCGCCGTTGAAAATGCTGGCTATAAAATCATAGTCCGACTGATAGCGCGTCTCCCGCCATGCTTCGGCGGCGTGCAATTGCCAGATGTCCAGGCGCACCACAAACGCGCTGCAACCAATGTCGCCCATGACGGGCATTCCGCCCCAACTTGACGACGGTTTGACGCCCCATTGGGCGTGGTCCATCTTGAGCATGATTACATCGGGCGCATGTTGGGCGATGATGGCTTTGAGGTCCTCGACTAGCGACTGCCGTACACACTCATCATCGTCGTCTAAAATCCAGATGTAATCACCAGCCAGCCGGGGCGCGTAGTCTCTGAGTTTGGCCCATGCTCCGGCGACGCCTACGCCTTGCTCGTCTACCAACAGCGTGTGGATAAAATCGCCGTCTGTCTGGTTGGCGATGCTGGCGATGTTGCGTTGCAGCATGTTCGGCCGTTTGTAGCAGCGGGTTAAAATTTCTAGGAATGGCATACGATTTTCTCCCACGCTCGCGCCGACAGCGCCACGTCAAAGCCCGACAAATCATCAGGCATCCAACATTGGCCGGTCTTTGCCTGCTCTACCATGTCGGTCAACACATCGTATTCAATGCCGTCCGTTACCGGCAGCCCGCACGCCCAGGCCGTGACGTGTTTGTTTTTGCTTTTAACCCATCCCCATGCGCCGGGGTATGGCGGCAGCAGGGCGATGTCATGTGAAGCGATGACCACGTTTTCTTTGGCCACGTCCCATTGGATATGGTAGACAGGGAAGTCAAACTTACCCATCGGCACGGCGGGCTGGTCATCGAAGACAGTCAGGGCGATGTTGTAACCGTTTGCAGCAAGGCGGGCGAGGTTAATCATCGCCCCAGCCAGTGACACCCGATTGACCGCCACGCCGTACCAGATGAAGCGGATTGTTACGCCTGCGGCGCCTGTGCGCTTGATTGGAAAATGAGCAAAGTCGAGGCGGTCGTCAATGGTCACAATCGGCAGGTCTGCGAAGCCGCCCCACTCGCGCAAGTCAGCGGCCAATGCTTTCGTGCTGCATACCACGCCGTCAATCCAGTGCACCAACTCCTCAACATCGCCGGGCGAGAACCACCAAATCGGGTCGCACGCGTCCCAATAGTGGCGTTTGTCTTGGTGGCTCTTGATAAAATCGAGGTCGAATGACTTCTGCCAAACATAGGTGTCAGCATCAGGCAACGGCCGTCCAAACTGAACGACCGCCGCGCCCATTTTCTCGGCTACCCAATAGGCTCTCATTCTGCTGCTGCCCCACGAGTAAGGACCGGCGGCGACAAAAACAACGCTCATTCTGTCACCGCCCCGACCATATCGGCCAATAACTGTCGCGTCGCTTCCAGCCGTTCGGGTGGCTGATTCTCGTAATCGTCGGGCGACAGGCCATAAGTTAGCAGGTGACGCGGGCGCACATCGGGGTCGCCTTGCAATTGGTAGCCAGCGGCACGGGCATAGAACGGGTAGCGAATGTCAGAGCCAATGATTGGCCGCTGCATCCCGCGTAACACCAAATCTGTCCCCGGCCATACGTCCATGTCATCTTCTAGCACGTCATATTCTCCGGCAAGTATACCCCTGGTCGCTGTTACCACGTCGCGGTGAATCAGGACGCAGCCCCAACCACTCGCGCCGATGTCGTGAAGCCGCCCGCGTTCGGGCGGGTCAATCCAGGGCTTAAATGGGAAATTGCCGTCCCAGGGCTGAAACCACATAAGACGGATTGGGCTTAATGTGCGATAGCAGTAAAGCCCTGACACATACGGCCGTTGCCACGAGCGGAGCCGCTCTAGTGTGTCTTCTGGGAAAACCATGTCGCCGTCTAGCAGCAGCATGTAGTCATGGTCTGAGGCGATGAAGCGGTCAAAATGATTTTGTCGCACCTCATAGCCTTTTGTGCCCTGGATAAACGTCGGCACGCTGTCACCGTCGCGGCGGGTCATGTTCATGATGCTGGCGTAGGCGGAAAAATGAACCATTTCCGCCCCGCCTGCTACGCCTATATAGACGCTGTTGTTTGTCATAGGTAAGCCCCCTATGCCGTTTGCGCTGGTTGGCTGGCGAAGGGGGCTTAATCCCACCAGCCCGCCAGCGTAAACGGCAGGAACCGAATCGTTAAACGATGTCGGCGAAGAAGTAGCCCAGGGTGTTAGCGACCAGTTTTTGGTCCCATTGCTCCTGATGCTGCAAAATCATGCTGTTGGTCTGGTCTTCCATGTAGGAGCGAACACCACCAGCGCCGCCGCCCGGATTCCACACGAACGTTTTGCCTGCGGTCGCGTCAAATAAACCGGCCGACGGGTTGTTGTAATAAATCAACGCGTCGTCATCGATGACCGGCGAGTAGGAAGCGGTTTGTCCCTCATTGGCCGTGTTGTAAATTGCACGGGAGACCAGCAGGGCGTCAAGGCCAAGAACGGCCGCCAGCAATGCCTCGCGGGTAGCGATGGTGACAGTGTTGGTGTATTGCATCGTGCCCAAAATCTGAGCATTGACCAACAGAGCATCATACACAATCTCGCCACAAACCATCGTGTTAGCCGCGTTGCCGGTAGCCTGGCTGATGGTGCGGGAGGCGGTGCGGACGTTGGTGATGGGAGCGCCGGAGGCATCGTCCCAGTCCGTCGCGCTGTTGTTGTCATCCGTGCCCCATACGCTGGTGGTCATGAAAGCGGAGGCGAAGGCGCGTTCTTTGCGGATGAAGGACTGCTGTGCCAACCAACGCACGCCCGCCTGTTGCAAGCTCAGACCGGTCTGGTTCGCGGCTTCGGTTTCGTTGGGGATCGGGTACTCTTTGCCCCATTGCAGCGTCTCGTAGGTGTCGGTTTCGACGCCTACGCCGCCACGAGCAAACGCAGCACCGGCGGCACGCG
>CAZGHY010000088.1:0-3691 GCA_964526015.1 uncultured Gammaproteobacteria bacterium
ACCCCGCCCCCGCACGACGGTGGGGGACCGACCTGCGCAGCGTCACCCGTCACCGTCGGGTGCGCCCCGCCCTCGGCCGCGTCGTGGCCGCCATCAGGAGGACCACCGCATGACCGACACCGCTGCCCCGCCCGCCGTCCGCATCGTCGAGCCCACGCCGCTCTGGTTCCGGTTCGCGGCCTGTCGGCCCGAGTTCGCCGACCGGCCCATCGACGAGTGGGTCGACCAGTTCTTCCCCAAGCGCGGCGAGGCCACCGAGCACATCAAGGCCATCTGCGCCGAGTGCCCCGCCCGCGACGCCTGCCTCGACCACGGCATGACCGCCAAGCACGGCATCTGGGGCGGCACCTCCGAGCGGGAGCGCCGCCGCCTCCGCCGCAAGCTCGCCCAGCACACCAACCCAGCAGCCTGAAAGGACCCAGCCATGCCCATCACCCCCGTGTTCGAGCAGCCCCCCGTCAACCCCCGAGGCCCTGGTGGTCTTGACTGGACCGAGGTCATCGACGCCCTGGCCGAGCACCCCGGTGAGTGGGCGCGCGTCGACGGCCCCTACAGCGGCACCGGCGTGGCGTCAGGTCGGGTGAAGTCCATCGTGAAGTTCGCCGAACGAGCCGAGTGCACCGTCGAGGCCAAGACCGCCAAGAGGGAGGGCGAGCAGTGGCTCTACGCCCGCCTCGTGCCCGCCAAGGCAGCGCCGAAGGCCAGGCTCAACGAGACGACCCCCAAGCCCGTCGCCGACGCGCCAGACCCCGCCCCGAGCGTGCCCCGCACCGAGTTCGGCGGGACCCACGACTGCGACACATGCGGGGCCACCTTCCGCACGAACATCCGCCTCCGCCAGCACCAGGCCAACGCCCACAAGGCCTCGTGAGCGTCACCGTCACCGTGGCCCTCGTGTGCGAGGGGTGCGGGGCCACCTTCGAGCCGCACCTGCCGCCCCGCGCCGCCGGAAGGGTCGGCGACGCCACCCTCGAAGCCCGCATGGCCGCCCAGGAGGCCGGGTGGGCCACCCGCCGCAACCACGGCGGCCACGACCTCTGCACGGGGTGCCGGTGACCGTCGTCGACCTGTTCGCCGGCCTCGGCGGGTGGGACCACGCCGCACGCCAACTCGGCCTCGACCCCCTCGGCATCGAGCACAACGCCGACGCCTGCGCCACCCGTGAGGCCGTCGGCCTCCGCACCCGCCAAGCCGACATCGCCACACTGGACCCCGCCGACTTCGCCCCGTGCGAAGGGCTCATCGCCTCACCCCCGTGCCAGGACTTCTCCGTGGCGGGGAAGGGCGCAGGGCGCACCGGTGACCGCGGGCAGCTCGTCGACGAGGTGATGCGATGGACCGACGCGCTGCGGCCCCGGTGGGTGGCGTGCGAACAGGTCCCCCCGGTGCTGCCCATCTGGCGGGAGTTCGCACACCACATGGAGCAGTGGGGCTACCGCACGTGGTGCGGGCTACTCTCCTCTGAGCGGTACGGGGTGCCGCAGGCCCGCGAGCGGGCCATCCTCATGGCCTCCCTCGACGGGCCGGTGCTGCCCCCCGCGCCCACCCACCAGGAGTACCGCCACGGCGAGCCTGCCCGGCACGAGACGGGCCTGTTCGGTGAGGTGCTGCCGTGGGTGTCGATGGCGGAGGCGCTGGGGTGGGGCATGACGGAACGGCCGGCGAATGTGTTGGTCACCCGTGCGTCGGGCGGGGGATCGCCAGACGCTGCGCTCGACGGTGGCTCTGGCGCGCGTCGTATGCACGAGGCGGAGCGGGAACGAGGTGCGTGGGTCGTTGATCGCCGCATGAACTCCCGTGGCCCCGGCGGCACCCAGGTGCCGACCGCCATGCGGGACTGCGACACGCCGGCGCCGACCATGGACACCGAAGCCGGGTCACGGTGGGTGCTGCACGCAGGCAACGACCGACCGCACAGCATCACCCGCCCGGTAGATGACCCCGCCCCGACCATCCCCGCGAACGTCGGCAAGAACGGCGGGTGGGTGTTCGAGCGTCCCGCCACCACCATCGCAGGCGACCCCCGATGCTTCGCCCCCGGAGGCCACATCGCCCACGACGGACGCAACAACACCGCCATGACCGGACGCAGCGAGAACGCCATACGCCTCACCCTCGCCGAAGGGCTCACCCTCCAAGGGTTCCCACCCGACTGGCCCGTCCAAGGCACCAAGACCGCCCAGTGGCTCCAGGTCGGCAACAGCTTTCCCCCACCTGTAGCCAAAGCTATACTGGAGCAACTCATATGAGGGGGGTCCAGGGTGGCCATTTACAAGACGATCAAGATCGACGGGCAAACGATTCTCGTCCACCGATGGGTATGGGAGCAGGCCAACGGGCCGATTCCCGAAGGGCTGGTTGTCCATCACATCAACGGCGACAAGCGGGACAACCGCCTCGAGAACTTGGCACTGATGACCCACGCCGCCCACTCCGCATTACACAACGACAAGCACCCACGGACGAAGGTGTGCGAGGTCTGCGGCAAGGAGTACGAACCCGCGCCCACCAAGCGCAAGAGGTCGCGGACCTGCTCGCAAGACTGCATGAAGGCGCTCCAGTCCGAGCTCGCTCGGCAGCGTACGACCGGGAAGAAGCTGACGCCCGACATGGTGCGAGAAGCACGGCGACGCCACGCCGCCGGCGAGACAGCCAAGGCCATCGCCGAGGAATGGGGAGTGGACAACTCCAGCCTGTCCCGTGCCATCAAGGGCGAGCTCTGGAGGCACGTCACCTAGCGCCACCGCTCGCCAAGGCCATCCTCGCCCAGCTCGTGCCCGCACGGGAGGCCGCAGCGTGACGCTCGACGACGCCGCCGACCGGTACCGGGCAGCCGAGACCGCCCACGACGAAGCCCTCGCCGCCCAGCGGGACGCCCACGCCGCCCACCTGGCCACCATGCCCATCGTCGGCCGACTCCGTCTCGGCAACGGATCCGAGCGCACCCGCAAGGCCCACTACGCCGCCTGCGAGGCCGTCGCCGCCACCCGGGCCGCGCTGCACACCGCCCGCGACGAGCTCGTGGCCGCGGCGCTCGAGCACACGGGGGGCTGAGCGGTGGGGGAGCGGCACGCCACGGCACCACCAGCGCCCGCGGGAAGTTACAGCGGTGGAACTTGGCGCCGGTACCCCCGGCCCGTGTACAGCGACCCCGCCCAGATCGACGCCGACATCCTCAACGGGACCTTCGCCCGCAAGACCAGGGCCCACGCCCAGGCGGTGGAGGACTGGTACGCCCAGGTGAGGCCGCCACTCGGGATGCGCCGGCAGGAGCGGGTGGTGGCGTGAGTATCGCATGTGCTGAGGTCACCCCAACGGCTGCGATAGAATGGGGACCCAACCCCGAAATTGCGACCGGCCGGGGCTCGCACCCCGACCGGTCCGCCACGCCTGAGATGGAGGCACGACATGGCTCAGTGTAGCAACCCCGGTGGTGGGTGCTAATGCTCTACGCCGACACCCGACACGGACGAATCGAGGCCGAGCCTGAGACGCCGGCGCCGAGGTACGCGGACTACACCCGATGACCGCGGTGCTGCCCGCACGGGACCAGTTCTTCACCATCGGCCCCGACGGCAACTCCAAGTTCAACGCCCCCTCGCTCGGCTGCTGGCTTCGCGAGAACCACCACATCATCCCCGGCACCGACGACCGCCTCTACCGCTACCGTCGCGGCGTCTACCTGCCCGAT
>CAZGHY010000089.1:0-3639 GCA_964526015.1 uncultured Gammaproteobacteria bacterium
ATTGTAGTATGCTTCCAAAAAGAATTTTTATGGCTGTTCG
The DNA here is from genome assembly GCA_964526015.1 of uncultured Gammaproteobacteria bacterium. Lineage (GTDB taxonomy): Bacteria > Patescibacteriota > Microgenomatia > UBA8517 > UBA8517 > JAUYMM01. The sequence continues at coordinate 41 of CAZGHY010000089.1, forward strand.
GCAAATCAATTCCTAAACCATGTTCAGAAGCAGGATCAGGATTACGCTTGAGTTCTTGGAAAGAAGACTTAAGCTTCCTAAGAGGTGTTTCGAACCTCGGAGTTAAAATATTAGATTCAATACCGGATTGGATGTTAGGCTTAGTTGGGGGGGCCATCGACAACTCAACAACTGTAGCTTGGAATAAGAGATTCCCTCCACTACCTTGGGATGATGGAACAGCAAAATATGGACAAACCCCAATCCCTTTTAAAACAGAATTAGAATACAAAAAAGCATACAATGAATGGCAAGGAAAATCATGTGTAATTATTGTTGGTAACTTATTATGCATTGAGAACCCAACAGTTACAAATACCTATGCGGATTTATACCAATATGTTCCTCTATCCTCTACAACAGACAAAAAAGGTGCGGAATGGATAAGCGACGTGCAATTTAGACCAACAGCAGGGACAAGTATTTCAGGTCAAAGTCACGGTGATGAACTTGTACCAGCAGCTTTGTGGATGGCACACACAGAAGAAGTACGTGATTTGTCCGAAACTCTAAATAAAACATATCAGCCAAAAGATTTTGAAAGTGTTCCTCTTGGAAAATCAACAGAACCAAACAAATGTAGTGTCGCAAATGTCAGGACAAACGAAGGTGATAATTTGTTTCCTGGAGACCCACTTGAAATGCAAGTTCCCGATGTAACATACCACATTGACGAAGCAATTTGCGAAGAAAAAATTAAGGAACCTAAATGCGTTAAGAAAAAAGGGACAGAAAGAAGATGTGATTCTTGTATGGGCGATCAAGGTCCGGGATGCTGGGAAGAGCAATCAAGTATTTCTTGCACAGCAGAAGTATATATCACCCTTAAAACAGGAACAAAAACTCCAAACGCAACAGAAATATTTAAGCAGACCGTAGCTGATTCAGGAAGTACTTTTAGAAAGATTTTTCCAAAAATTGAAAGTGGTGCACCTGTCGAATGTATAGCAAACATACCTACAGTAACTAATGTTGACTATGACACTTCTCAAACCCAAATCCCAAGTCTTGGAGGCAGACAAGGAGAAATAGAATTTAAATATAAAAAAATACCAGAAGACGGTGCCGGAGAAGGAGCAGAGCTGACATTCCCCCATATTGGATCTGTTTATGAATATTTCTTAAAAGGAATACAAACAGCCCTTCGGCCTAAAGGTTACGGTGAACCAATTACAAACGGTTCAGAATGTTTATTGATGGAATGTGGCGAACTCCCCGAACTACCTAAAGCTTCCGGTTCATGTACTTTAGGTAGTATAAGTTCAAGAGTTGGAGATATTCCACAAGCATTAAAGGATATTGTTGAAGCTGCTGCAGAGACATATAAAGTTCCACCAAATTTAATTCTAGGACAAATGTATGGAGAAGGATTATTCAACCCAGCATCAACAGGAGGAGGCACGGGTGAAGGGGGTGGGATTGCATGGAGTGAAGAAAATGTTAAAAACTGGGCTACCTGCTCGAAAATTCCAAATTGTAATGATGGTGCAGGAGATGACGGGTTTCTTGGTTTCTTTGATAGTACTTGGGCAAACATAGCAAAAGAAATAAAACCTGATTTATTAGCACTTGATCCAAAAAGAATTCAGGAGCCAAGTAGATGTAATTTGCTTGATGCAATATATGGACTTGCTTGGAATTTACACGATAGTGCCGATGGATCACCCTTTTTTCCACCAAACGCAAAATGTATTGGTATTCCTCTAAACAGAGGAACAAACGTTGCTCCAAATAGCTGTGATTGGAAAGATCATCAGTACAATTCGGCGATTAGAATTTCTGAATTCGGTACAGGATGGGGTGATACTGCATCTGGATATTATACTTGTGCGACAGAACCAAACAGCTGTGCAACAGGTGGCGGAGAAGCAGCTCAGTGCTCGAGTGACAAACAAATAAACTCGCCATATAGCGTCTTTGATACCTGCAACTATAAAGACAACAGCCACAATCAATGCGTCTATGACGTAGCACATGGCAAATAATTTAATTAACGGGATAATACTTTCCTCCACTTTCTGCAACCAATCCTTTAATTCCCATAATCGAAAGTGTTGTTCCAATTTCTACAATACTTTCGCCGGTTTTTCTAGCAATCTCATCAATTTCCATAGATTCTAGTTGAAGTAATTTATAAATTTCTTGTTCTTGTCTAGATAGCGTAGATGTTTTAGCTATTCTCTCTGCACCAATCTCTATAGCGGAGCTGAATCTCAATCTCTTACCAAGAATGTCTTCCACACTTGTTGCCATTTTTGCATCACCTGACTTTATTAATTTATTGCATCCAACCGACACTCTCGAATTTATTGGTCCAGGAACTGCCCAGACTTTTTTACCTGCTTTTTTGGCAAGTTTTGCTGTAACCAAACTGCCACTACTTTCTCCCGCCTCGATAACAAGAACACCAATTGTCGCAAGTTCCACAACAATTTTATTTCTTTGTGGGAATTTCCACAAATGTGGTTTAGCGGAGTCTTCATATTCAGAAACAACAGATCCATCACTTTCTATAATTTGATCATACAACTTTTTGTTTTCAGCCGGATAAATTACATCCAATCCACAGCCAAAAACTGCAATTGTTTTACCTCCGTAATCAACAGTTTTTTGATGAACTTCGGTATCTACTCCATACATAAAACCAGAAATAGTTGTTATTCCATTTAAAACAAAATCGCTCACAAACTTATCAACTATTTCTCTACCATATCTTGTCATTTGCCGACTACCAACAATTGCAATTGAGTCATTAATTAAATTATTGGGATTTTCCCCACGGTAAAACAATTTCTTCTTGTTCTCTCCATATACGATATGCGACATGCTATATACTTATATTTTCGTAATGACTTATTCTCCCCGTCTCCTCCACTATACAAACTGCATCAATTTGATACCTGTTAAACTGTTTTGCCATATCGGAATTAGTTAATAAATACATTTCAGCAGTTCTTCTAACTTGATTTAGTTTATTTAAACCAATCATTTCTTCTGGTGTTCCAAAATCTTCACTTTGTTTAAATTTAACCTCCACAAAAACTAGAATATTGTTTTTACTAGCAATAATATCCAGCTCTCCATATTTTGTAGAATTATTTTGGTCAAGTATTATATATCCATTTTCTTTTAAGAATTTAACAGCCATTTCCTCTCCTTGATTTCCTTTTAATCTATTAAATTGTTTCATTCGTTGTTTCACTCACTTCTTACTCTGTATTGAAGTGCTTCGGCGACATGATTTGGAAGAATTTTCCTGGAATCAGCAAGGTCTGCAACAGTTTGGCTTACCTTAATTAATCTAAAATAAGTTCTGGCTGATAAATTGTAAGTATTTACTGCCTGTTTTAATAAAACCAGAGCTTCTGGAGCAATATCTACAAACTCTTTTATATGTTTATTTTTCATATTAGCATTTGTATAAACAGATAGCCCCTTAAACCTTTTATTTTGAATTTTTCGTGCATTTATTACTTCATTTCGAATTTGTTTCGAGTTTCGAACTTCGGATTTCGTATTTTGAGACATTAGTTTATTCACATCTACAGTTGGCACGTTTA
>CAZGHY010000090.1:0-3610 GCA_964526015.1 uncultured Gammaproteobacteria bacterium
GTGTCGGAGAGAGGAATTGAACCTCCACGCCATAAGGCACAGGTTCCTAAAACCTGCGTGTATACCAGTTTCACCACTCCGACAAAAACTAGATAATTATATCATTCAAACCAAAAAAAAGCCCCTCCTTTAACAGAGAGGCTTGTAAAAATTCTAACGCCATATCATGTAAACATGTACAGCCTCAGAACGTATTAGTACTATAGCAAATCATTATGGGATTGTCAAGTTTTAACAGTAATTTAAATAGAAGACTTTTTTCTAGCTAGAACAAAAAAAGATGGTCCAAAGTATAATTTAGAAAAGGGTACTTGCAAAAAAGATTCAATATCCAATAATAAAGATAATGGGAAAAATCGCTTCACGAATGAAGATCGTACGTTTGAAACTGATCTCATTTCTATAATTTCAAAACCAAACTCTTCAATTTTTGATCTAATTTGATCAGGATGATAATTAACAAATGGTAAAGTCTTCGCTTTTACGTGCCTCTTACTTCGTATATCTATTGGAAATATTTCTAGAGGATATGTAAAGTCACCTTTAAGAAACTGTTTTATATTTGCTTTTAAATGATTTTTATTTGGAAATTCGAGAATCAAATAACCCTTATCTTTTAGAAGTTTATTGATTATTCGAAAAGCATTATCTATATCAGAAATATGATGCAAGACTCTTACCATTATTAATAAATCAAATTTATTTTTGTATTTTTTTATATCCAAATTTTCAAGCGTTGATTGAGCAAAATAAATATTTTTGGATTTAGAATATTTTCTCCTAGCTTTAGAAATTAATTTAGCAGAAGGGTCAGTAATTAAACTTTTTTTTGACCGAAACTTATATGCTGGTAATAGCCTGCCATACCCTGCACCGATCTCAATAGTACTACTAACTTTTTTTATTCTCTGAAGCAATTTTTTAATCGCCAAAAATTCTGAATAATGTTCATATTCTCTACCATTCCAATAGGCTGGATAATCGTAATTATCATAAGCTGCTGGCATAAGTAAGTTATTGTACCATCTATAAGAAGTATTATTCCATTTCTTTCATAAACTGGTTAACGCCTTTTGCCCATGCTCCATCAGGAGAAGACGGAGTATATTTTTTCCAGATAGTATCAGGTGTTGTATAACCTTTATCAATGTACTCCGCCTTTAAACCTGTCATAACAGTTTCAATAGCTTCTTCATATGACTGAAATCCTAATGTACCTCTACTATGAATACCCCAACCCCAGCAATTATAAGTATTTGGTGGAATAATTTTACATAAATTCGATTCTTGCTGAGCAATTGCAGGAATTAATCTATAATCTAACCCATACTGATCTGCTTTCTCAACCATAAAGCCAGATAAGTGTGCAATTGGAGATTTATATCTATTTAAATAATTTCGGACCAATTCAGGACGAGCGTCTGAGGCTTCAATTGAATCAGAGACAGAAGGAAAATTATTAGGAAGTGATGCATAAACCTTTATCCCAGATTTTGGGTATTCTAAATTTTGAGCAACATCTTCATTATTAAATGACAACAGCGCAAACATTGATACTGCAATTGTCACAGGAGCAATTGTAAAAAATATGACCATAAATAACATATTTTTCCAAAATGTGAAGGATGATTCCATACAATATTAATCTAAATAGAGAATGACACAGTTACGATCCTAAGTCAAGTAACCCTTGTAGTATAATAACTAAGCAAATTGTCGAAGTGCTGGAATTGGTAGACAGGCACGTCTCAGAAGCGTGTGGTCTTTGACCGTGAGAGTTCAAGTCTCTCCTTCGACACAACAGTATTTTTTGTTGTATTATTAATATATGGAATATTTACATAAATTTAAAAAAAATGACAGCGATACACTTTCTGTATTTTTACTTTTTATACCAATCGTCGTTTTTTTTACGACACTTGGAATATTTTTAATATTAAGATAGATGTTTAAAAATTTATTTTTACCACTTATTGGAGTTGCAATTTTTATAATACTAGTAGGTTTATTGACACAAGGAAAATTAGACAAATTTATTACCCCTATTAAAAATGGCTCTCCAGAAACAAAAGTAGTTGTAATTAACAACAAGGAAATAAATATTGAATTAGCAAAAACAAACGAAGAAAGAGCAAAAGGCTTGTCAAACAGAGACAAATTAGATGAAAACTCCGGAATGCTTTTTATTTTTGAAAAAAATTCGAAACCATCTTTTTGGATGAAGGATACAAAAATTGCCTTAGATATTATATGGATTAATGACGATAAAATTGTTTCTATCAATAAAAATGTAGATCCAGAACCTAACAAAAAGGATAGCCAACTTAAAAAATACCCAGCTCCATCTGAAATTGATTATGTACTAGAAGTAAATGGAGGCTTTAGCGACAAACATGGAATAAAAGCAGGTTCTACAGTCCAAAAGCTATCCGATCTTTAACGATATCTTTTGTATTAATCATTCTTGCAGGGTAAATTGTATAATCTCCATATTTAGTATTAATAAAGTCCAAAGAATTTGTCAGTTTGTCCTTTTTTAAAACATTACTAAACATCTCAAGTTGCAAACTATTCTTTGGTTTTAGATTGAAAGTCGAAATAGCCACATGACGGAGATTATCTTTAATTGGGCTAATTGAAAGTAAGTTATTCATTTCTTTATATATATCATTAGAATTAAAAATATCTCTATTTAGCTTTTTTCCCATATGCCAAGAGTTACCATCTCTATCCTGTAAAAACAAATGCACGCCAGAAGCTTTTAGGTTTGCGTTTCTAAGTCTTAAGCCAGTTTTTTCTGAAAGTTTTGATAGTATTGGCAAGGTCATATTAGCCTTGTTTGGAGGTGGAGCAAAAGAATTGCCATACATACCCCTTTTTGATTTAAAGTCGTCAATTTCCATTCCATGAAGTCTAAGGTACCAGTACAAACCACCAATACCACCAAAGGCTAATTTAAGTTTAGGAACAGGGGCCTCAAGGAAATCTATGGCAGTTTTTATCCCAAACAAGTTTAATCTTTTTGAGTTTCCTTTTTTAATACCTGTTAGATCAGTCAATTTAAGCTTGGAAAAGATTCCTTTGATATTGTCTTTGTTTATCTCAGAAAGCCCATCAGGCTTTTGTAAATTACTAGCTACTTTTGCAAGATATCTATTTGTAGATATACCAATTGATACAGTTATATATTCACCAACCTCTTCTCTTATTCGTCTTTTAATTTCAAGGCTTACTTCCTGTGGTTTAAGACTTACAGTTTCAAAAACAAACTCATCAATTGATTTGGGAACAACATGCGTTGAATAGTCTTTTAATATCTTTTTAATTTTATTATGTACGAATCTATATTTAGGTGGGTCAGGAGGTAAAACTACTACCTTAGGATATATAAGCCTTGCATCCATTACTCTCATTCCTGTCTTAATTCCAAGTTTTTTGGCTGTTACAGAGGCAGCCAAAACACAACCAGAGTTGGTAGTATAAGCACAAACCACAACAGGTCTATTACGAAGCAGAGGATTTGCTTGTTGCTCTAAGGTTGCAAAACAAGAGTTAATATCAAGATGAACTATTCTTGGTAAATTTCTGTTAAATTCCATGTTAAGTGTTT
>CAZGHY010000091.1:0-3552 GCA_964526015.1 uncultured Gammaproteobacteria bacterium
CTCTTGGAACTTCATACTCAAGACTTATTAATAACTTAAAGAACAACAAAATTGAGTTAGATAGAAAAATTCTTTCAGACGTAGCTGCAAAAAACCCTAGCGTATTTGAAAAAATAGTTGCATCTTTTAAAACAAAGTAATGAGATACAGCTGTGCTATAATATATAAATATGAATTTAAATAATACATTTTTTGCATTCTTCTTTACTTCCTAACGGAGGTTGAAGTTTGCGTTCGTTTCAACCTCCCACAAGGAGGTTTTTTGTTGGTTTAAAAATATGGAAATAATAAAAGCTAAAAAAGATAATTCAATAGAACTTGCAAATCTTGCAGGTATGGCGTTTCCTGGCTATCCTTTTGAATACGTTTTTTCAAAAACAGGTGTCGAAGAAGCAATTAATAATGGTGAACAGAGGTATACCCTACAAGACGATACTGGACAAATAATAGGTAGTGCAGTATTGGGTCTTGATGACACTCCGATGGCTGAAGTTAAAAGAGTAATGGTACATCCAGATTACAGATCAAATGGAGTTGCTTCCAAACTAACACAACACCTATGTCGGATTGCAAATGAAAACAATAAACTACCTTATGCAGAGGTTAGAGCTGATCAAATTGGTATGCAAAAAGCGGCACTTAGTGCTGGCATGACAGCTATTTCAGTTGAACCAGGAAAACATGTTGTATATACCCACGACCAACTAGGTCCGGCCAGAGAAGGAATGACATTTATGACGACCGGGAAAGTCTCCTTGGACGATTTGAAGAAATCGTTACGAAATGTGCCTAAAACAATACGACAACGACTCGCTGTGAATATGGATAGTTCATTAGTCACGACACCGAAAGATAATCATCTCGTACAAACAGAACTTGTTTCTCCTAGTGATTCCAAAAGATTAGTATTAAACAAATTATTAGACATAAATGCTGGTGGACCAAATCTAAAAATTGTAGGTGATGATATCGCAATTTGGCAGGAAAATGGATTAAAAGTCGCTTTTATATTGCCAGACAGATCTGCATTTGTTTCAATAGCTGACATCAATAAAATAAATCATAGTTTGATTGAAAACTCTGGTATTCAAATTGCAACAATATATGTAAATATGACAGATTATCTAAGCACTAGTAGACTAGGGCATTTAAAATACGAGCCAACATCAGTAAGACTATGGAACAGTACTGGGCATAATAGTGAATGGCAAATTGGATGGCAAGCACGTTATAATAATTTTGGTAACTGCCTACACACAATAAATCTTGACCCAACAATAAAGGAACAAATAACAAAAACCATTGATGTAGTTAATAATAATTAAATATGAATACAGATATTAAAAATATAATTAAATTGTCTAGCGATCTTATCAAAATAGAATCTACAAAGGATAAGCCTAACAACTTAGTAAAAACACTTGAAGTCGCCAACGGCAAACTTCAAGGTTTTGTGTTGAAGGAGTTCAATAACAACGGAATACAAAGCCATTTGTATTCGAATAAAAAAGTCGATGATTTTAAAATTATTCTTAATGCACATCTTGATGTTGTTCCTGGAAACAAAAATCAATTTAAACCAACAATTAAAGGTGACAACCTAATTGGTCGAGGTACATACGACATGAAAGCTTCAGCTGCAGTTGAAATACTTGTATTTAAAGACATTGCTAATATTGTCAATTATCCTATCGCGCTTCAATTAGTAACCGACGAAGAAATTGGAGGTCTTAATGGAACTAAATATCAAATAGAAAAAGGTATTAAATCTGACTTTGTTATTGCAGGAGAATCTACGAACTTTGATATAAACAATGAAGCAAAAGGTATATATTGGCTAAAAGTAATAACTTACGGATCACCCGCACACGCAGCTAGGCCATGGGAAGGAGACAATGCTATTAACAAAATGGTTGACTTTATTTACAAAGTTAAAAAAATAATCCCTGTTCCCAAAAATCCAAATTGGGTAACCACTCAAAATCTAGCAACTATTGAAACAAAGAATACAACATACAACAAGGCTCCAGATGTGTGTGAATCAATCTTTGATATCCGCTATATACCAAGTGATAGAGACCGAATTATCAAAAAAATACTATCGATATTACCAACTGGGTCAAAATACGAGCTACTGATTAAAGAGCCTTCGCAATTTACTAAACCGAATAATAAATATATTAAAAAATTAGACGATTCGATCGTTAGTATAATGAACAAAAAGACAAACTTAGTTTCATATCATGGTGCATCAGACATTAGACATTATGATAGAATAAAGTCAGCTGGAGTATGTTTTGGTCCTGTCGGAGCAGGTCTACACACAGACAATGAATGGGTGAGTATTAAAAGCTTAATGACATACTATAAAATACTTAAAAAGTTCTTATTAACAATATAACATGGAAACAAAACCTATATATTTATCAGACTCATATAAACAAACTTGCAAAGCTAAAGTTTTGGAAATTAAAAGTGAGGGAAGCTCCCAGATATTGATTTTGGACCAAACAGTTTTCTATCCATTTGGTGGAGGTCAACCTTCAGATCAAGGATTTATTGAAAGTAAAACAGGAACAATGGAAGTTTCTCAGGTAATATTGAAGGGTGACGAGCTCAGGCACATAGGCAAAATAAAAGGTGATATCAAAGTCGGTGATACTGTCACTTGTACTATCGATTGGAACAGAAGGTATCACAACATGAGAGCACACTCTGCAGGGCATGTTTTGCATGAGGCTGTTAAGATGATTTTTCCTGACATTAATCCAATTGAAGGTGAACATGGCAAAAAATCATATATAAAATATTCTGGTGTAATTGAAGAAGGTGCTGAAAACATAATACTTGAAAAAGCCAACAGCCTTATAAGTGACAACCTACCTATTTCTACTGAGTTTGTATCACTTGAAGAACTTAAAAATAGATCTCCTTGGGTTCCTGAACACCTTCCAACAAACAAGCCTCTTAGAATAATGTGGATTGGTGACCTAAGCCCAATACCTGATGGTGGAACACAAGTAAAAAATACATCAGAAATTGGCAGTTTTAGCTTTGTTCAAATAGTTTCAGATAATAACGAAACATACGTCCATTATAAAATTTCTGATAATTCTAAAGATATTGTTTCGGAAACCAATGAAAGTGAAATTCAACCTAACATTTTAAACTCAGAAGTTAGAGAGGGTCTAATCAATATTAAAAACCAAGCCATTGCTAGGATTTCTGATTGTGTAGATCTTAATGAATTAGAACAAATTAGAATTGATTTGTTTGGCAAATCAGGCAAATTCACAATTGCTTCAAAAGACATTTCAAAAGTTACACCAGAAGAAAAGAAACAGTACGGTATTACATTGAATGAAGTTAAAAATACATTACTTGAGTTGTTAGCAACCAAGAAGAATGAACTCAGCAACAATGCACGTGTTTGGTTTGACCCAACAATGCCTGCAGAGCTTCCAAAGTTAGGGCACCTCCATATGGTTACCCATGCAATTAACGAGATTTCAGAAGTCTTTGAGAAGATTGGTTTTACAAGAGTTAGATATC
>CAZGHY010000092.1:0-3432 GCA_964526015.1 uncultured Gammaproteobacteria bacterium
TCATTTCAAGTTCACGATCTTCATCTTTTCTACGAAGTGCTCTTGTTTCTTCCAGTAGCTCATCGATTTGTTTACTTAATTTTCTATTTCTGTCCTTTTCTTCCTCTTTTTCCTTTTCAAGATTAATAAATTTTGATTCAAATTTTACTTCTGCTTCTCTCTCAATTTCTTGTTTTAATTTTATACGAGTGGATTCAATAACTTTTTCTTCAATTTGATGTGTTAATGCTTCAGTAACTTCTATCTCAACTCCACAGTTTTTACATTTTATAGTGTTTGCCATTTAGGCAATTATACGATAAAAAATTGACATATCAAATCAAAATGACCTATAATTTGGAATGTCAGAAAGCCTAAAAGAATTTGCGTATAAAGTAGGAATTGTATTCACACTAGGTGGATTAGCCATGACCCATGCAATCAATAGTGACCCAGCTTATTTGGAAAAGGATAAACCAACAGTAAGACAATCTCTTGATCAAGATAATTATCAAACAACACCACAAGAATCCGCAACAGAACAAGAAAACACAGCAAATATTCCACAATACACAGAAGGATACATTACCAGAGAATCACCAAGAGCCAGATATCTAATTGTACCAGACCCGCATGGTCTCGGCAGAAAATGTGTACAAAAAACTAACGAGAGTCCGGCGAACACACTTATCGGCATGACTGTGGTAGTTGCAGGTGATCCTAATACATACGATGGGGCAGGTACAATTTATGATAGCAGCGGCACCCAAATCGGATATTGGACTAAAGCAAAACTCATTAGTTTTAATGACTTGTCAGCTCCTGCCTATGCAGATTCTGTTGCATGTGCTAACAATTAAGTATAATATTTATCTATGAAGTTCTCTGTACGAATCTTGTATCTATATCTCTTTTCTTTTATTGGATTGATAATTAGTGTTATTGGTACAATTCAACTTGTAGATCTTGGAATTAAAACATATGTTTTTAAAGGAGCTGACAAATACGAAGTTTATCCACAACCGAAGCAACTAAATTCAGAGGGTAAAGAGATTAAAATAAGTGAAGAAGATATCAAAATTCAGAACGAATATCAGGAAAGAGAGAACAAAAGAAATCGTCAAAGACAAGTCTCAACAGCTATCGCAATGATTCTTGTTGGGGTTCCGCTTTATTTTTATCACTGGAATACTATTAAAAAAGAAAATAAAAAGAATTAATCTTTAAATTGCTTCTTTAGAAGTTTATAGGTATTTTTCTTAGTCTCTTCTAAAGTCATTCCCCATTTATCAGCCATCTTTTGGAAATCTTCATCAGTTAATGATCCTCCCCCATTTGAGACAAAACCTTTTCCCATATTGTCATCTGGAATATCGCAACCACAATTGTAGCACATATTTTTATTCTAAAACCATATGCTCATGATTTAATCATGTAGCATATATATGCTATTATCATATATATGAAATTAAAATTAGTCAATAAAAAGTCAGAGGCTAAAAATACAGTTTCATACTTCTTTGAGAAACCTGAAGATTTCCAATTTGAAGCTGGGCAATATGTTTACATAACTCTTCCAAAATTAAACTACCCTGACGAAAGAGGAGAAACAAGGCATTTTACTATTGCAAGCTCACCAAAAGAAACTTGTATTCAGTTTACAACCAGACTTAGAGACCAATCTGGTTACAAAAAGACACTAGATGAACTACCTATTGGAAGTGAAGTTGAAGCACGCGGACCTCAAGGGTTATTAACACTTAGTAAGCATTCAAAACTAATCACAAATCACATTTTTTTAGCTGGAGGAATTGGGATTACACCATTTAGATCTATTATTAAAAATGTATTAGAAAATAATCTAGGGCTTAATATTCATCTAATTTATTCAAACTCCGATAATGATTTTATTTTTAAAGATGAACTAACAAAATGGCAAGAAGAAAACAAAAACTTAAAAATAGATTTTATTGATACTTCTATATCGGGCCATATTGATACACAGATGCTACACAAATTAATACCGATATATGATCTAGAAACAACAATGTTCTATGCAGTTGGTCCAAACCCATTTGTAAACGCAATGGAGGAAATGTTGGAAGGTATGAAAATACCAGAAGACTCAATTAAAACAGAGAAATTCACAGGATATTAAACTTCAAGAGCTTTTGTACGCTGAAGAACATATGTAGAAAGTAATGGAATTGTAGATATAAGTATGAATAGCATACCTAAATTCACCTTAGAGCTTAAATCTATCTGATTAAAAAACAGAATAAATATAGGTATGACTCTCCCTAACATTAATGGTATTTCAAGTATTGAAAAAAATTCACTAGAATTATAACTACCTCCACCAGATTCATCAAAAACATCACTCCACAGTTTTGATACAGCCGAGCCAATGAAGGATGAAGTTATTGTTGTTCCGAATAAGTAAAATACAAAATTAACTAACCCAAAACTTACAAGTAAAAATATTCCAAAAAAAGTGTATAAGATACTCGAAAGATAAAGGGCAGGTTTATCATACCCTTTCGATATAACTTTCATATAGAATAATCCACTTCCTATACCTACCAATGAAGCAAAAAAATTTAAAATACCCCACTTCTCCAAGTCTCCACCAATCAAACCAAGTGTTATAACACCCATAAATGCCCATTCTATTCCCCCCTTAATACCATCCAAGAATCTAAGAAAAATAACTTTAATAAAATCTTTATTCTTCGCAAACTGTTTATAAACAAGAACATCAAACATACCATTACTTTTTGGATATTTGATGAAAAAGTTAACCACAAATCCTAGAAGGATAGATATTCCCGCTAGTATAAAAATACCGTTGTAATTTCCAATTCTACTAATCCATAACGAACCAACTACTGGAACAGATAATGATATTAGACCGCCGATTACAGATAAGAGTGAATTACTGGCGGATATACTATCTTTATTCATCAGTTGAAATACTGCATTTCTTGGAACAGCATAAAAACCTATTGATACACCATTTATTAAGCCAAAAAGAATTGGGTTATCAATTAGATAATTAGAATAATTAACTGCAAAAAACAAAAGAAGTATTTGAGACATAAAAGATATAAGAACAGGAGTCTTGAAGTTAAACTTTTCTGTTATATATGAACCTATAAATCCAGAAACAGGAATTGTGAGGAAAAGTGCTAAAAAGAATAAAAACAGATAATCAATACTACCTGTCTTTTGCCAGACAAATATTGAAAGAAATATACTAATTACTGCGTTTGAAAGACTATTTGTAGATTGGAGAAATACCCAGAGATAATTGTTCATGTAAAATTCTAACATTATTTAATCAGACTTAGCCATCATTCATGTTATTACAAGATATATATTAAAACTTATAATATAATATGTGAATTGCTGGTGTAGCTCAGTGGCAGAGCAGTGGTATCGTAAACCATCGAC
>CAZGHY010000093.1:0-3397 GCA_964526015.1 uncultured Gammaproteobacteria bacterium
TTCGCTCGACCCCGACAGGTCGCTGTTGTGTGCAGATCTACGAAACTGCTAGAACCTATTTTATCACAAACTCCTGATGTTGTGTTTGCATTCTCCAAGGGAGGGGTCAAAGGGGAAGGAATTGGAGAATGCTCGTGTGTTCTTGCTCACCGCTTCGCGGCTCGCAAACCCAATCGTGTTTGCGCTCCAGGCCTCCACTCGCTTCGCTCGTTTCGGCCTTCCGCTTACCCACTGTGTTTTGTTCTGCCTAGCCCACGCTTACTGATAACATAAAATACTCGTTTAACTTTATGAATACTTATTTTATTCGAAGAAAAGCTTTGCTTATACAACTGAGGCTAGTTGTTCTTCCAAATTCCTAATTTGTTTTTCTTTGCCTGCTCTTGGGCTTCTAATAATTGAACTTGATGAATAAATGGCTTCCTCTTCTGGTAGATTACTAATTCAGCCATACCTTTTGACACAAGTTCAAGACGATACTAGTCAGATTAACAATTTGAACAAGATTGATTACTTGATCAGAAAAACTCCCTAATTCATTATTATGCAAGCCTGTTTACCTTTCAACTGAACTAGTTATCCAAAGACTCTAACAAAGGTAAAACTTCAGACCATTTCAATAATTTAACTGGGTAATCATTTAACAGTTTAGTTCGGCCTTCAATTCTGTTTCTGACTCTTTTGTCAGCAACAATATAACTAGCATAAGGAAGAACAGTAGACATGTGGTGTATATCCATAACATCACTAGGAGTTACAGCTTCATTACCAGAAACAAGCTCTGCAAGAAGCCTAGTGCCAACATTTACAAACGGAATTTGAGAATATTCGACCGAGGAATAAAAAGTGAGCACCTCGGACAAGCTGTCCTGCTTACCTGAATAATGCTCCCACCACGCAAGTGGTGTTCCAGCGATATCTAGACTTTGCATGTATTCTATTTCAGAAATAGGAAGTTTGTGTATGGTTTTAGCTGCAATGTTTGACATTACATTGGTAATTGCCTCAGCCCCACCTTTAAATTCGTGAACTAGAGTTTCTTCATATCTTCTTCTATTTTTTCTAGCATCTTGTCTTAGAGATTCCCAATCTTGTGCAATTGATTTATGAACAGAAATTTGCTCGTCAATTTGTTCCTGAGATTGTGGAATATGGACTGAAACAATAAACTTATCATTTCTATCAATAGTTCTAATTGGATCATCAGCAAATATATCTTTACATAGAAACTCAACTTCAGTCCTCTTTTCTATTACCGCCTTCATCATGCGTTGTATTTGGAGGTGCTCAACTGCAACATATATGTTTAAGGAAATTCCCAAAGACATCTGTGCCTGAATTTCTCGTGACTTTTCAACAATTTTTAGGTTATTGCTAACACTGATCTCAATATCTTGATCACCTTCAGGGCAAATTAATCTTTTCTTTTTTGTTAAGGAAATAATTCTATCTATAATTCTTTCAACGTTTTCTTTTCTAGGAACGTCTTCACTGTTTAATGCTGCTGCCATTTCAAGTATGCACCAAGTATCTAGCCATAATATCGGTATCGACGGTTTTGTAATTGATATTTTCATAAGATTTGTCTCATTCGAAATTCTTAAAAAGTGTGACTAATTTTACGCCTTATGCTTCTCAGATTGTTCTATTCCGAAACCTGATGTTACATTTAATGAGTTTGTCAATAAAATTCTAAAGGAGGCAAATAAACCCACTAATTCAAACCATTTTCATACTTCCTCAAAAATTCTTCTGTGATTTCAATTTGATTTGGAAATCTCAAATAACTTTTGAATTCACTTCTTTTAATCCATTTTATTTTTCTAATTTCAGATGGGTCTGGCTCCATGTCCGACTTCTTACCTATGAATTTAACTATAAATTGTCTTTGGGATTGGCCTAAATATAACTGATGTTTTTTAAAAATTCTTTGAATAATTACTTTCCATGGCCAGTTGTATGTAACTAGCTTATTACTTTTGAAAACAATTTCAAATTTATTTGTTCCTAGTTCTTCTTGAAGTTCTCTTAATAATCCCTGTTCTTCTGTCTCTCTCTTTTCAATTCCTCCTCCTGAAAAATTCCAATCATTATCACCGTAGCTTACCAATTGGTCTACTAGGAATTCATTCTTATCATTAAACATAATTGCAATCGACTTTTTCCTATATAGATGTTCGACTATCCAGTTTTTAATCATATTATTTTAGTTCTTTAAATATATCTATAGCATCATCTTCAAAAACAGGTTCTTTTAACTCATTTCTATAACTGTGGTCTGCATTTTTAATTTCGAAATAGTTAATGTTTTTTGAGACTGCATTTTTAAGATCATTTTTAACAACTTCAATACCCCCGTATTTATCTTTTTCACCCTGGATAATTGTTATTTTGCCATTGAAGTTATTTAAGTTTATATCACCAGTAACATAGCCAAAAATTATCACAGAATATTTTTCTTGGTCCATTTTTGTTAGATGGGAGACAAACCTACTAGCTAT
The DNA here is from genome assembly GCA_964526015.1 of uncultured Gammaproteobacteria bacterium. Taxonomy (GTDB): domain Bacteria; phylum Patescibacteriota; class Microgenomatia; order UBA8517; family UBA8517; genus JAUYMM01. Next base: position 2,502 of record CAZGHY010000093.1, read on the forward strand.
GATTCCACCAAGTGATTTTCCAATTAACCTAACATGTTTGTATTCATCTGCTTTACACTCATCTAAAACAGTTTGCAATGTTTTTAGTTCCTCATTTAATTCTGGGCCTGAAGATTGTTCTTCTTCTCTTTCAAAGAATGGAAAGTTAAAACTTACAACTGAGTATTCTTGATTTACACATGCATCGAATATATTTAACGACAGGCTTTGATTCATCCCACCTTTGCCACCATGTAATAAGATATCTATTGTATCTGATTTGTTGTCAATAAATTTTAAACTTGGGATATTCATATTTTATTATTTTGTCTGTTTAAAATTTCAACCGCTCTTTCCATTATCCTATCTCCAATTTTTCCCCAATCAAAATACTTTTTATAATCTTTTGGATCTATTAATTTTATTTCAGTTACAGAACCAGCAGGATCAGAAACAAATTCTCCAATAGGCTCAACAATACAAAAAGAACGAAGTTGGTAGTCAATTGTTCCATCAGGATTAATAACTTCCTGATATCCAATTGGGATTTGCTTCAAAACTTTCATGTTACTTTCTTCAATAGCTTCTCTTACTAGAGCTTCCTCTGGTGATTCTTCTTTTTCTATATGCCCACCAATTAAATTCCACTTGCTATTATCACCTCTACCTATAACTAATTTACTATTATAAAAACATACTCCATAGCTTTGTTGTAATTTTTTACCTTTTATTTCATCAAAAGAATCACAATCATGCCAAACAAGTTTATATACTTTTCCGTCATTCCAACTTAAATTTTGTTTAATTGTCATATCAAGCATTATAATACAAGATTATGAATAAAGTTATATCTGCTGGTGGAATTATTGTTAGAAATAATCCAAACAAGCAAATTCTTTTAACTATTTTTACACACA
>CAZGHY010000094.1:0-3368 GCA_964526015.1 uncultured Gammaproteobacteria bacterium
GGTGAGAAATTTGAAGTTGAAGCACCTGTTGGAAAAGTTGTATACGAAGTAATTTCAATAGATTAATATACTTAAATGAAATTTAAAATAACAATCGAATTAAAGAAGAAGGCAGCCTCTATTTAGGGAGATTGTCATATCTGTATGCAAACCTCCCACAAGGAGGTTTTTTTAATATCTAAAAATATAATCATGGAACATCTAAAAGTACTACAACAAGAATATTTAACTTTTGAACAAGCAGAAGTTATTTCTAACGGTATAAAAAGGTATATAGCTGAGGTCGGTCCTGAAATGCTACCAAAAGAACCAGAAGATATTGTGGCTCAGTACAAAACAGGTCAGTCTTTAGTACTAGAGCATAACGGAGAAATTGTATTTCATGCAACAGGGTATGAAAATTTAAATAACGAGCAGGTCTCAAATCTTGGCTTTCAAGTGGTTGAGCTTGGGTCATGGATAGCTATGCTTAGAGGGCAAGGCGTTGGTAAAGTTGGTGCTGTCGAGTTACTTAGAAGAAATCAAAAAGTTTTTGGTGATGATGTAATCTTTTTAGCAACACATAAAAGAATGAATGCTTTAAATATAAGTAAAAATGACCTTGAATTTCATGAAGTTTTGTATGAAGACTTTCCATATTTGGCATATTTAACTTGTACTTGTGATAACTGTTCCGAAAGCTATGGTTTCCAATCCTGTCCGTTTAGATCAAAACAAATTGGAAATATACCTGATGAAAAAGGAAAAATTGATTGTACTCTCGTAATATCAAGTATTGAAAACGCAAAAGCGTTTGAAAGTAGATGTAGAGAAGAGAGTCAAAGATTGGGCCTACCCGTTTTAGATGCCGGTGGAATTATATCGACAGAAAGAATGAAAATAGCTAAAGATTTTTTTGATAGAATAGGACAAACAGATCAATGAATAGATTAACTGATACATTTTTAAAATTAGTACAAATTGATAGCCCTACTGGTAGTGAGGCTAATATTTCTGAATTTGTTATTCATAAATTAGTATCTTTAGGGCTTGATACTATAAAAGATAATTATGGAAATGTGATTGCAAAATTAAAAGGAAAAACCGAATCAGTTTTATTAACTGCCCATCTTGATACGGTTGAACCAGGAAGAGGCGTTAAACCTGTAATTGAAAATGGGATTATTAAAACAAGTGGAGACACAATACTCGGGGCAGATAACAAAGTTGCAGTTGCCATTATTCTTGAAACAGTTGAAAGACTAGTTGAAAGAAAAGAAGATATTTCTGTTGAGGTAGTTTTTACACTTTCTGAGGAGGTAGGAAATTACGGTGCCGTTAATCTTGATTATTCACTTCTAAAATCAAAATTTGGCTATTCATTTGATAGCGAAGGTGAAATAGGAACTATAATTACAGCTTCGCCATATTATGACAGGTTTGATATCGAGATATTTGGCAAATCAGCACATGCATCGCAACCTGAAAATGGAATTAATGCATTGAAAGTTTTAAACAACGTTTTAAATAGAATAACACTTGGTAAAGTAGATGAAGACACGATTGCTAACATTGGTGTCGTTAATGGAGGAAGTGTTAGGAATACAATTCTTGGTAATTTAAAAGTTAATGGTGAAGTAAGAAGTTTTGTAGAAGAAAAAATTAAAAACACTACTGAGCATATAGTCAATGTTTTTGATGAAGAAGCAGGAAAAATGGAAGCAGATATTAATATTGATGTTGTTAGGGAAAACCCCGGATTTAAATTTAGTAAAGATGAAAAAGTTATAAAAAATGCAATTAAAGTTTTCCAGAATATGGAAATAAAGACTGTTTTAAAAGAGTCGTACGGTTGTTATGACGGTAATATTTTCATAGGTAAAAACATAAAAGTATTGAATATGTGTGATGGATCAAAATATTCACATACAGTAAATGAACAAATCAGTGTTTTGGATTTGTACAAAATCGCTGATGTAGCTTATAATTTAATAACACTTAAATAAAATGACAGATAATACGTCGAACCTATCCAGAGAAGAAAGAATTGAGAAGCTTACTAAGTTAAACCAACTTGGTATTAATCCTTACCCATCCAAGATTTTATTAGACGGTGATAGGGTCAATATTAGTTATGCCAGGGAGTTGATGGATAAGGATGTGTTAGTGGCAGGTAGAATCATGTCAGTAAGATCACATGGTGGTATTTCATTTGCAGATTTAAAAGATTCTTCATCAAATATTCAATTATTTTTTCAGAAGAAGTTGCTTGATGAAAAATATGGTTTATTAAAGTTGTTAGACTCTGGCGATTTTATTGCTGTCGTCGGAAAAGTTATGACGACCCAAGCAGGAGAAATATCTGTTTTGGTGTCTGATCTACAAATTTTGACAAAATCAATAAGACAGTTGCCAAGTATTTGGTATGGTTTGAAAGATACCGAGGAAAGATATCGACAAAGATATGTAGACTTATTACTAAATGATGAATTAAAAGATTTGTTTGTTAAAAAATCATTGTTTTGGAACAGTTTTAGAAACTTTTTAATTAAAAAAGAGTTTTTAGAAGTGGAAACGCCAGTTTTAGAAAATACCGCAGGTGGTGCTGATGCTCAACCATTTGTTACTCATCACGAGGCATTGGATATCGATCTATTTTTAAGAATTTCAATGGGTGAGCTTTGGCAAAAGAGGTTAATGGTAGCAGGTTTTGAAAAAACTTTTGAAATAGGTAGACAATTTAGAAATGAGGGATTAAGCAGAGAACATCTTCAAGATTATACTCAAATGGAATTTTATTGGGCTTATGCAAATTATGAAGATTCAATGGAGTTGGTTGAAGAGATGTATAAATATGTTGCTAATGAAACATTTGGAAAGCTTAAATTTGAGATCAATGGTAAAGATGTTGATCTTTCTGGTGAGTGGGAAAAAATAGATTACACAGAAACCATAAAAGAGAATACTGGTGTTGATATAGTAAGTGCAACAGCAAAAGATATTGAAGAAAAGTTAAGAAGTTTGGGTATAAAATTCGATAAAAATTTAGATAAAGCAAGACTAATTGACATGCTTTGGAAAACTGTTAGAAAAGAAATTGTAGGACCAGTATTTCTAGTTGGTCACCCTGTCGAAGTTTCTCCGCTTGCAAAAAGAATGGTTGAGAGACCTGAAAACGTCGAACGTTATCAGGTTATAATTGCAGGAAGTGAAATGGGAAATGGTTACTCAGAATTAAATGATCCAATAGATCAAGCAGAGAGATTTAAGGTACAACAACAATTAAGAGACTCTGGTGACGTAGAAGCGCAAATGAACGATTGGGATTTTGTTAGAGCACTAGAATACGGTATGCCACCCGTGTCGGGATTTGGTGTTTCAGAAAGGTT
>CAZGHY010000095.1:0-3359 GCA_964526015.1 uncultured Gammaproteobacteria bacterium
TTCCTGATGAAAGACTAAATGCTTTAAGTCCATTGTTTAATAATGCTCCAATTGTTCCTGCAACTGTTGAGTTTGTAGATATTGCAGGTTTAATTGAAGGAGCTTCAAAAGGGGAGGGACTAGGTAATAAGTTTTTAAATCACATCAGACAGGTTGATGCTATCTGTTTTGTTTTGCGTGCATTTTCTGACCCTGATGTAATACGCCAAGGGGTTAAAGATCCAAAAAGTGATTTTGAGATACTAAAACTTGAACTTGATTTAGCTGATGAACAAACAATGGAAGCCCATATGAAGAAAAAAAACGCAAATCCAGATGAGTTACCACTTTTTAAGAAAAAACCATTCATAGTTTGTTTGAACGTTGATGAGAATGAAGTTTCTAACGCTAACGAAATTGAAGAAAAATATGCTCTTGAGCTTGGAGTAAGCAGAAATCAAATTGTGGCAATTTCTGCAAAAGTTGAAGCTGAGCTTTCAGATCTTCCTGAAAGTGATCAAAAGGAATATTTAAATGGTTTGGGGGTTGTAGATTCCGGGCTTACAAAATTAATCAAAGGAGCATTTAAAACATTGGGTTTAATTACATTTCTGACTGCTGGAGAAAAAGAAGTTAGAGCTTGGACAATAAATCAAGGAATAACAGCACAAGAAGCTAGTGGGGTAATTCATACTGATTTCATGACAAAATTTATTAAAGCAGATGTCTGTGATTTTAATGAATTTGTAGGAAATAAAGGATGGAAACAAAATAGAGAATTGGGCAAGGTTAGAAGTGAAGGGCGTGATTACATAATGCAAGATGGCGACATGGTGGAGTTTAAGATTGGGAGTTAGTTTGAGTGTTTGCAGGAACCTTAACTTCATTAATAATTTGACCATCATCTAATGTGACCTGCGGTTGTAAATTATTATCTAATTCAAGCTGTCTATTTGAAAAACCTCTACCGTCTTTATCTATACCTCTAGCAAGCAATCTACCACTTAACCAATATGCAGTTGATTCGTATATTTTTGTGATAATTCCTTTTTCCATTTGAGTATTTTACTTTTTTCACTTGTTGAAATCAAGTCCAACGTGATATAATCGACTTATTATGAACAAATATGAACTGACACTTATTTTAGATGGCAAGGCAACTTCTGCCAAAAAGAAGTCTGTTTTGGAAACATTAGAGAAGTCAATCAAGATGCTTGAAGGGAAAGTTGAAAAAGCCGAAGATTGGGGCGTAAAAGAACTATTCCATGAGATTAAAAAGGTAAAAGAAGGGCTATATCTTCATATGCCATTTGAAATGGAAGCTAAATCAATTAAATCATTTGAAATTAAACTCAAAGCAACTGATGACATTTTGAGATATTTGATTATTAGAACTGAAGCACAAAAGTAATTTATATGAAATCGCTTAATAAAGTTCAACTTATTGGAAACCTAACAAGGGATCCTGAACTTAAGTACACACCAACAGGTGCAGCAGTAGCTACAATTTCACTTGCTACAAATAGAAGTTGGACAACTGATACAGGTGAGAAGAAAGAAGAAGCAGATTTTCATAGATTAGTTGCTTGGAATAAACTAGCAGAGATTTGTGGCCAACTTTTGAAAAAAGGTAGAAAAATATATGTAGAAGGTAGACTTTCTACAAGAAGCTGGCAGGATAAAGATGGATCAACAAAGTACATGACAGAAGTCATACTTTCTGATATGATCCTACTTGATTCTAAAGGAATAGGGGATTCAGATGGTGGATCTGAAAATCAGGAATTTAATGTTCCAGATGAAGTTCAAACAGAAGAACCAAAAGTATCAAAGAAAGAATCGAAAAAAGTAGAAGAATCAGTAGCTGACGATATACCGTTTTAAGAGGAAGTCTGTTATTTTTAAAAAATATGGCAAAAAAGAAATTTAAAAAACAAGTAAGAAAGGAAAGACCAATATCAACAACGTGTTTATTTTGTGATGCAAAAACATCTCCGTCTTATAAAAATTACGAGAATTTATCAAAATTCCTTTCTGACAGAGGTAGGATTTATACAAGAGAAAGAAGTGGTGTTTGTGCAAAACATCAAAGAGCCTTAAGCACAGAAGTTCAAAGGGCAAGATTTTTAGCCCTTCTCCCATTCTAAAAATTAGGATATTATTATTCACATGACCGTTAAACGCCTTAATTTTTCTATTGCCAGAAATGTAATTCTATATTCAATTACAATTGGAGTAATTTTTGTCTCTGGGTACGGCTTGGGTGCTAATGGTTTTAAACTAGATTCAGGTTCATTTCCAAAAATCAAAATATCAAGAGAAGTTCCGGACAATAGAGATATTGATTTTGGTTTATTTTGGAGGATTTGGGATACTATAGACACAAGCTATTATGACAAGTCCAAGATTAGTCCTCAAAAGATGGTCTATGGAGCTATAGCTGGAATGGTATCATCAATGGGCGATCCTTATACAGCGTTTCTGCCTCCAGATGAAAACAAAGTAGTTGAAGAAGATCTTTCAGGTTCTTTTGAAGGTGTTGGTATACAAATTGGATTCAAGGGAAAAAATCTAGCGGTGATAGCACCATTACCCAAATCACCAGCTGAAGAGTCAGGTGTTAAAGCAGGTGATTTGATAGTTGGGATAATAGACGAAGATAAAAAAATAGATATAGGTACTTCAGGGATTGCGTTAAGTGATGCAGTTAAAATTATTAGGGGTAAAGCTGGCACAAAGGTAACATTAGTTTTACTTCGAGAGGATTCAACTGAACCCTTCAAAAAAGAGATCACAAGAAAGGCAATAGATGTCCCTTCGGTAAGTGTCTCGTATCTTGAAAATAATACAATTGCTCACATAAAACTTATAAAATTTGGAGCTGATACTGAGAAAGAATGGGCTAAAGCTGTTTCACAGATTGTTGACCACGGTTCTCAGTTAACTGGCGTTGTACTCGATCTTAGGAATAATCCTGGTGGTTATTTGCAGTCTTCTGTTGATATTGCGGGTGAATTTTTGAAAAAAGATTCGGTCGTAGTAATAGAAGATAGGGGAGGTAAAAATAAAACTGATTATAAAACATCTAGGTCTGGAAGTTTCCAAGAAACTAAAGTTGTTATTCTTGTTAACGGTGGTAGTGCCTCAGCTTCTGAAATATTAGCTGGAGCTCTTTCGGAAGCTAAGGGCTATAAATTGGTAGGAGAAAAAACATTTGGTAAAGGAACAATCCAAGAGCCATTACAGCTTGAAAAAGGATCAAGTTTGCATATAACGGTCGCAAAATGGTTAACCCCTAATGGTAATTGGGTTAATGAAAAAGGATTAGAGCCAGATGTAGTAGTTACAGATGATCAAGAAACTGAAGTAGATGAACAACT
>CAZGHY010000096.1:0-3186 GCA_964526015.1 uncultured Gammaproteobacteria bacterium
CTTACTGTTTTTTGAAAATCAACAAACATTTGTCTTTTTGGATCAAGTCCAACTGCTTCTGTATCTAAAATAACTTCATTTGCATTAATGTAATTTCCAATTTCTAAAAGTTCTGGAAATGTATTTATATCAATTGCATTCATGTTGCGAGTAAAGATTCTTATAAAATTGCCAATGTTTCCTTTACCTCTTCTAAAGTGTATAAAAATGCGTAATCCATCAAACTTTGGTTCCACAGAAACTTCACCCATTTTTTTAATCATTTCATCTGTTGAATTAAGCCTTGCAGCCAACATCGGAACAACAGGCACACCAATCTCAGGTGAGGCATCTTCTAACTTGTTTGCTTTTACAAGCTCTGCAATATAGCCAATATCTGGTCTAATATTGTAGGCTGATTCTATTTTTACTTGAACATCTTTGCTGTGTCCTGCTAAAGCGTCAATTATTGTTTTTTCAGAAAAACCTAAGCGTAATTTTCCAACTGGAATTCTTGTTACATAGCGTACAGACAACGAATCTAAACTTTTAATTAATTCTGCAAACTTTGAAATTTTAGCTTCTTGTGATCCTTCCCCACCATAGTTTGCAATCTCAACTAGTTTTTTAAAAACTTCAGAAACTGTTATTGATGATTTGTTGTTGTTAATTGATAATTTTTCAGCCAAGTCGCCCAAATCACCAACTTCTTTATATTTTTTTGTAACTTCTTCTAGATCTTTATCAAAAGCAATAACAATTGATCTAGCCACCATCTTTTCAGCTAGATTTAAAAGGATACTTTCATAGTTTGGAGCCAAAATACCGAGCGACAAATAAACAACTTCTTTAATTTCTTTTTCTTTCGTTTCTTTAAACAAATCTTCAAGAATTGCAGTTATTTCAAGACGGGAAGATGTTTTTTCTAACTTTTGTAAGTATTCACTAAATCGACTAAATAACATATGAGTAGTATATCATTACATAGCCCTACCACTCATGTATGAAGAAAAGAACAAATAGGCAAACACAACCATTGCAATAAACAGCATTCCAAAAAATACACTGATTAAACCACTCCACTCCTCATGTACACATTTATATATTCCCTCGCCCATAAGCGTTAACCCAAACAGACTGGGTAAGACTAAAATCATATATACAAATTGTGGATCTTTAGGTGTCATTTATTTATAATAATATATCTAGCTGACTTTGTGCTACCCTCTTTTTTAATTATATTCTTATCCTGCAAGGCTTTTAAGTCTCTTAAAATGGTATCTTCAGATACCATAGGTATTAACCGTTTTAAACTAACCATCGGTGCACCCCCCTGATCGGCTATGTATTCCATCAATCTCATTTGTCTTTCCGATAAAGCTATTTGCTCTCCAAATTTAACTTTCATCCTAGTATCTAGCGATAATTTTCTAACTTTTTCTTTAATTTTTGACATCTCAACAGCAACAACACCTGTAAAGTATTCTATCCAAGGAGTAAGATTTCGCGAAACAATATTTTGCGATTCCTTATCAACTTGGAAAAGTGCATCATAATAAGCAATCAAATCTGAATCAAAATTTTCCTCGAGAGAAAAAAATCTTTTAATATCAAAATTTTCTTTCATTAACAAAAGTTGAGTAAAAGCACGAACAGTTCGTCCGTTACCTTCTACAAACGGGTGTATTGCAACAAGAACATAATGAGCAATTGCAGCACGAAGTACAGGATGTACATCTTTTGCATCACTTGAATTAAGCCACCCTAAAAAGTCATCTAGTAAATAAGGTACTTCAATAAAAGGTGGCGGTTTCAAAACAACCTTGTCTGTCCCTTCTTCTTTTATAACTACTTGGGTCGTACGCAAGACACCTACTTTTTCAGGAGAAATTATTTTTTCAACAGTTGTTCTGTGAATATCTAAAAACATCTCTAATGAGAGGTCACCTTTTTTATAAACCAACTCATCCAAAAGGGTCATTACATTTCTATAATTTATCACTTCCTGAATATCCCTTGGCCGTCCGTAAACCTCTTGACCTTCAAGGATTTTTTTAGTTTGTAAAAGATTTAATTCATTACCTTCAATATGTGTACCATGATGAATTGTTCTTGCTATAGCATCATTTTGAAATTGTTTTTCGTAACTTGGAACTAAAGGTGCATTCTCAATCACCTCTCGAGACGCTTCAATTACACCAATATTTTTCAATATTACATTTGTAATAGTATATTTTGGAGAATACATACCTTATATTAACGCATAATTTGCGGAATTTCATTAACTAAATCATCAGCATTATAGTTTACGCCAACTTTATGGTACAGACTTTCAGCTGCCGATTTGATAATGTACGAAGCAGCAGACGCTGATAAATGTCCACTATTTTTAGCAAAAAGAGCACAAGTTAAACCTGCTTGAACATCACCAGTCGCCCCTTTGGTTAAACCAGGATTACCACCTCGTATCTCTGTAATTTCACCAGGTGAATAAACATGAGATATTGGGCCTTTGACAACAATCGTGCAATCATATTTTTTTGAAACACTTTCCGGACTTAAATTAGAAAAAAGTTTTTTATATTCTTTTAAATTTGGGGTTAACACAGCACCACTCGGAATCCACTCTGGATCCATTACTTGCAAACTACCCCCATCTATTACCCAACGTTTATAATAATATTTTTTCAAAAACCTACGTGTAATCTCTCTCGATATCATACAAGTTTCATCACAATGACGGTCCGTTTGTAAATGAGCATCTTTTTCACTTCCATATCTCATAAAACCTGGCCCGATCAATAATGAATCAGATTTTTCTATGTAATGATCCGTATCTTCCCAAGGAATCCATATAAAAGATGACAACTGAGACTTTAAGTTTTCGGCTATTCTACCTATCGAAGGTTCTGGGGAAGACAAAAAAACCATATCCACAATTCTTGATGCAACTTGTATAGTGACTAATGGCGGACCATGAAACAGCTTTGATCCAGCAATTATAGTAACTAAACCGTTTTCATTTTTTGTTGAACTATTGGCTGGTTTATACAAATTGTTCAAGTCGTTTCTTTCAAATTTTTTAATCATAATTAAAGATATTATTATATTCTAATTAAAACTAGATTAAGAGTAAGAAATATATATTACGCAACGAAACAATTAAACAAGTTATACCTATGCATATCAAATCTCTAGGCTGTGGAG
>CAZGHY010000097.1:0-3163 GCA_964526015.1 uncultured Gammaproteobacteria bacterium
TAAAATATTTGCATTTTTAATTATAAGAGTATTTAATTAAATTATGTCTTCTGTTAATCAAGAACCTCCAATTGTTGAAGTCAGAAATCCTGTAACTTATATCAGAAGGTGGTGGGATAGAGTAATGGGTAAAGAAGGCATTGATTTTAGGTTTACAATTCACCCTGTTACTGCAGTTTTGATGGTTGCAGTTGTTGCAACAATAGGGTTTGGAGCTGGAAGGGTGACACTGCCAGAAGGGGTTAAAATACCATTTTTTGAATTTGGTGAGATTCCAACATCAAAACCAACATCTTCACCTGTTGCTGAATGGAAAGAAACTGCATTTACAGGTAAATTACAATACAGTTTAACAACTCAAAAGTATTTTTTAATAACAACATCAAGTGAAGCGATTACTTTAAATGTTCTTACAAATTTAGATTTATTAACTTTGGTTGGTAAAAGAATAATGGCAGTTGGGGAATATAACAAAGCTACAAAAGTATTACGCGTAAGCGATGTAAAAGACTTAGAAGTTTTACCAAATACACCCGTACCAATTCCTACAACAAATCCAACAGCTGAACCAACTACCACCCCAAATACTAGCGCAACACCAATACCTACTGATATAATGGAAACAGAACAATGAAAAAGAACAAAAAAATACTTGTTATAGTTGCTGTAGTATTGCTTGTTATCGTAGGTGGGGTTTCTTATTCTAGGTTCAAAAATGGCAATAGTGAAAGTGTTACAGAAAGTAAAAGTGTATTTACCTCAGTCAAAGATGCGTTAACACAAAACATAACTCTTACCTGTGAGTTTAATGAGGCTGAATCTACCTTCAAGTCATATATTAAAAATGGTGCAGTAAGAGTAAGTACTACAGTAAATACTCCTAGCCAAGCAGGAGAGATGTTGATGAAGGATAATAAGATGTATGTCTGGGATAATAAAACTAAAGAAGGTTTTGTCTACGATATACCTAAAGATACAGAAGGAAATGATGAGAAAGTTGGTATGACTGGCCAAGAAGTTGTTTCTAGTGAAAGCTATCTTGATATGATAGATAAGTACAAAGATTCATGTAAAGTTGCAACTCTTGATGATTCATTTTTTACGGCACCTAGTGATGTTAAATTCCAAGATTTGAGTAAATTCCTTCTTCCCTCTAATCAATAATGGATCACATAGTTGAAATTAATGGTAAAAAAGTTAGTTATTCAGATATTGGAAATGGTCCTGCCATAATCTTAATTCATGGTTGGTCAGAGTCGCATGTTGTCTTCAACAACATTTCTAAACTGCTATCTAGAAAATATCGTTGTATATCAATTGATTTACCGGGTTTTGGAGGGTCAGATGCAATACCTGATGTGACATTAAATAAAGTTTCTAGGTTAATCAAAAAATTAGTTGATAGATTAAAAATTAAAAAATATAGTTTAGTAGGACATTCTTTAGGTGGGGCAGTCACGCTTGTTTATGCAGATAGCCACCAAGATGAGATAGATAAAGTGGTTTTGATCTCTCCGTTTGTAACATTTAAACAGTTTTCAAAATCTGTAATTTACGTAATTCGTAATATTGTCCCAGTTTTGATAAGTAAAATATTAAACTCTAAAAAACCTAATTTGTATGCAGTCAATGCTTTTAAAATTGCCTATCTTTTATCTAACACAGATTTATATAAATATTTAAGAAGAGTTAGAAAAGATATTTTATTAGTTTATGGCACAAAAGACTCACTTTTAAGTATTAGACCACTGCAACCACTATTGGGAATTATGAATAACCTCCACTTAGCAATATTTCAGGACGTTAGACACTATATTTTTACCTACGATGCGGAGGAGTTGGCTGAAAAAATTGATTTGTTTTTTGATGGCAATAGTATAGAAAAAAGTTAATGATAACTTTTTTGTAGCTCCATATTTTTTTTCAAAAATATGTAGTAAAATAATTAAGCATGGAAATAATATCAAACGTTATAAGTTTTGTTTTACACATTGACAAACACTTGGGGGAAATAATTAGTACATATGGAATAGCCTCATACGTAATTCTTTTTGGAATTATCTTTGCAGAAACTGGTTTGGTTTTTGTACCATTTCTACCTGGTGATTCACTTCTGTTTGCTGCAGGCGCCTTTGCAGCGTTGGGTTCGTTTAATATCTATATACTGCTTTTAATTCTCTTGCTTGCAGCAGTTCTAGGTGATACTGCAAATTACTGGATCGGACACTTTTTTGGACAGAAAATAATTGATAATCCACGCATTCCATTTATTAATCAAAAGCATATTGACGAAACTCAAGAATTTTATAAAAAGCATGGGGGTAAAACTATCTTTTTGGCTCGTTTTGTTCCAATCGTCAGAACCTTTGCACCGTTTGTAGCTGGAGTTGGAAAAATGGATTATAAAAAGTTTTTAGAATATAACATGACAGGTGGTTTAGTCTGGGTGTTTGGGTTTACACTTCTTGGATTTTTCTTTGGAAATATTCCATTTGTAAAAGAAAACTTTTCACTTGTAGTTATTGCAATTATTCTACTTTCAGTACTACCGATGGTGTATGAATTTGTTAAAGCAAAGCTTTCAAAAAAGCAAAAGTAATTTTGTATACCTCATAATTTTATTTACTTTTACTCTTGTCTTTTTTTATTTAAATAAAGATTTTCTATTTCAAAAGTTTGACATAGGAGTTATTGATAGATATTTGAGGTCACAAGACATATTAGATAAAGAGAATGTCATTAAGGATAGAATATTTGTTTCTGATGAAGAAGTATACATAGCATCAGGCTTTCTTTATGCAAACGGTGCAAGCCCTACAGAATATAATTTTCAACACCCTCCATTTATCAAATATTTATTTGGAATGTCAGCTAAGTATTTTAATTTACCACTTTTACCGAACATGTTTTTTGCAGGACTTCTGTTGTTAGAAGTATTTTTATTAGGAAAGTTAGTTTTTAAAAGTGAGATTGTTGGGCTATTAAGTTCACTTTTGTTACTTTTTGATCCTGTTTTTAAAGAAGTAACCATATATGCACTTTTAGATTTGGGACAAATGGTTTTTATTTTAGGATTTATAATAACTACCTTTTACTACAAAAAGCATTGGATAGGTCAGGGTGTTTTATTGGGACTAGCTGTTGCCTCAAAATTTTACAGTCC
>CAZGHY010000098.1:0-3104 GCA_964526015.1 uncultured Gammaproteobacteria bacterium
AATTTATTAAAAGATAATACAAATAAAAATGCAGAAATTTAGTATATTTACCATCTTTGTTATCATATCTTTACTGTTTGGAGTACCTACTTTGATGGCAAGTCTTATTAAGATGATTCCTGCAAATGACCAACCTGGATACGGTCAGATGGGGAGAGTTTCAGTTTATGGAGACAGGACATTTACTCAATATTTTATCTCAAAACAAAAGAACTTAACTTCGGTTGCAACAACAATTAAAAATCCAAATTTACACAACAAAAAAGATGTGTTTTTCAAGTTGTATGATATGGAAAACACATTAGTTAGATCAGTTACAATGAATGGTTTTAATATTGGCGATGGCGATTTTGTTAAAATAATTTTTGACCCTATTGTGGATTCTGAGAATAAAAAGTATTACTTTACTCTATCATCTCCATCTGCAGGAGAAGAAGAAATCATTGAGATATTTTTAACAGCAAAAACACCAGAGATTTTGGAATACATATACGATGAAGAAACAAAAGAAGGTGGTGCCCCGATTGTCACATTCCATAAACCTGAAAGTAGATTAGAAACAATTAAATCAGTTTATTCTAATTTATTCTCCAAACTTCTACATTAGAGTTTTCATAAAATAAAGTCAATCCAATTTTATCAAGTTCTACTTGTGGTCTTAAATCTTTAGGGAAGTAAATCAAATCTGCGTTAGTTGATAGTAACGCTTCTTTTACTTTGTTTGTATTTTTTTCGTTAAAGATTAACTCTTTGGTTTTTAACCTTGGTTTGTAGCCATAGCCCATGATATCTACTTGTTCATAATCATCAAAATAAGCTCTTCTGGCTGAGAAGGCTGAAACATACGATGTATCAAACCAATCCCAGATTTCAGGTATTTGTTTTTTCTGATTAAGATACTGGTTATATGGAGGGGTTAAGATAACTGTGGTTTCTTCAGTATTTTTCTTAATATGTTCAAGAGCTTCAAGTTCTGATGAAGATACTCTGGTAAATGGCTGTCTTAAAGATCCTTCTGAAACGTAAAAATCCCTTAACAGCGTTAACTGTGTAGGTACCATTAGAATAATTACAGCAGTTCCTAGAACAATAGTTTTAATTTTACTGTTTGCTAACTTTGACATAGCAATACCAGATAATATTCCAAAGAGCAAAATGAAATACTGTAAAAACTGTGCTGTGTTACTAGCAACTCCTTTTTGAAGAAATAGAAGTGGCATGACAATTGATATAACTATGGCTACTTTAAAAATTAAGTTAGTTTTTAAAAACTCCCATAATCCTATAAACCTCATTCCAAGATTTCCAAAGAAAAATATCAAAAAGCCCATACCTTCAAGCCAAATAACTCTTTTCCAATTACTTTCAACAATATATGTTTGACGTCTTAACTCCCAGTCTAAAAGATTTAATCTTGATGGCTCCACAATCATAGTTCTGATATACCACCAAGGTTCATAGATTAAGAATGAAGCTGAGTTTGCAGAGTTCGGTAAATAAATAGCAAGAGCAGCAACACCACTTACTAAAGCAAGAACAAATAATCTAAAATCTTTTTTGAATATCAAGTTCCATGTACCAACTATTGCTAGTGTTAAAAGTAAAACAAAACCTGCATATATTTTGAATGATGAGATTACTGCAAGTATTACTAATGAAATTAAAAAGTATTTTGTTTGTTGTCTTTTGTTTACTTGTTCCAAAAAAACAAGTACATAGTAAATACCTGCTAAAAATAAAAAGTTGGAAATAATTTGTGGTGGGTTACCACTTGAGCTTTGAATTTGAGTTGCCCAGAATACACTTTCTCCTTTGTCTATTATGTACCCAAAACTTCCTGCAAAATATGTAAATATGACAGCCCAAATACTTGCACTGAAACTATTAGTTAGTTTTTTGGTTAAGAAGTAGACCGATGAACCTAGCAATATTGAGTAAACAAAAGGGAATAGTCTAAAATATGAATCTAAATTTGAGATTGGAGTATACAAGCTAACCATTGTTGGCAATATGTCTGAGAAGAAATGATAGTTTGTTAGTTTTTCTCCTGCAAATATTGGGTTTTCAAATGGGTAACCCTTCTTCATTTCTTCAACTAATGCAATATGCCATGGCCCATCATGGCCATGAGCGCTCCAAAAGACAAGGTCTCCATTTTGGTATGTACCACTAGGGGAGATTATTGCTAGTTGGCCAATAATTCCAATAGTAAAAACTATTAAAACGATTAAGGTCTTTAGGTTAAAAGATATTTTTAGCCCTCTCTTCATCTTGAATAGTGTCCAAACTCCAAAAATAAAGAGACCTATCGTTATGGGAATGATTAAATAGGGAATATTTAGTACAATTAAGATATATGAAATTAGGGTGGCAAGGGAAAATACAAAAATTGATCCCATCAATAAAGCTTCCATTACTTACAAATTATATACTAATTGGTATTTTAATACTTGGTTTTTTATTACGAATACATAGGATCAATTCGCTTCCAATGTATGGTGATGAACTCACAATGGTCTATGATTCATACTCGCTTCTTAAAACTGGTATGGACCAGACGGGAGAAAGATTTCCATTAACCTTTAAAATGGGTGCAGGTAGACCAGCAGGTTATGTTTATGGTTCTATCCCTTTCGTGGCGATGTTTGGCCCAACTGAATGGGGGGTAAGAGGTTTATCCTTTGTTTCTGGAATGGGAATGATAATATTAATGTATTTTCTTGGAAAGAAGCTATTCGACAAGAATGTAGGTTTGTGGACAAGCTTTTTAACATCAATTTCCCTTTGGGATATTTATTTGTCTCGTGCAGGTTTTGAAGCCCATTTTGCATTGTTTTTGTCTCTTTTTGCTGTAGTTGTGTTTTTACACAAAAAATATATTTTAATGGCGTTTATGTTTGGGGTCGCCGCTTTTACCTACCCAACATTTAAACTTACAATTCCACTAATTCTGTTTATTTTGACATTATATTCAGGATTTTGGGAAACAGTTAAATCAAAAAAGTTCATTGTTTCCTTCTTAATTCTTGTTTTGTTTGCTGGTGTATCATTTAAAGAAAGTTTGAATGGTGTTTCAGACGAAAGATTTATGAAAATAAATGTTT
>CAZGHY010000099.1:0-3021 GCA_964526015.1 uncultured Gammaproteobacteria bacterium
CCGATGACAAATTTATCGTCGGCATGGTGGCGGCGAACAAAGACCCCGGCGACCGAAAAGCATTCTACCCGCAAATTGAGGCGTTTGCAAAGTTCCACGCCAAACACCCTGACACGCTGTTATACATTCACAGTTATAGCGGCGAGATTCAGGGAGGGTATGCGGCGCTTAACTTGCGTGAGTATGTCGAATATCAGGGCATGGTCGTTGGCAAAGATGTCATGTTCTGCGATCAATACTCAAACGTGCTGGGCTTCTCGGAAGATCACATGGTCAATCTGTACAACTCCATTGACGTATTGACCAGTGTTAGCCGTGGCGAGGGGTTCGGCATCCCGATTATAGAAGCGCAAGCGTGCGGCACGCCCGTTATTGTCGGCGATTGGACTGCAATGGGCGAATTGTGTTTTGACGGCTGGAAAGTGGCGCAACACGAGGCCGAGCGGCTATGGAATCCGCAAGGCGCTTACCAGTTTACGCCACGGGTGGCGGCGATTGAGCATCGCATGAATCAAGCCTATAACGCGGCGGGCAAAGACCATCAAAAAGCCATTGACGCGGCACAGGCTTATGACGCAGACTTCATCACAGAACACCATTGGAAAAAGGCACTTGCCGCGATTCAAGACAAGATGTACGGGCAAGACACAGAATTGAAACTGGTTAAGTTCTAATGCGCGTACAACTTCTTAACCCGCCGATTCACCATTACACGGGCAGGCAATACCGCATGATGCCGCCGATCAACCTGCCCACCATTGCGGCGCTGTTGTCTAACGCTGGGCATTACGCGGAAGTGATTGACCTTGAAGCGCTGGCAGTGACGCCTGAGCAAGTCGAGGCGAGTTACAAAGCACAGCGCGATAATTGGCCGGATGCAATCGGTATTACGGCCATGACCATCACCTCACGCGGGGCTAAAGACATTGTACAGGCTTTGCGGCGGGCTGGCTTCGATGGTCTGATTGTGGCAGGTGGAATCTATCCGACTGAAAACGCACAGAAATGCCTTGACGATTGGGGCGTTGACATGGTGGTTGTCGGGGAGTGCGAGGGTAACGTAGTCGAGTTGTTTGAACGTGGCGAACACGGCATACACCTCGGCACGCGGATGGACATCGACAAGATACCCGCCCCCGATTGGCGTCATCACAACCCGCCCATTGGCGAGTACAACGGCAACACGCGCTTGATTAACCCCCGCCCCGGTATCAGTATGTGGTCAAGGGGCTGTCCGTTTCAATGCGTGTTTTGCAGTGACAACCTATTCAACAAGCAACCGATTCGTTACCGCCCGCCCGCGATGATTGAGCAGGAAATGCGCGAATTGAAGCGGCGTGGTTGCGAGAATGTGTACGTATATGATGATGAGTTAGTCGGCACGAAACTTCCGGCAGGCTGGATTGAGGACATTGCCGACCGTATAGAAGATTTACACTTGCCGTACATCACGCAAGGGCATTGCAACCGTCACACGATCACGCCTGAGTCAATGCGCCATGTGAAGCGAAGTGGATGCAAGGTAATCTTTTGGGGCGTTGAATCGTTCAGCGAGTCGGTGTTGTCGGCCATCAAGAAGCGCATTAAAGAGGTTGACATCTGGCACACTTTGCGAGTCTCGCGCGAAGCAGGGATAGAAAATGCCGTCTTTACAATGGTGGGCAACTACAAGGAAACAGTGGCCGACTTGCAGCATACGTATGATGCCCTTAAACAAGCCTACAAAGAGGGGATTATCCAGTATCGTCAGACTACGGTCTGTACAGGAATGCCCGGCACTCCGCTTGAAAAGATTATGAAGGCGGAAGGCTGGTGGACTGAGCCGCCCGAATACGGGCCGCAAATGGCGCAAGTGTACGCGCCGACTCCGTGGCTTACCATGAAAGAGATTTCCTACTGGGCAAACAAGTTTGCCGAAACCTGCCCGGGTGTGCCATGAGCAAAGCAATCGTTACTTTCGGCGTCGGCCCACATGCGGAACTGCTGGACATTGCGCGGCCATCGTATCAGGCGTTCGCCAAGCGGCACGGGTATGAATACTTTGAAGCGAAGTTTAACGGCACACTAGCCCGACCGCCCGCGTGGTATAAGATTCAATGCTTGATTGACCTGTTGAAGTCCTATGATATGGCCGTGTTCATCGGCTCTGATTTAGTCATTGTTGACGGGCGCGAGGACTTGCCGCAATCATTCCCGCTGAACGAGTCGGAATGGTGGCAGGCTATGGTGTCGCATGATACACAATGCGGCTATGTGCCTAATGATGATTTGTGGATATGCAAGCCGCAAATGTTACCCGTGTTAGAACAAGTTTGGGGCATGACGCAATACTTGAATCATGGTTGGTGGGAGCAGGCCGCGTTGATGGATTTGATGGGCTATGACCCAGCCATCGAACATTTCCCAACTTATCCCAAAGATAAAAGCCGCGAGTTGTACCAGCGCACGAGGTTCATTTCGACTGAATGGAATGTTCACAAGTGGGATAAGTGGCAACCGCTACACCCGCGCATTCAACATGCAACCATGTGGCCTGACCGTCCGGCCATCATGCGCGAATGGGCTAAACAGGCCGAAGGGTGGATGAGCGAATGAAGTACATCGACCCTGTAGGCAAAATCTTGGCGCACGTTGACAGGCTGGCCGCGTGGAAGCAAGGCACGAAGGCCGCGCCGATAAACATTGAATGGGACTTGTCAAACCGTTGTTCGCTAGGCTGCGCGGGCTGTCACTTCGCCTACACGCACACACGCGGGCCATTGTCCGGCAAGATTGACAAGCCCGTAGACTTCATTGACGGCGGCGACCTGGCAGACGTTGAGTTAGTCAAGCGGGCGTTACTTGAGGCTAAAGAAGCTGGCGTGTTATCTGTGACTTGGACAGGCGGCGGAGAGCCTACGTTACACCCGGCGTTTGATGAGATTATCGCTTATGCCGACTCGATAGGCTTACGGCAAGGACTGTATACACATGGCGGACACATTGACGCAACACGCGGGGCGCTGTTATCCCAAACGCTTG
>CAZGHY010000100.1:0-2991 GCA_964526015.1 uncultured Gammaproteobacteria bacterium
TTGGTTTCCATCCCAGTTCTTTATTTATTTTAGTCCAATTCACTGCATATCTCCTATCATGTCCAGGTCTGTCCTTAACAAAAGTTATATATGAATCATCTAGATTAAATGCCTTAAGTACAGTTTTAGCAATTTCCAAATTATTAACTTCTTTTGTTTGACCTCCAACCAAATATGTTTCACCCACTTTACCTTTCTTCAAAATTAATTCAATGGCCCTTACATGATCTTCAACATGTAGCCAATCTCTAACATATTTTCCATCTCCATAGATAGGTATTTTCCCACCATTAATAATATTTGTTACCATTCTTGGAATAAATTTTTCAGTATCTTGATATGGACCGAAATTATTTGAACAATTAGAAATTGTAATAGGTAAACCAAACGTATGGTAATAACTTCTAACTAAATGGTCTGAAGCAGCTTTACTGGCAGAATATGGACTTCTTGGATCATATGGAGTTTCTTCATTAAACTTACCTTTACCAAGTATTAATTCACCAAACACTTCATCTGTTGAGACATGATGAAACCTCATTACTTTATTTTTTAATGCTGAATTTAAAAGATTTAATGTGCCCATTACATTAGTCTTTGTAAAAACATAAGGATCTTTAATTGATCTGTCTACATGAGTTTCTGCTGCAAAGTGAACAACAATATCCACATCTTTCATCAGTTTATCTACTACTTTTTCATCACAAATATCTCCTTTAATGAATGTGTAGTTTTTGTTTTTTGAAAATTCTTTTGTTGACTCTAAATGTCCTGCATATGTTAATTTGTCTAAATTTATTATTTTGTCATTAGGATGTTTTTTAAGCCGATAACCAATAAAGTTACTCCCTATGAATCCACACCCGCCTGTTACTAATAATTTTTTATTCATTTCATTTAATTTCCAACAAATATTTACCGTACCCACTTTTAATAAGATCTTGGGCAAGAGTTTGCAACTGTATTTTATTTATATATCCCTTTCTATATGCAATTTCTTCAACGCAACCTACCTTAAGTCCTTGTCTTTCTTCAACAACTTGCACAAACTGGGAGGCTTTCATCATTGAATCAAAGGTCCCAGTATCAAGCCATGCAGTACCTCTTTCAAGCAAACAGACTTTGAGCCTTCCTTTTTTAAGGTAGGCATCAAGTACTGATGTTATTTCTAACTCTCCTCTTTCTGAAGGCTTAACTTCCTTTGCGATTTCCACAACATCATTGTCAAAAAAATAAAGACCTGCATTTGCATAGTTTGATTTTGGCTTTGCAGGTTTTTCTTCAATTGATATAACTTTCATATTACCATCAAATTCATAGACCCCATATCTTTCAGGATCATTAACATGTGCAGCAAAACCAACAGCACCATCTATATCTGTATATTTTTCTAATTGCTCGTCCATTTGAGATCCATAAAATATGTTGTCACCTAAAATCATCGCCACTTTATCTTTTCCTATAAATTCTTCACCAACTATAAACGCATCTGCTAAACCTCTTGGTTTTTCTTGAATTTTATAGCTAAACTTTATACCTAATTGGGACCCATCTCCTAATAATTTTTTAAAATTATCGATATCAATGGGGGTAGTAATAATTAGAATATCTTTAATACCTGCTTGAAGTAATGTTGATATTGGATAATAAACGGTTGGTTTATCATAAACAGGTATTAGCTGTTTACTTACACCTTTTGTTAAAGGGTACAACCTTGTTCCAGTACCACCTGCTAAAATTATTCCTTTCATTGACTAATTTGAATAGATTTTATAAATTTACCAAAGTCATCTTTTAAGTCTTCTCTTTGTAGTGCAAAATCCACAACAGATTTTAAATATTCAAGTTTATTTCCCATATCGTAGTATTTAGCATCTTTAATCTCTACTGCTAAAACCTTTTTACCATCTTTAATCATCAACTTTAATGGATCGTTATAATAAAGCTCTTTATTTCCATCTATATTCTGAACTGCTTGATCCAGATAATTAAATATATCAGGTGTAAATAAAAACCCAGATATATTTCCCAAATCAGACGGAGCATTTTCTTTACCAGGTTTTTCAATAATACTGTTTACATTAATAACTCCTTTTTCTATCTCTTCTCCGCCAACAAATGCATACCTATTGTAATCTTCATCTTTTACGGCACGCAAACTCGCTAAACAAGAAGACTGATATTTGTCATAATTAGATATTAATTGTTTATAAATATTTGGTTTCGACAAAATAAATTCATCGCTCCACGTGTATATAAATGGTTCATCACCTATTAAATGCCTTACATTTAGAAGCGGTGTCCCGTTGCCATATGGTCCTTTCTGTCTAACGTATACAAAATTTGCCATGTTTCCTATCTCGTTAATTTCATCCAGCATATGTTTTTTCTTTTCTCCACCCATCTTAAGGTTTTCTATCAAATCAAGATTTGGAGAATCGAAGTGATCTTCAATGCCACGTTTGTGATAGCCTGTGACAATAATAATATCCTTGATGCCTGCATCAATTAACTGTTCTACAACATATTGAATTACAGGCTTATCTACTACAGGAAGCATCTCTTTGGGCATAGATTTTGTTTGGGGAAGAAATCTTGTTCCAAAGCCGGCCGCTGGTATAACAGCTTTTGTTACTTTCTTAATCAAGGTAAGAAGATTATACAGACATCAAACTCTAAAAATCAAGGAAAACACCATTACTACTCCAACTATTGCTACTGCCACATATTCAAGAACAATAGCCAAGCAGAGATCTTTGTGTATTGTGTGATGTATTATCCCCCAAGAAATGTATGAAAGAGCAAGAGCTATTAAGACTGATATTTGAAAGCTTCTGTCATACGAAAAAACATAGAATCCAACAATACCTGCTATAAAAATAGCAATTAGTGAAAAATAGTGAGAAAAATGTTTAAAATTATTTTTCATATCTAAATTATTTGTCCAGATTTTAAAATCATTAAAATAGAAAGTACCATACCTAAAAAGGC
>CAZGHY010000101.1:0-2951 GCA_964526015.1 uncultured Gammaproteobacteria bacterium
ACTTCTCCTTCTTCAGTTTCGCTTAAAAACATGTTCTCCTGATAATGATCCCAATGTCCTGATGTTTCGTATAATTCTTTTTTATTTATTAGTGGAGAAAATATTTCTTGGTAGCTTTCTTTTTGATGTTCTACTCTCCAAAAGTTAACAAGCTCATTGTATAAAGTAACACCTTTTGGAAGCCAGTATGCCATACCTGGTGCAGTTTCGTGGAACATAAATAATCCTAGCTCTCTGCCAAGTTTTTTGTGATTTCTTTTTTCTGCTTCAGAAAGCATTGTTAGATATTCGTCCAGCTCAACCTTAGTTGGGAAACAAGTTCCATAGATTCTAGTTAACATTTTATTTTTTTCAGATCCCCTCCAATATGCACCTGCAACTGAAAGTAATTTAAAATGTTTAATTTCTGATTCTGGATGGTTAACATGGCCACCACGACATAAATCTGAATACTCTCCTGATTTGTAAAAAGTTAAATTCTTGCCTTCCCCTGAGAATTCCTCAATTAATTCAATCTTATATTCGTTATCTTTATAAAATTCTTTGGCTTCTTCTGCTGTGATATTTTCTTTCTCAAAATCTTTCCAAGTTTTGATTATATCTTTCATCTTAGCTTCAATTTCAGGAAAATCAGATTCAGCAATTTTAACTTCTCCGAAGTCAAAGTCATAGTAAAAACCGTTTTCAATTGAAGGACCAATGGTTCTTTTTGCCGTTGGGTATAGTTCCAAAATTGCAGCTGCAAGAAGATGAGCAGTTGAATGTCTTAAGTTGTCTAAATATTCTTTTGATTGTTTGTCTGTGGCCATATAGAGAATTATAACTCAAAATTGTTTTTTTGTCAGAGAGAGAGTAATATTCCAATATTATGTCAAAAGAACAATCTTTCTGGACACTTGTAGCACGTGTTGGAAGAAATAAATATAGAATTAATGATGCATATGCAGAAGACGATATGCCGATTCTAGCACAAGGAGTGCAAGATTTTAGAGCGGAATTAGATAAGTTAAAAGGTGGTAAAAAAGCCAAAATAGTCAAAGAACCTGTAACATCTAAATTCTTTTGGGAAAATTTTGCAAAAACAAGACAAGATGGAATTGTTAGTAAAGTAAAATAATTTTACTTAATACCCATTGATTTCTTGCGTCTGGCTTCTGCTTCATCAAGAACCACTTTTCTGATTCTTATAGACTTTGGTGTAACTTCAACTAGTTCTGTATCGTCAATATATTCAAGTGCATCATCAAGGCCCATTTCTTTTGGTGAATTAAAATGTTCTGCTGATCCATCACCTTTTGATCTCATGTTTGATAATTGTTTTTCTTTGCAAACATTAACACTCATGTCGCCTGCCCTTGAACTTTGCCCTACAACCTGTCCTTTGTAGACTTTAACTGCTGGGCCTACAAATAGTTGTCCTTGATCTTGGACGTTAACTAATCCATATAGTCTAGTTTCTCCTGTTTCGTGTGCAACCATTGAACCTCGATCTCTTTTTCTTGTAAATCCATCATCTGGAAGATAATCATAAAAAGATGTATTCATAATACCCATACCTTTGGTATCTGTAATAAGCTCACCGCGAAATCCGATAAGTTCCTTTGTTGAAACCGTAAATTCAAGTGAAACTATTCCTTCTTCGTTTTTAAACATATCATCCATTTTGGCATGTCTTACGCCCATATGTTGAATTACAACACCTGAATGTTCTTCTGGGACATCGATATAAACTTTTTCAAATGGGGTTAATACCTTTCCATCTACCGTTTTATTAATAACATAAGGACGGGAAACTGCAAATTCATATCCTTCCCTTCTCATTCTTTCAATTAGAATTGCTAAGTGCAGTTCTCCTCTTCCACATACTGTCCATGTTCCATCAGGATTATCAAATACCTTTAATGCAACATCTGTATCTAATTCTTTATATAGTCTTTCTCTAATTTGGCTTGAGGTTTTGAAATCTCCTTCACGTCCTCCAAATGGTGAGTCGTTAACCATAAAGACCATTTTTACAGTTGGTTCCTCAATTGAAATGACAGGAAGGGCGATTGGCTCGTTTACATCTGCAATTGTTTCTCCAATCGTTGCGTCTAAAATTCCTGTAACAGCTACGATATCTCCTGCTACTGCTTCTTGTTCTTCTTGCTTTGCCAAACCTTTAAAGGTTGTTATAGATGTTATTTTTGCTCTTTTTTGTACTCCATCTCTATTAATATGCATGACCTCTGAATTATTTGCTAATTTTCCATTTTTAATTCTTCCAATTGCAATTCTTCCTTTGTAATTATCTTTTCCAATGTTACTTACAAGCATTTGAAGTGGTTTTTCTGGATCAGCGTCAGGAGCTGGAATGTAGCTTAATATTTCTTCAAAAATTGGAGTAATATCTTTCATTGTTGCAAGATCTGGTTCTGTTCCTGCCAAACCATCTCTTCCTGATGCGTAAATTGTAGGGAACATCGCAATATCTTCAGATGCTCCAAGTTCTACAAACAAATCAAATGTTTTTCCTTCTACCCATTTTGACCTTGCACCTTGTTTGTCAATTTTGTTTACAATGACAATAATTTTAAGACCCATTTTAAGTGCATGCTTTAATACAAATCTAGTTTGTGGCATTGGACCTTCTTTCGCATCAACTAATAAAAGTGCACCGTCAGCCATGGAAAGAACACGTTCAACTTCCCCTCCGAAATCAGCATGTCCTGGAGTGTCTATAATATTAATTTTTGTACCTTTGTACATTACTGAAGCGTTTTTACTAAAAATTGTAATTCCTCTTTCTCTTTCAAGGTCATTACTGTCCATAATTGCTTCCTGATCAGCAACGTCTTTTTTGAGTTCTGTGTGTGACTGACGCAAAAGTGCATCCACAAGTGTGGTTTTTCCATGGTCAACGTGGGCAATGATAGCAACGTTTCGTATATCCATATGCAAAAGGAAAGCTA
>CAZGHY010000102.1:0-2869 GCA_964526015.1 uncultured Gammaproteobacteria bacterium
GGTGTTGCAGTTGGCGCCTCAGTCGGGGTGGAAGTAGGGATTGAAGTTGGTGTAGTCGTTGGAGTACTTTCTACTCCGTCACCAACACTAAAATCATCAAAGAAAACTCTTGTATATCCATCGTTGGCTCCAAAACCTGCGGAGCCCGATGTTATAGCATTTAAAGTTGCATCGGCATATAGCATATCGTTTATCCAAACTTTAAGTGAATTTCCAACGATCCTTGCCCTTATTGTATACGTATTCCCAACAACTGCATTTGGAGCTGTATTTGAAATTGTTCTATAATTACCGTTATTAACTTCATATATTTGTAAACCACTGTTTTGATAATAATTTATTGCAATTCTATTATTCAGGTCGATTACTCTTGCAAGGAGTGTGGTGTCGCCATTTTGATGTACATAAGTTATTTTTACGTCCTGATCCTGTACGTTTAGTCCATTTACTTTGTAAAAGCCCCAAAATCCACCTGCCCCAACATCGATATAAGCTTTGTTGTTTTCAATCCCTGCTGGTTGGTTTCCATAGAATAATGACCAGTCTGAACCGAGCGTATTACTGTCGCTTCGATCAAAATTGTCTGAGAATAATGTGGCTGCACTTACGTTTTGGATATTTTTAGGGTTAAGAAATAATAGACAGGTTAATAAGAGTAAACATAAACTTTTAATAAATATTTTGTACATTAATTAAATTAAGAGTTTGGGTATCTATAAATCATTTTATTCCCTTATTTAATTTATTGTCAACATTATCGTACTTTTACTATAAATTAGGTATAATCTAACTTATGCAGAAATACATTAACAAGATAAAGTATTTATTAAATATATATAGTAACTATCAAAATTGGTTATATATTATTACATGTCGTGTCCGAAATAAATCTATTAATAAGGTTGTGCTAAGAAGTGGAGTAATTGTTGAAGGTGGCGTCAAAAGTTTAGTAATAGATATCGTAGATGAAATATTTATTCGAGAAGTTTATTGTCCACCTTTTTTAAAATTAAATCCTCACGATGTTGTTGTAGATATAGGGGCAAACATCGGTGTTTTTAGTCTTTATTCAAAATTGCATGGTGCATCTAGAATTGTTTCAGTGGAACCATTGGATACGAACGTCAAACTTATCAATAATAATTTTCGAATTAACAAATTTTCATTGCCAGAAATTGCAAACATTGCTATATCTGAAAAAGAATCTGAGATAAATTTATATTTATACGGACATGATTCACACGCCATGCTTTTTAAGTCTGATTCTGAAAAGAATGAAACAGATTACAAAAAAGTAAGAGGAATTAGACTTTCAACATTATTAAAGATATATAATTTAAGCAGGATCGATTTTATGAAGATTGATTGTGAAGGGGCTGAGGGGTACATAATTAAAAATTCTAATAAAAATAATTGGAAAAATATAAAAAAGATTGCTATTGAATACCATAATAATGTTTCAGTTTTAGATAATATATCTATCGTTAAAAAACTTGTTTCGTATGGTTATAAAACAAAAACACTTAAGAGTGATGATATATATGGATATATATATGCATGGCGATAGCTGACTATAGTTATAATATGGCATTATATGAAAAATATCACTCGAATAGACGATTAGAGAAAAGAGTTATTAGTGATTTTGATTATACACACAGACCTCTGCTGTCGGTGCTTCCCTATAGAAATTATAAAAATAAAAAAATATTAGATATTGGGTGTGGTACAGGTACTACATGTTTTTATTTTGCTTCGAAAGGCGCAGATGTCCTTGGTGTAGATATATCCAGAAACGCAATAAGGTTAGCAAAAGTAAACTCTAAATATTTAGGTTTGTCCGATAAGGTCAGATTTTCTGAGGTAAATTTTCCAGATACAAAGGTCAAAGGGAAGTATGATTTAGTATTATGCTCTGAAACTTTAGAGCATATAAAAGATCACGAGAAGGCACTAAACGAAATCTACAAATTGATGTCAAAAAAGGGTTTTGTTTTATTCTCTGTGCCGTTAGGTTCTTCGTTTTTGTATAGACATGGGTTGCTAGATAGATTTGATACTGAAGTAGGACACCTGAGAAGATATAACGAAAGTAACTTTATTAAAACAATTGAGAATAGTAAATTTAAAATAGTAAAACTTAAGAAGAACCAGGGTATATTAAGGGATTATTTGTTTACTTCTACAACAAGGTCTAGTCTTGTTGCATTGGCAAATAAGTTTAAGACTTTTTCAGACATTTTAACTTTTTTTGATGAAAGACTTTTTTTTCTAGGAGTTTCAAACATGGTTGTGCTTGCAAAGAAAATATGAACATTTTATTTATCTCACATCATAAATGGCCGAGGATTGGGGGGATGGAAAAACATTTAGCGCAAATAGTAAATTGTCTACAGTCTACAGATAAAACAATAACTATAATTTCAGAGGAGGATATAAAGCCACCAAAAATAAAATACTTTGGGCTTTTGTATATTTGGTATTGGTTATTCAAAAATAGAAAACTTATTTTAGATTCTGACATTATTCATATCCATGATGTTTTTATATGGTATCTGCCATTTAGATTTATGTTTCCTTCAAAAAAAGTATACATAACTTTCCATGGATGGGAAGGAAAGTTTCCTGTACCAATGTATAACGTTCTAAATAAGAGAATTGCAAATAAACTAACAAATGGAAGTATTGCAGTTGGTAAATACATTGAAAAGTATTACGGCATAAAAGCAGATTACATAATACATGGTGGAGTAAATCCCGCTTCTCTAAAACTACGTAGCACAGGTAAAATCAAAAACTCTATTGTTTGGTTGGGTAGAACAGATCAAGATACTGGATATTTAGAATTTCAAAAATGGTTATCAAAACA
>CAZGHY010000103.1:0-2814 GCA_964526015.1 uncultured Gammaproteobacteria bacterium
CAACGATTGCACCGATGATTGCCACCGGTTCATTACTCATGTTAATTTTCATCTTGTTTCCTTTTGTCACGGATAGGCCGCCTGCCTGACGGCCGTTCCTAGCACATTCCTGAGCGCATTGCCGCCAACCGTTAACGCGCCGCTTTTATCGTACAAATCCCACCCGCAGCCCGGAGTATACGCCCCGCAATTAGTCGTGTAAACGCAAACCACTTCCGCGCCGCTGGCAAACATCTCCGCAGCATATCGCCGCGCCGTGTCTGCCGGCCAAACTTCCGCCAGTCCCGCCTCGCTTATCCAATAGCGGTTGGCGACGCCGTGCCGCGCCAAGATACTTTCAGCGCGTGCCACCCATGCGCCCGGCCACGTATGCACGCCGTCATACCGGCTGCCTTGATAGATGTGCAGCCCCACGCGGTCCTTGCGTCTCATGGTCGCATGGTCGAGAAACTCATCCAAATAATCCAGGCTGATAGTATTCGGCGTGATAAATGTCGCATCGGGTAGCACCTGCGTAGCGTACCAGTATAATCCAGCCATATCCTGCGGCCTGGTGATTGCATCCTGGTCGGCCATGTCCGGCTCGTTGGCCAGAATAACCAGACCAGTCCAGCCGATAGATTTTAAGTGGAGCAATTGCTCCGCCACATCGCCACGATGACCGGGCAAACTTCGCACAATCGGCACGGCCGTTACCGACGGCACGCGCCAAGTGTTTGAATTGTAAGACAGGACGGATTCAAAATCCCGCCGCGCCTCGCTCAGGTACTGTCCGCTCCAGGCCATGCAGACCTCCGGCCCGGCGCGTTGGTCCACAACCAACGGCGCTGACATGATGACGGCCGGTAAGTAGACCGGTTGCGGCGCGGCTACCATTTCGGCTTCGGCCGTTGGCAGCGGTTCAGGCAACGGCTCCGGCTGTGGTGCGCACGCGGCGAGGATAGCCATAATCGCGCAAATCGCAGCGAGTCTACTTCGGCACGCCATAAAATAAGCCGCATTGATCTGCTCAATCAAACCCTTAACCTCTGCAATTTTTTGGAGCAATAACTGCTCCGCGCCGGCCAATTGACCGGCAACGGCCGTGTGATATTCCGCCACTGCCTCAAGCTCGCCGCCTGTTGCCAGCTTTTCAGCAAATGCGTCGTATGCGCCCAACGTCGCCGCCGCCTGTTGCCATTGCATTGACACATGCGCACGCAGCCGCCGTTGCTCTTCTTTGTACGCCAAGAAAACCGATTCAGTCTCACCGTTGCCTATCGTAATTATGTATTCTGCCATTATGCCACTCCTGTAATGAGGCCATTTTTAACGGTCACTGTAGCACCGGAGCCATTCAAAAACGTGCCAGTCCAACCGGCCGTACCGTCGCTGCTACGATAACCAGCCGCCTGTATTTCGCCGTCTGGTTCGATTTTGGCCAGCACCGCGCCGACACTTGACCGCACCTCCAGCGCGTTGGCCGTTGGCGATGCAGCTAATTGGATAATCTCGCCGATTTTACTTGCGGCATTGGCCACCAGATGCAATTGTGCACCAGGTGTATCCGTGCGGATGCCTACCTCTCCGCCGCCAAGTATGGTCATCACGTTGGTTGTCCAATTGCGGAATTGGATCAACTGCTCTGCAAATGCCAATGCCACCGCGCTGGTCGTCCCGTTGTGTTTTGCGCCTCTGAAGATGATAGCTGGCACGGTTGGCGACGTGCTGCCATGATACGCTGTAAAAATCATCGGCAATGCTGTCGCTGTCGCATTGGTAAAGCCGTTGGCGCTTAATCCACCGGTCGCGCCACTTGATTGCGTCTGAACACCGTATGCCGTCGCCGCTTTGCCAGGGAATAGCGCAGTAAAATCGGCAACCGTAGCACCGCGCAAGTCTATCGTTTTTGGAGACATGCCACCGCTGCCGTCGGCTTTAAGTGGTTCTGCCGCCGCTGGGGCTGCGCTAAAATCCGTCTTTGCGTAGTAGCTCGTTGTTGCCTGAGCCGCCATTGTGCCCGCGTCACTAATCGTGCCGAGTAACTGCGTGCCGGTATGGTTGGCACGTTGCACCGCCGCCGCCTGTGCCGTTGCCGCAGCCCCTGCCGCGTCAAAATCGCCAGTCGCAGCCAATGCCGCCGTGCCTAGCCCTAGCTCCGTGCGCTGTGCGGCGCGGTTTGTAGCCGCCGACGCGCCAACAAACTCAAGCACGCCGTCAACGCGCCGAATACCAGACACCTGCACTGACAAGCTTCCGTCTTGTGCTTCGATGGCATACGCGCCGGAGGTAGACTTTGCTACCAAACCTGTACCGCTGTTTGAATCTGCTGTGATTCCGATTCCTTGATAATTAGAGCCTATTATTGCCGCCGATGCGGGCGCACTAATGAGATTGTATATAGTTCCGTCCGCAATTCGCTGGACGACGCTATTTGCAATTCCATCCTGGCTCGCCGCATACCCCCCGTCCACCGCATTACCGCTGGCATCCAGCACGGTCAAATTGCCCGCCGTGCCGTCAATGTCCCGCGTAGCCACGTCGTCGCCGTCGGCTACCCGTGCCGATGCGGCCGTTAGCCAGGCCGCATCAGCGGCAGAGATTGACACTAGCGGATCATTCTGCGTACCTGTCACCGCCGGGTTGGCGATGACTTCCAACGTCGCCTCCAGCGTGTAGGTTGTGACGCCGGCAGCAACCGCCTTAAACAGCACCGTAAACGTGCCCGCCGTGCCGCTGTCGCCCGCCGACAACGCCCAGGTGCAAACCGTCGCCGCCGTGCCGGTCAAAGTGCCGCTGACGGCCGTTGTCACGCCGTCTTCATCGGTCATCGTC
>CAZGHY010000104.1:0-2814 GCA_964526015.1 uncultured Gammaproteobacteria bacterium
TAATTTACTTTAAAGCTGAAGTGACTAAACTCTCCATATCTTTGAAGCTATATGCACCTGCAAAGTTATTTTCATTTACAAAGAAACCTGGAGTTCCAGATACTCCCAAAGATCCTGCAAGACTCATGTCTGAAGCTAATCTATCATCGTACTTTCCACTATCTAGACAAGCTTTAAGATCTGGGATGTTTGCTGATTTTAAGTAATCAACCATCTTACCTGATTGTGCCATATCATTCTTAACCGTGTTGTTGATAAAATCATATGCTTTGCTTGTCATGAGAAGATCGTGAGCTTCCCAGAACTTTCCTTTTTCATATGCACAGTAAAGTGCTTTTGTTGCAAGCTCTCCATTACCGTGACCATTGAAGTAAAGCCAAACAAATGAAGCTTTGCCTTCATCTACAAGCTTTTTTATCTCAAGTACAGGTGCAACATATGTACCACCGTCTTTAACCATTGTAAATTGTGGACCAACTTGTTTATTAAGTTCAGGATTTAAACCTCCTGCAATATGACAATATGGACAAGAAGGATCTGAAGCTTCCACAAAAATAAGTTTACTATCAGCATTTCCAAATTTGATAACATCCTTACCAAATAAGTCTTTTATTTGAGAAATTTGAACTTGTGGTTTTGCAACTTGTTGCTGTGCTGTTGGTGTTTTCGTTGAACCCTTACCAAGATTTTCGACTTTTTGCCAAAGGACACCAACCATAAAAGCCAAACCAACTGTTATAACTAAAAGAGCTGGAACCAACTTTTCAAAAATTGAAGTTTTTGTTTGATTGGTTGAAGTTTCTTTGTTAAATTTTGACATTTTTATATAAATTTTTATTAAATCTGTTAAATGTATTGTGTAATTTTGCCTAATAAATTTCATTCTGTCAACTGCTAATTAGCTTTATTATATTGACAACTAATTTTGCAGTCATATAATCCAGATATGGCAGAGCGGTCTGACGTTCAAGAAGAAATAAAATTTTTTTGGGGAATTATAACTATACGTAGAAAAATTGAGATAGGAAAGGTCTACCCTACTGAGATACCTGTCGAAGATGGAGAATTAAGCCACACTGTATTTCACAGTGTCAAAATCAATAAAGATCAATTACAAGTTTACGCAAACGACCAAACGTATCTAGGAACAAATAAACATAAACTTACCAGAGAGGAGATAAATAAACATAAAATTACTCCCCCTAAAAGACGTTTTATACAGATAATACATGCTCTAACTGGGTACAGTAGGGGGTATATTTATATCGCACCAAAAAATTAACTTAAATTAAGATTTTAAATCTGCAACATAGTTAACAACTTCCATTCCTGCCATACAACCATATCCTGCTGCAGTTATTGCTTGTCTATATGTATGGTCGTGTATATCACCTGAAACAAATACTCCTTCTATATTTGTTTTTGCTCCAACTTTTGGAATAACATAACCTTTATCATCTAAATCAACCAAACCTTTAAAAAGTTCGCTTGTTGGATTGTGTCCTATTGCCACAAACAAACCATCGGCTTTAATTTCTGATATTTCATTTGCTTTTTTGTTTTTTAATTTAACACTTTCAAGTTTCATGCTTCCAACGATTTCTTCAATCTCAGAATCCCAGATAACATCAATTTTTTTATTTGCAAAAACTTTTTCTTGCATTGCTTTACTGGCTTTAAATTCAGACTTTCTGTGAATTATTGTAACTTTTGATGCATACCTTGTTAAAACCAAAGCCTCCTCCATTGCAGAATCTCCGCCACCAACAACTAAAACATATTTTTCTTTAAAGAATGGGGCGTCACATGGGGCACATGAAGATACACCTCTTCCTATTAATTCCTTTTCTCCTTTGACTCCCAACCATTTTGTTTCAGCACCAGTTGCAATAATTACTGATTTTGCTTGAATTGTTTTTTCATCAACAAACAACTTAAACGGCTTACTGTTAAAATCAACTTTGGTCACATTTGATTGGATAAATTCGGCTCCGAAACGAAGAGTTTGTTTTCTCATATTCTCCATCAAGTCAGGTCCCATTATTCCTTCAGGGAATCCTGGAAAATTATCGACTTCTGTAGTTAACATTAATTGGCCACCCCAAGAAGAACCTCCAATTATTACAGTTGAAAGTGCTCCTCTAGTGGTGTAGATTCCTGCAGTTAAACCCGCAGGACCAGAACCAATAATGGCTGTGTCCCAAATAGTGTCTTGCATCTTTAAAAATTAAACGGTTGGAGTTACTGGTGTTTCAGTTGCAACAGGTGTTGCTGGTGCTGGAACTTCAGGTAATTCAACTGGTAATTCAACAGGTGCTGGTCCAACTTGTGCAGGTGTTTCTGTGACGACAGCTTCTGTTGCCATAGCTGGTGTTTCAGTAACTACTACTGCTTCTGATGCTGGTGTTTCAGTAACTGTTGCATTTACATCAACTGCTGGAACAGGTGTCATTGTGACATCTGCTGGCATAGTTGGTACTGTTGGTTGTGCAACTGGTTGATCTGTTGTTGCTTGTGCGATTGTGTTATCTTGCATTAAGAAGTCACCCCCTTTTTGATTAATTCCTCAAATACTTGTTTTCCTCCAAAACCTACTTGACGTCCAATTTCATTTCCACCTTTGAATAAAATTGTTGTTGGAATTGACATAACTCCATACTTCCCTGCTGTTTGTGGATCTTCATCAACGTTTAATTTAACAATTAAAGCCTTATCTTTATAACTTTCTGATAGCTCTACCAAAACTGGTTCCGCCATCTTGCATGGTCCGCACCAATCGGCATAGAAATCAACAAGTACTGGAAGTGAAGCTTT
>CAZGHY010000105.1:0-2776 GCA_964526015.1 uncultured Gammaproteobacteria bacterium
TTTTTACCATTTTTTGCATTATTCATTCTATTTCTTGTTTTAAAGTTTAAAACATATTGGAAGGACGACAAGTTCAAAGTACTATTTATAACTTTTATGTCTCCATTTGTGGGAACTTTGTTTTTTGTAAGTAATTTGGGAGGGTTCTATGATTATTATTTCACTGCTTTTTATTTTGTATTTATATTGATGTTCTCGTATGTTTTAAATGAGATTTTTAGTCTTAAAATTGGGAAAGTAATAACAGTTATATTTTTTACAATATTTTTTGTTCAAAACTATAATTCATTTTCATATTACAAAACACCTCTAGATGACAATGAAATAATTGCTTTTAAAAATCAAATAAACGCAATTGATTGGATTAAAAACGATGCTAAGAATCAATTTAATGTTGATGTGTATGTGCCTCCAGTTATTCCATATGCCTATGAATACCTGTTTAAGTGGCGTGGTTTAAATCAATCAGAAAATAGAGTAGATATACTATATACACTATATGAGATTGATACTCCTCATCCAGAAAGACTCAATTCTTGGCTTGATAGGCAATCTACAATTGGGAATATTGAAAAGGAAGAAATCTTCGGTGGAATTGTGGTACAGAAAAGATATAGAATATAATAATGAAACCGTTCTTAAGTGTTGTTATTCCAGCTTATAATGAGGAGATAAATTTAAAGAGAGGCGTTCTTGATAGCGTTTATGAATATCTAAAAAATCAAAAATTTACTTGGGAGGTTATAGTTAGTAACGATGCTTCTAAAGACAATACTAGTTCGATTGTTAGAAGATACACAAAAAAATATCCAAATTTTAAACTTGTTGATCAGCCAATTAATTTAGGAAAAGGTGGAAATGTAATTTCTGGCATGAAGAGTGCTAATGGTCAATATATATTGTTTACTGATATGGACCAGTCTACACCGTTGAGTGAGCTTGATAAATTTATACCAAAGTTTAAACAGGGATTTGACATTCTTATTGGTTCAAGAGCTGGAAGACCAGGCCAATCTATAATTAGAAAAATAATGGCTTATGGGTTTGCAACATTAAGGAATTTAATTTTAAGATTGCCTTATAAAGATACCCAGTGTGGATTTAAAGTTTTTAAATCTGAGGCTGCAAAACTGATAATATCTAAAATGAAAGTTTTTGGGGCTAAAACAAAATCTGGAAACGGTTCTGTTACTGCTGGTTTTGATTTGGAGCTTTTGTATATTGCAAGAAAACTAAGATTTAAAGTAGCTGAGATACCTGTCGAATGGTACGAATATGGGGAAAGAAAGCAAGTAAACCCAATCAAAGACTCTTGGAATGGCTTAAGAGATTTGATTAAGGTTAGATTAAACGCATTTTTAGGAAAATACAAATAGTATTAAAGTGAATAGGATATTCAAAAAATACAAGGAATTTTTAATTGTTGGTTTGATTGTATTATTGGGATTAAGTTTAAGGTTCTATAATTTAGAACAAAGAACATTGTTTGATGCTGATCAGGAGTGGTTAGCAAACAGAAGCTATGAAATGTTAGCTGGAGACATACCTCTTCTTGGACCTGTAACTTCAGTTGGTAATTTTTCAATTGGTCCAGGGTTTATCTATCTCTGGTCAGTTGTTGGAATTTTTACTAATAGCTCACCAATTTCTGGCGCCTACCTTTCAGTTATTTTGGGGGTTGTTACACTTCTGGCCCTTTATTTGTTTTGTAAATATTTTGTTAATCATGAAACTGCGTATGTCTTTTTATTTTTAACCTCAATATCTTCTAATTTAATATTTTGGGATCAATTGCCATGGGCACCTTCGTTGTTTTTCATATCTCAAATTATATTATTAACTGGCGCGTATTTAGCTACAAAAAATAAATTTGGTTATATTTTAATTGCACTAGGTTTTATTGGTGGGTTCCAGTCACATTTTGGAATTGTCTTAAGTTTAGTTTCTATTATCTTGTATTTTATTTTTGTACGTCCTGTAAAAATTGACTTGAAAACTTTACTGTGGTCTTTATTCATTTTGTTTGCAGGATTGTCCCCCAATATAATAT
The DNA here is from genome assembly GCA_964526015.1 of uncultured Gammaproteobacteria bacterium. Lineage (GTDB taxonomy): Bacteria > Patescibacteriota > Microgenomatia > UBA8517 > UBA8517 > JAUYMM01. The sequence continues at coordinate 2,051 of CAZGHY010000105.1, forward strand.
TTGATTTGACTCATAACCTTTCAAATATTAAAAAGTTATCTGATGCGATAAAAGGTGAAGGGGTTAGTTATTTTGTAAGTCTAAATAAAATAATTAATGTATTAAATATCAATACAACATCAATTATTTATCCTAAAAATACTAATTTGGTTGATAGTGTAATAACAAAAGGAATTTTTGCTTTAGTTATTGTTAATGGAATCAGTTTGTTAAGAAATAAAACATATAAAGACATATCATTTCTGCTTTTAATTACTGGTATTTTTCCGGCAATTTTGTTTTATATCCAACAAGGAAAATTTTCCGAATACTACTTAATGATGACGGTTCCTTCATTGTTGTTGTTAGTTGCACTATTACTAAATAAAATAATTTCTAGAAAAATATTAATAGGAGTAGTTTTACTTGTTTCAATTTACTTTAATTTAGACCAAATCCAGTCTAGATATGTTTCTTGGAATTTAAAATCTAAGTCAGATATTGCAAAGACAATTGTGAGTATTGGGGGCTATGATAATTATGGAATTTCACTAAATTCTAAATTAGGAAATCAGTTTGGCTTTAATTATATTTTTAGACACTATGGTATTAAAGCAGAGATACCTCCAAAGAAAGGTGAAACCAAGATTTTTTCAGTTATTATTCCTCAAGGATTTGATGGAATGGTAGGGACAAAAACCTTCGACGGAATTGGACTTTTGTGGCAGGGAATATGATATAGTCATA
>CAZGHY010000106.1:0-2774 GCA_964526015.1 uncultured Gammaproteobacteria bacterium
AAAGTAATTTCAGCTGGTGGAATTGTAGTTAGAAATAACCCAAACAAGCAAATTCTTTTAACAATATTCACACACATTAAGGGTTTAGGTTTTGCAAAAGGCCATCTCGAAGAAGGTGAAACATATGAGCAAACAGCAATTCGTGAGGTTACAGAAGAGACTGGACTAACTCAACTGAGTATTGTTAAAAAACTAGGTGTATTTAGCAGGTTAGGGTCAGAGGTTGATGGCACAATAGTAAATAAAGACATACATATGTTTCTCGTAAAATCTGATCGTCCAGATTTTCATCAACAAGCTGAAGAAAAATATGGATGGTTTGAAATTGAAGAAGCAATATCTCAAATGGCAATCAAAGAAGATAGAGAGTTTTTAGAAAAAGTTAAGAATGAAATCTAATAACAAGATTGGATCGTTTGTGGTTTTAACCAGAAAAAATAGATCAGAAGTTTTTTTAGTTCTTCGTTCAGACTTTCCAGTCTGGGAACCACAAGGTGGTGGAATTGAAAAGAAAGAAACTCCTAAACAGTGTGCAATACGCGAAGCATACGAAGAAACCGGATTTAAAATAAAAATCGAAAGAAAAATTGCTGAATATATAAATCCAAAAACAAAATCAATTGATTCGCATGTTTATGAAGGTAAAGTTATATCAGGAACTTACAAAAAAGAATATCCAGAATGCGAAGGTAGATGGTTTAAGGTCGACAAACTACCAAGCAAGATGACAGCAATTAGAAGATTGATGATTGTAGATGCATTAATTAATAAAAATATATTAATTAGATCTGCCAGTTTGCCATTATTTTCTCTTCAAAACGTTATGTTATTTTTACTAATGCCTATAGCCAGTATTCATTATTTACTCAAAAATACTTGGCGAAGAAGTAAGTTATAAATTATTCTTAAAAAACCCAACTGTTCTTTGCATTGCTTGGGTAAATGCAGTGCCTGTTATGTTATGGCCTCCTGATTGGTATTCGTATAAATTGTGAACGATGTTTGTATCATCAAGCAACCTGTTTAAGTTCCTTGAGTATTCTACATTTACAACGTCATCGTTTACTGCATGATGTAGATCAAGTTTTGTAGTTACACCTTCTAAATAATTAATTGGGGTTACTTGTTTCCAGAACCAGCTATCTGGATCATATTGTCCGTAATATTCCATTAACTGCCTTCTTTTCCTTGCTCTTTCTGAATCATTATTTGGTGGTCTATAGCTATTATCCCCAATTCCATATTCTAAAAAGTCTGTATATGTAAAACCTGCACCACCCCAGATAACAACTGCAGGAATATCTTTTTTAACAGCTATACTCCTGAAAGTCACATTCCCTGCCATACTATGTCCCCAAAGTCCTATTTTGTCTTTATTCACTTTTTCAAAATTTTCTAAAGCTGAATATGCATTTAATGTATCTATTACATAATCACTTGAGTAATATGCACCCCCTGCTTCACCTTCTGAATTTCCATGACCTCGTAGATCAATTTTAAAAACAACAAAACCATTACGTGCGAGATAGTCAACATAGGCAACATATTTTTCTGTTGTCCTATATTCTGTTAGAGGTATGTATCCATGCACAAAAACAATTGCAGGAAAGCCTCCTTCGGGTATATCCCCATCTGGAATTGTAAGAAGTCCATTTATTTTTAATCCTTCTGAATCGTAATTTGTTAAATAGGATGTATAGTTTGAATTATCTTGATATTTTGTAAGTTCTCCTAAATTACTTTCATAACTTTGTTGTTGTAGATATGGGATAGTTAATTCACGGAAAGCAAAGTTGTTTTCGACTATTGCAGGGGTGACACTACTTCCTGAAAAGAATAGAATAAAAGCAGTTATAATTTTTTCAATCATCATATGTAAACACTCATCAATTGAGTATGTAAATATCTTGTCTAGTATCTGAAACCCCAACCTTTTCTCCTTCTGACTTTAATATTCTTTCCAAAGGTCTACACTTCATACACCCACCCTTTGGACAAACAAAATGGTTAAGTTGTCTTGCAAGTTTGATTCTTCTTGCAACTGTTAATACTTTCTCTTTACTATCAACAATATTTGGTAGTTCTTTTTCAATTAAATTATCAGACTTATCTAGATACCAATATGAAGCTTTTGAAACTGGTCTTGATTGCAAGTTTGATGCCAACAACAAATAAATAGGGAGTTGCAGTGATTCTTCACCTTCTTCATTTTTACCAGTTTTGAAATCAACGATATGTACTGAATCAGATTCTTCTAAATATTCCAACCAATCAATTTTTCCACAAAGTATAATGTCATCCTCATCAGAGAGGTAAAAATTTGGTATAAAATCAGATTGTATTTTGATTGCTTTATTAAGTATTGGTCCTGGATGTTCTTCTACCCTTTTTAGCATTTGCCTACCTCTTTCTTTATATTCTTCTTCCTGTTCTTTCGTCTTAAATCCTCCAACTTTTCCAGACACTTTTTGCCAAGCTACATCAAACTTTTTTACGAGAGAGATTTCTAATCGATTCTCGGCAGGTAGAACTGAAAGTGATTCAATAACTTCATGAACTGCAGAGCCTAAAGAAAGTGCAGGAGATGTTACAGTAATTTTATTGCCAGTTTTTGGGTCTTTAAATACGTTTCTTAGATAATAAGCATGTGGACAAGCAATGAAATCTGCAATTGAAGAGTGACTAACCCAAACTGCTTTGTATTTATCCTTCATTAGTAGTAATATTGCATTATACAATGAGTACAAAGCGATATTCCAGATTAGCCTCAGTTG
>CAZGHY010000107.1:0-2753 GCA_964526015.1 uncultured Gammaproteobacteria bacterium
CTTAACACAGTGCTTGTCTTCTTGCTCCCTCGCTTCGCTCGGTCGCAATACGCCAGTGTATTTTGTTATGCCTAGCCCACGCTTACTGATAACATAAAATACTCGTTTAACTTTATGAATACTTATTTTATTTGAAGAGAAGCTTTGTTTACACAACTGAAGCTAGTTGTTCTTCCAAATTCCTAATTTTTGCTTCTTTGCTTGTTCTTGGGCTTCTAATAATTGAACTTGATAAATAAATGGCTTCCTTTTTTGATAGATTACTAACTCAGCCATACCTTTTTGGACAAGTTCAACACAGACATTAACTCCATCAATAATTGGATATGCAAGTATTCTTCCAAATTTGTCAGAAGTGTAATTATCATATTCAAGTTTAATTTCTTTTCCTTCAACAAGAGATTGATTAAGTTTGGCAGCTTCTTCTGCAAAGACTTCTCCTTCTTCTGGTGCAGTGATTGCTGTGTAACGTAATACAGTACCGTTAAATAACTCTACAGTGTCTCCGTCTATCACTCTTTTAACTACTGCAGACTTGGGAAGTTTTGTTACATCATGATTTTCTATGGCTTCTCTGGAATCTAAAACTTTTCTAACTTCATCTTCGTATTCTGTACCCTTGGCTAGTCCCTTTAAATTTTTAAGGAGTTCAACTGAAACTAAAACAAATTTATTGTTACTCATCTTTTAAGTAAATCAATAATTATTCTAACTGTAAATCCAAATCCAATTGCAAAAAAGAAGAAAATGAAATTAGTCCAAAATTGACTGATACTTAAAACTTTCTGATCTTTTTCTTTAACTTTTACCACCTTGATTATTTTTACACCCAACGAATAATCTTTTCAATAAGTGATAAATAGTTATCTATTTGAAGGATGGGTCTTTGAAGCTAGTATTCTCTCCACATCTTCTGTTATTAAATTGTATTTATCCTTGCTAGCTTGCCAAGCACTTAGCATTCTGTCATATATATCTAAAGTAGGCATATGGCTATTAAAACCATCGCTTCCGTCAATAACTTCAGATGGTGTTCCGTCATATTCGCGATTAAATCTTGCAAAAGCTAGGTATTTAACTTCAATGGAGTCATTTCCATCAAAGCCCATAAAAGCTAAGTCACTTTTCTTAAACTTACTCTCACTTTTTGAATTTTTATAAAAACGTCCTAGTGCGTAAAACATGTCCAAAACCTTATAAACATATTTAGCTCCATCTGAATTTAATGTATCTTTATCATCATAAATATTCTGACTAATCTCGGAATACAAAAGTTCATATCCATTTTCTAATATTTCTCGACATTTAGAGTAATGATCCTTATTTTTAGGATCCAACTTCTCAAGAATTTCGTATTGATTGTTTAAGATCCACCTTTCTGTCTTAGATAATTTCATATATACATTATAACATATAATGCAAGCTAATCTGAAGCTAAGTAATCGAACTTTAATTGTTACTATAGACAATCCAAGTTAGAGAAGTGAACTTGTTGAAAATTAACAGCGTTTCGTATATTCTTCACTTAAAGTAAATATGTTGCAAAATACTAAAGGCTTTAAAGAATCAATCAAAAAAGATAAATGGTTACTCCCACTAATAAATTTGTTAATTGTAGTTTTTGGAGGATTCTATATTTTTACTACATTTGTAGGTTATGATTATGCAATTTCGTTATATGGTTTCTGTGTATCTGTATTGATAGCATTGTTCTTCACTCCGCTTGCAAAAAATACGACGTCATGGTATACCAATGCACCAGTTGAATTTCATTTCTATTTATTTGTTATACTGACAAGTATATTAATGATATTTACTGCTACCTTTGCCAAAAGGGTTAGAACGATTAGATAAAATGAACAATTTTTTAAAAGCTTTACTTTTTGCAGTTATTGCGCTTGCCGGAATTGTAGCGTCAACTGTTGTTGCAAATAAATTTAAGGAGCCTATTCCTGTTGAAATTGTACCTGATGGTGGAAAGATTCAACAACTAGTGACATGCCCTAAGGATTTTAGCGGGTTTGATAGTTTACCAAAACAACAAGTTGTTGAATTGATTGATAAGAAAGTAAGAGCCTACGCTTCTAATGGTCGATTTATAAATCCAACAATAGTAGTAGCAAAACGAGGAGGTCTTGGTTCTGAGGTAGCGTGTGGTTATCTATATGTTAAAACTGGAACTGAATCTGCCGGATCTCTAAGAGATTGGGAAAATGTTTATATTAATCCAAATCCACTTAAGACAAATCCATACGGAGGACATATACAAAAAGATAAATCAATTTCAAATAAAAATGATGGTCAAAGCACGGAAATGATTTTTTCACTAGAAAATATTAACTACAAACCAAATAAAAATTCTAGCGAGACCAAAAGCGCCAACTGGGTAGCACTAATGAATGTATCAGACTTGATCGAGTTTAATATATCACTTAATACAGAAGACAAATCAGGCTTTATAGAAAAGATTCTAATAGGCTATCGATGTTTTAATCCTGAAACACTAAAAGAAACTAACGATTGTAGATTTGATGTTGTGGAAAGAAAAGGCCTTTAGTATTATTTTTTAACTGCTCCAAGAATAATAAAGGTGGGAATATGATGAGATTTTTGTAAGTCTTCTGAAAATGATTTTGCAAAACCAATTGATTCTGGTTCATATACATCACTTAAGAATAGATTGTGTTTTGACATAGTGTTAACAAGTTTATTTAGAGGTCTATTTATGATTGTTAACTCTGTTTCATTATCCC
>CAZGHY010000108.1:0-2744 GCA_964526015.1 uncultured Gammaproteobacteria bacterium
TGATCTCGCTTTTGGGTTTGGTGAAAAACCTCTTTATTCAGGGGTTAATTTTCGTATCTCTAAAGGCCAAAAAGTTGGTCTAGTTGGTCCAAATGGATCTGGTAAATCGACACTTTTAAAAATAATTAGAGGGATTGAACATGGGTTTACTGGAAAAGTAAAACTTGATGGAAGTGTTGGGTTTGTTCCTCAAGAAATTAAACATGACGAAACAATGGATAAGTCAAAAAGTGTTAGAGATTATGTGGATAGTAATGAGATTTTATCTGATTTTGAAATTAATAAAATGCTTAAAGGATTAGAACTTTCAATTGATCTGAATCATGATCCAAAAACTTTATCCGGAGGGCAGAAAACTAAATTAGCGCTAGCTAGAGCTTTGTTTCAAAATCCAGATATTTTGATGCTCGATGAGCCAACAAACTTTATGGATATAGGAGGAAAGAAGTGGGTAATGAGATTTTTGTCAGAATATCAAGGAGCTGTAATTGTTATTTCCCATGATCTTGAATTGATGGATACTGCAATTGATAAAATTCTAGCCGTTACTCCATACAATGGAAAAATTGAGGAATACAAAGGTAACTATACTGAGTATTTAAAACTAAAAGCAGACAAAGAACTAAATCTCAAGAAAGAGTTAGAAATTAAGACAAGACATTTAAAAAGAACTGAAGAAAGATATAATAATTCGCGTGCTGTTGCAACGAAGTCTATTTTACGTAGAAAGGTAGAAAGAGAACGAGAAGCCCTTCCAGAAGTTCCACAAGAACTAAAAAAGATTTCAATTAAACTTCCAGAACCAAAAAGAATTGGCGAAGTTCCAATAAAAACAGTAGAAATTAAAAAAAGCTATGGGGATTTGGAAGTCCTTCGTGGTGTTGATTTTACTATTCTAAGAGGTGAGAGAATTGCACTAATCGGATCAAACGGTACAGGAAAATCAACTTTTATCAAAATATTAATGAATATGCTTACTCCTGATAGTGGTGAAGTTAGAAGAAATGATGACCTAGCTATTGGATATTATTCACAAGAATTTGAAACTTTTGATTTTAATAAATCTGTAATGGAGACCTTTTGTGAGGCTACAAAAATGAATGAAGGAATGGCCAGAAGTTTCTTGGGTAAGTTCATGTTTGCAGGGGATAAACAACTACAAAGAGTTGGAAGTTTGTCAGGTGGAGAAAAAACAAGGCTTTCAATTGCTTGTTTAACAGGCAAAGACAATAATCTTTTAATTTTAGATGAACCAACAACATATCTTGATGTTATGAGTCAAAGAGTGATTTTGGAAGCTTTAAAGGAGTATAAAGGAACAATGATAATTGTTTCCCATGAACCTGAGTTTATGAAGGAACTAAAACCAAATAAAGCATATCTTTTCCCAGAACATAGTATGAAATATTGGGATGACGAACTCCTAAATAGGATAGATGAAGTCTAAAAAAATATTGCTCAACATATATTCCCATAGTGTGTTAGACTGATATATCATAACTTCGCAAGACTTTCTTTTTTATTCGTTGGGAGCAGGATTCTTAATTCTAGTAGGCTTTCTCTCGTATTCTTTTTACAATCTTTCAAAAACAATTAAACAAACAACATCTATTCTTGTAAAAATAGACGATATTACAAAAGATGTTGAAAATTTAAAAGATATAATCAAAAGTGGAATTTTATATTTGTTGAGTATGTTTAGTACTAAAAAGGGGGTGAAAAATAAGTGACAAAAAACAAAACAGGTGTTCAAGTAGCAGAAGCTGGAATATTAGGAGCAGTAATTGGAGCAGCAGTCGGTGCTGGTGCAGTTGCACTTTCAAATGAAAAAAACCAAAAGTTTATCAAAAATAAATTCAATGATCTTAAAGAACAAGGGCAAAAGGTTATGAATGATATTCAAAATAAAGCTGAAGAATTAACAGCTACTGGAAAAGAAAAGGTAGAAGAAAAAGTTAAAGGGTTGAGATCCAACCTAGAAGGTTATAAAAAAGGTATCAAAGCAAAACTTTAATACATACTGTAGACTTTTAAAATTGTTTTGGCACTTACACCGCCAAAACTTTTTTGTTTTGTAAAAAAATAATGATATACTTCGTGCATGAATTTATTGGATGAATTTTTGATTTGGTCATCAAAGCAGGCAACCTGTTCAAATAGTACTTGTCCTGTCCCATTATCTGTGCGTAGAAAAAAATGCACCTTACATCAAATGGCAGGAGATATACAGGTTTCTACCTTTGATATAATTGACCCTACTTTTTTAAGTGACAAAAATGTACAACATAAATTGATAACTGAACATTGTGTAAAAATAGTGTCTCAGATAAGTGGTTGGGAGGGGGCGAACTATAATAAAAGAACTGGAAATATTGATCGCTTCTAGGTAAACATCTTTGTTGCATATCTGTTAAAATACCTTCATGTCATCTTTAAAAGTAGGGATGCCCATTTCATTGTCCCAACTTTTGATTTCATATTCAAAGTTCTCATTCCTGAACCTAACAACGGAAGATTGATTACAGATAGAGACAAATTGGGTAGAATTATAAATTCTTCAGTAACATACTAAAACATTTGATAGAATTAATTTAATGCTTACCTCAAAAGTCAAAATAATTATAATTCCTGGAATTTTTAAAAGAGAGAGCTTTTTAGACAAATTTAATGATTATTGCCTGAAAAATAACCTAGATGCTGAGATATTTAGAATTGAATGGCTTGAAAAAGATATGTATAAACTT
>CAZGHY010000109.1:0-2743 GCA_964526015.1 uncultured Gammaproteobacteria bacterium
GCGCGGTGTCTCCAAGCGTCGCCTTGAAAGTGACGCTGTAACCTGTACCGATAGCAAATGCCAGGGTGCGCGGCTGGCCGAACAACGCGCGGAGGAATGATGAACAAAAGCGAGCTAGAAAAATTCACCGAAGCCCTAACGGTTCGGGTTGACGAATTGGAATCACAGGCGACGGATGATTATAAATTTGGTCTTATAATGGCCGACAAACTGGCAGAGGTAACGGCGCAGCGTGACGAATTACTAGCGGCGTTTGACCGCCAAAATGCCATTAAAGCGCACGAAAGCCCAGCGCCGATGAACATCGACAAAATCGCCAACGATTTCAGAGACCGCGTTATTATTGGTTACGAAGACGCTGAAACCTTGCGCATCGAGGCCGAAGCGTTTGCACGCAAGGTCGAGGCGCTGGTCGAGGCGCTGCACAATTTGGACGACGAACGGGTTACGGCTGTATTGGCCGCGCATGAGGTTTCAATCTAGCAACGCCCGGCAACCGCCAGCAGCCATAAACACAAACCGCCCGGCGAACAGTCGGGCGGTTTGCTTTGGGAGGGTAGGGGATAAGGGGGGTTATTCCCGGAGATAGTCTAACAAATGCCCGGCGCTTACGCCAGACCCAACGGCAACCGCCGAAGCCAGCGCCTTAAGCGCCACGTCCTGACGGCCGTTCCCGTCTTCATCCAACAGCACAACCAGCGTACCGATGACCAAAAACACGCCCACGCCGTAACGGCTCAACAGCGTCCAACTTGGCGGGGTGTTACCGCGCTCCAATCGCTTGAATAGTCCATCTGTCTGATGTCCCAACAGTCCACCAGCTACGCCAACCAACAACCCCATCATAGCCTGCCGCTCCGTTTGTTTTCAGCCCGCAGCGCGTCATTCTCGCGCCGTAGGCGTTCATTCTCGTTTTCCAACAGCATCACGCGGTCCTCAAGTTGCACCCGCTTTGCCCGCTCCTCGATTATCTGCATCTCCAGCCCAATGCGCCGTGCCTGCTCCTCTGCCAGTTGCGTTTCCAGCAGGTGGACGCGCTGGTCAATGGCCTGGCTCTTGCGCTGCTCTCGCTCCAATTCGGCGTAAACGTCCTGTAGCACGTCGCGCTTGATTTCGTTGTAAATGCGTAGCTGGTCATTACTCGCGCTGGCGTCGTCCTTTTTCCGCTGCGCCGTGAATGTAAACCAGCCGAGTATTATTGAACCGGCTAATGAGATTGTGGCCAGGACGACGGCGCCGATGTTATCCATTCTTTCGCTTGCTCATCCAATACGCAACCAGGAACACCAACGCCGCCAGAATTGTCTGAAGGCGAATAAGCGCAGACACAAATGTCGTGTCAGCCGACGGCGGCGCGTCATGCCGGAACACCAGCACGAACAGATAAAACGCGGCCATCTCTGCCATGATAAGTCCAGGAAGCACGGTGTACCGCCAGGGGATGATTTTATGCACCACCATATGCAGCATGATAATCATGGTCGCAATTGTGACCAGCAGCGTCACGGTTTGGATCAAGTCGCGGCTGGCGATGATGGCCATCATCCGCCCCCCTGCCTGTGAATCATAAAAAACGAGAGTATTATCCTCAATGGTCTCATATTACTCATTATATCACAGGACTAACGAGTTTTTGAATTTGGGTATATTGGGGGTTGACATGATATGTACATATCATGTATAATATACTTACCGAGCAAACACAAGGGAGTGAACAATGAACAAGAAACAAGAGCAGATAATAAAAAAATTGAAAGTCAAATTTGCCCCAGGTGATGGTTATGAAGTAAAGAATGACACAGTGGAAGATTGGGCTGGTGGGGTTGTTTCCTTTCATTACGAAGTCGGTTTGATTGGTGATGAAGGCACGATGGCAGAAGTTTTTGGCAGGGATCGCCGATGGTTTAAGATTGGTCCACGTGGCGGGATTAAGGCTTTCGACAGAACCAATAGCAGATGGGTAAACAACATTTTCGCAACATGGTAAAGAGGATAAAATGAACGAAAAAACAGAAAACGCTTTGGTATCAGGCACATTCAAAGATGCTCGTGAATCCGTTATGTCAGACAAAACAGCAGGGTATCACGAGTTAAAAATGTTAGCAGAAAAAGCCGGATTGCCAGAAGATATGGCTCATTTACTTGTTATAGCGTGCATCCGTGTGGCAAAACGCGAAGTAAAAGACGAATACCTCAAGCAAGTTAAAAGTATGACCTATTTTGTGGAGCGGGCGTAACAGGCAAACTATGACTAACGCAGGCGAATTAAACGGGCGGCATAAAGACGGCCGTCAAATGCCGGGCAAGGGCCATCGGTTAGGGTGGGTGTCTAATGAGCTATGGCAGGCGATGGAAGCGCAAGCAAAAGCGAAAGGTTTTGATACCATATCAGATTTTGTGATTGCCGCAATTGTGGAGGCGTTGGAAAAGAATTCGTGACAACCTTACCCGCACCCCCACGACGCCCAGGGCAGCGCAGGCCGCCCCGATGGTAGTTCAGACACCGCCGCCTCGATTGCATCACGCCCCCAGGCGACGTACGCCAGACCAAGAGCCACAAAGTACCGCTCCTGAATCTGCCCCGTTGGTGTCTTGCGCCAATGAATCTCTAGCACGTTGGCGAACGTCAACGCGGCATTGGCTGGCGATGACCATTGCCGGTGAAGCGCGGCGACTGTCAGATAATCGGTGGTCATGTCATCGGCGACAACGCTGCAATCACCGCGCCGTTTGACTGTCACCC
>CAZGHY010000110.1:0-2694 GCA_964526015.1 uncultured Gammaproteobacteria bacterium
ATGAAGGCTGCAATTTACAATCAATATTTAGACACATTAGGTGGTGGAGAAAGATATACTATCGAGTTTGCAATTGTTTTAGCAAAAAATGGGTACGAGGTCGATGTGGAGTGGGATGATCCAAAAATATTGAGTATTATTGCAAAAAGATTTGGATTTAAATTACCTAAAAATATTAAGATTGTATCAAGTATTCAAAAAGGTAAAGACTATGATTTGTGTTTTTGGGTAAGTGATGGGAGTATCCCAAATCTTTTAGCCCGACGTAATTTTATACACTTCCAGGTTCCATTTAAAGACGTTGGTGGTAGGTCGCTAATCAACAAAATGAAACTGTTTAAAGTAGAGAAAGTAATATGTAATTCTAATTTTACAAAAAAAATTGTTGATGAGGAGTTTGGTGTGGACTCGTTTTGTTTATACCCGCCAATAGACGTTGTTTCTTTTAGGCCGAGAAGAAAGGAAAAACTAATAATATATGTTGGCCGATTTTCTAATCTTTTACAAAGTAAAGGTCAAGAAGTATTGATCGAACAATTTAAAAAACTATGTGGATTAGGAATTAGTGATTATAAACTAGTTTTAGCTGGTGGTGTTGAGGTTGGGTCCGAAAAATATTTATCAAAACTTGAAAAACTAGTTGATAATTATCCAATTGAAATAATTAAAAGTCCGTCTTTTTCTAAGCTTAAAGAATTGTATGGAAAATCAAAAATATTCTGGTCTGCTTCAGGATATGGTGTTGATGAAAACCTTAATCCTCACCAAGTTGAGCATTTTGGTATGACTTTAGTTGAAGCAATGTCGGCTGGCTGTGTTTCTGTTGTGTCTTCTGTTGGGGGACATAAAGAAATAATTTCTGACAAAATAGATGGCTTTTTGTGGAATAACTCAAATGAGTTAATAGAAATTACAAACCAGTTATTAACTGTAAAAGGTTTTGCCTATAAAATTTCAAAAGAGTCAATTTCTAAATCAAAAAAATTTGCAATATCTGAGTTCGAAAAAAAGGTACTTCAAATTATTCGATAATCGTTTAAAATATTGTAATGAATACAAGGAAAATTGCCGAAGATCTACATGAACATGTTCCTGCGAATTGGTATTTTGAGTCGTTAAAAAAAGATCCTTTTCAAAAGTATTGGCACAATACACGTTTTAGGGAGGTTAAAAATGTTGCCACATATGCCGATTCTGTGTTAGATGTTGGTTGTGCCGATGGGGTTTTTTCAAATATTATTTTTAGGAAAATTAATCCAAGAAAATATATTGGAGTAGATGTTGTAAAAACTTCTATCGCATGGGCAAAAAAACATTGGGCTAAAAATAATAGAATGAAATTTATTGTTGCGGATGCCCATGACTTGCCATTTGATAGTAATTTGTTTGATGCTGTTTATTGTTTAGAAGCATTGGAACACGTAGCAGATCCTGTAAAAGTATTTAAAGAATTTAAAAGAGTTATGAAAAAAGGAGCTTATGGTGTTTTTTTAGTTCCATCTGATAACAATTTATTTAAAATAGTTTGGTGGATTTGGCTTCATTTTTATCCAAGAGGTTGGGTATGGAGAGATACACATATACAAACATATAGAAATAATTATTTAACTGAAGCTTGTAAAAAAGCTGGCTTTAAAATAGAAATAGATAAAAAATTTAATTTAGGAATGCTACACTTAGTAAAAGTAAGAAAAAATAATTAATGAAAGTATCTATTATTATCCCAAATTATAACGGAAGGGAATTGCTTGAAAAAAATTTAGGTAGTGTGATTGATGCTTTTAAGAATAAAAATAATAAAATATGCGAAGTAATTATAGTGGATAATGGATCTAAAGATTCTAGTATAGAGTATATAAATTCAAATTTTAAACCATATGTAAAATTAATCAAACATACTAAAAACAGAGGTTTTTCTACTGCTGTAAATACTGGTGCTAGAGCTTCAAAAGGAGAAATACTTTGTTTATTAAATAATGATGTAATTCCTGAAGTTAACTTTTTAGAAAAAGCATTAGATTTGTTTGAAGATAAAGACGTTTTTTCAGTTTCGTTACATGAAAAAGGACGTGGGCCATCTGGTGCGTTATTTAATAACGGTATAATAGATTTAAGTCATTCTAAACCTGAAGCTAAAAATCCAGTTTTATCTTTTTATACTAGTGGCGCAGCTGGATTGTTTAGAAAAAGTATATGGAAGGAATTGAGCGGTCTTGATGATAGGTTATTGTCACCATTCTATTGGGAGGACATAGATATATGTTACAGGGCTTCTAAACGTGGATATTTAAATATTTGGTGTCCTTATGGAAAAGTCATTCATAATCATGAATCTACTTCATCTAAGTTGCCTAAAAAGTATGTGGCCAGAATTAAGGAAAGAAACCAGCTATTAATGCTTTGGAAAAATATTCAAAGCAAGTCCTTTTTGCAAAAGCATTTTAATGAGTTGCTTAAAAGATTGTATAGCCATCCAGGTTATCTATTAGTTGTTTTTATGGCATTAATGAGAATAACAACTGTTTTTAAATTGAGAAATAAAGAAATTAAAGAGTCTGTTGTAAGTGATGAAGCAGTTTTTCAACGTTATTCTTAATTAATTTATTTTATGAAATTATCGATAGTCATTGCGAATTATAATACCTTCAAAATTACATCTGAATGCATTGTTTCAATATTTGATAATGAACCAAA
>CAZGHY010000111.1:0-2678 GCA_964526015.1 uncultured Gammaproteobacteria bacterium
TGTTTACCACCCTATGACAAGGAACTTCTGAAGATTTGTTTGCATGAAGTGCCCAACCTATTTTACGTGTATCTTTAATACCTAATGCTTTTGCTACTTGGCCGTAGGTAGCAACTTTTCCAACAGGTATGTTTTTACAAAATCGTATACTTTTTCCCACATGTTTAAATAATTACCAATAAATACAAATATTGCCAATGCCAAATTCCCAATACAAATCCGCAATTATCGCTTTCTAGAATTTGCAATAATTTTACTAACAATAGCTATTATTTCATTACACTTACTAATCAATGGTGATATCTTATCTTTAAGTAAAGGATTTAATTCTGAAATTAATTTCAGCCAATAACCTGTTTCTTTCCCCTCTTTACGGACAATCGTAAAACAGTGAATAAAATCTTTACTTGTTGATGATCCGTCAGCCTCTTCTGAGTTTGCACCAATAGAAGTAGATGATCGAATTATTTGTTGTAATATTATTTTGTTTTCTTCAGTTTTTGGAATTAACTTTATTATTTTTAAAACCGATACTACAAACTTAAATATTCTTTCATAAATATCGTATTTATGATTGGTCATTGGTATTTATTGGTTTATTTGTACTTATTTGTATTTATTGCTTTAGTCAGTAAATACTTGAACATACATTTTTCCATATACTCCATTATCAATTACGCCAATCCCAACTTTTTTAAATCTTGAGTCTAAAATATTTTCCCTGTGTCCTTTTGAATTCATAAGTCCTGAATGTGCTGTAACTGTAGTAGGTGCTAGCGCTAAGTTCTCACCTGCAAAAGAATAGCTAACTTTTGAAGTTTGTAGCCTATCTCCCACATCTTTACCATCCGGTGAAACATGGGCAAAATATTTTCTTTCCCACATGTCCTTGGCATGATCTCTTGCAACAGGAACAATAGTTGGTTCCCAAACTAGTTCAGGTATGGCAAGTTTTTTTCTTTCGTGGTTAATTTTAATAAACATGTCACCTTCTGCTTTCTCATCAACCGACAGGTTAAACGAATCAACATCTAAAACTATTGATTCTCCACTATCTGGGTTAACTGTAAAATAAGTTAAAGATTCATTAATTACCCCACCAAAAACTTCATTAATTGCTGTTTCAAATACTGCAGTTTTGTTAAGTAAAACACTCCCAATTTCAGATTCTGTAATATCATTTTTAACTAGAGGCTTGATTGGTAAAGCAATTACCAATATTAAAAGTGCAGAAACTAGGATAAGACCTTCACCTACTCCTGGAATAACACCCAACAAATTATTTATTTTGTGTTTTTTAAATTTTTCCGGTAGTTTGTGAATCAAATAACCAAATATGTAACCCAATACGAATTCAAAAAAAATTGCAGAAATTAAAAAACCAATTGCCTTAGAAACAGATAAATTTAAATCAAAATTAAGTTTTAAAAAATCAGATATTGGATTATAGAACCTTAAGGATAGAACAAGGGAACCAGAAAATGAAATAAAATCTGAAAGTATGACCCAAAAGCCATGTCTAAATGCTTCAGAGGCAAAATAAATAAGGATTACTATAATTATTAAATCAATGTAATTTCCGTTAAGGAGTTGCATCTTTTTTTATAGCCGTTTGGCTGGATTTAATTTTGGCAGAATCCTTTAATTGTTTCAACTTCCACATATAAAGTCTTCCTTTGGATTTAGCATTACTAGCATCTTTAACAAAACTTCTTGCAGACTCCATTAATCCCCTAGGTGTTGATTTAGCAAGTCTCATATACAGAGATTTGTGAGGCAAATCATCAAGCTCTTTTGCCAATTCGTAAGCATATTTTTGAAACTCTTGGGATACATATTTATCAGTATCTTGAGGATTGAATTTTTTTGAAATTAAATTGCCAATTGATTGCATATTTGTTTTATAACACCATTTAAAATTAACTTTTCTTCTTCTGAAAAGTCGCTTAAAACCAAATCCTTGCCCTGCATAGCGCCTCGCGACGTGGGGTCTACACCAACTCTAACATGCCAAAATTCGCTAGTTCCTAGTTTTTCATAAATATCGTTTAAACCATTATGAACCTTTGGTCCTTTACCAAACTGAATTTTATAAGCACCTAGTGGAATATCTAAATCATCATGGACTATATAAAGGTCAGTATATTGTATATGGTATTTAGAATATTGAGATAACACAAACGAACCTGAATTGTTCATAAATTTATCAGATCTTTTGACAACTATATCTTTCACCCTACCCCTAGATAGTAATTCATCAACGACCATTAAACCAGCATTATGACGAGTATCTTTATATTTAACATCTGGGTTCCCAATTCCTATAACAAGTTTCATACTCAAATTTTACCATTTAAATTAATAATTTGTTAAAATTCAGGAATGAGAGAATTTAACATCATTGATTTCGACCCGTCAGGTAAAATAATTCATGCAATCACAGTTGAAAGAAGTGAAAATCCAGACTGCCCAATAGTTGCAGATTTAATAAATGACTGCCTAAAAAAAAGGGATTATGAAATGGCTTTGAGAATTGCTGAGGACAGTTTAAAACCTAGAACATCAATACTCACAAAAATAAAAAATATTTTATCCCCTTCTAAAATTTGATTTCAATTTGTGGAGTGAATTCAATTAAAAAGTTTGCATCTGTTTGACGAGGGCTTGACCCGACGGAG
>CAZGHY010000112.1:0-2665 GCA_964526015.1 uncultured Gammaproteobacteria bacterium
GCATATAGCTTCAAAGATATGGAGAGTTTAGTCACTTCAGCTTTAAAGTAAATTAAGATATAATTCATCATTATGAATAATCAGGGTAAAAAAATAGACGAGAGTAGGACTTCTTCAGTACGTATTAAAGTAGCTACAAACGGAAACAAATTGTTAGAACAAGTATTAGAATCTGTTAATAATAATCGTGAAATAAAGACTCTTTGGAGAATTATAAACGTTAATGCAACAGATAGGTTGGGCTATTCAGACCATGGCCCGATGCATTTCCAGATTGTTGCTAATTATGCACTACAGTTACAAAGGACGTTGATTAAAAAAGGTGTAACTATGTCGATTGTTAAAGATTTCGAATTAACAAATGATCATTCAGAGGTTGTTGTCTTTTTGGCATCGGTTTTACACGATTTAGGTATGAGCATACACAGATCAGGGCATGAACAGTTTAGTTTATTTTTAGCAAATCCTTATTTAAAAGAAATATTATCATTTTTGCCAATCGAAGAAAGAATGGTTGTTATTTCAGAAACGCTTCATGCAATCATTTCTCATAGCCACGGAAGTAGTGGAAAAACCTCAACAATCGAAGGTGGAATTGTAAGAGTTGCAGATGCACTAGATATGACAAAAGGTAGAGCTAGAATATCAAGACTTGTTGATATAAATAATGTTTCAAATAATGCAATTGAATCAGTTTACGTAAATGAAGGTGAATCTAAATTAGTTGAAGTTAAGATTCTAATGACTAACCCTGCAGGGCTATTTCAGGTTGATGACTTAGTTGATGAAAAGTTGGATCCGTCAGGTTTGAAAAAATACATTGATGTAAAATGTTTTATTATTGAAGATGGTGTTGAAAAACTATATAAAGACTTCAATTAAGCTTGACTGTTTTAACTATTCTAGATATAATACAATCTTAAATTAAGAATAAGCAAAGCTTGCTACTACGTAGTAAGAAAAAGTAAAGCAAGGGCTTTACGTAATGAGCTTCATAATTAGTAAAATAAAAATGGTAAGCATAACTTGCCATTCAAAAAAACAAAACAAATGGTAAATAACGAAGAATTATTATATGTTGTTGATGAGTTTAATGAAAAGATTAAACCTCAACCAAGACATGAGGTTTTCAAAAAAGGACTTTGGAGACGTACTACTCATGTCTGGATTTTTGACAAAAAGGGTAGGGTTTTGGTTCAAAGAAGATCATTAAAGAAAACAGTTGGCCCTGGCCTTTGGGAGTCTTCTGTAGCAGGGCATATCGGTCCAGATGATAACTACTTTACAGGTGCAGTTAGGGAAGTAAGGGAAGAGACTGGAATAGATATCAATCCAAAAGACTTGAAGCTCCATAAAATCTACAAAGATAATGACAGAAAAGAATTTATTGGTGTTTTCTATCACCAACTAGATATCGATGAGAGTAAAATTAAAATGGAGGAAGATGAAGTGGAGGAGGTTAAGTTAATTGATAAAGATATACTTAAGAAACATATTGTCTATAAAAAATCCGATTACTGGATTAAATATGGATATGAAAAAGAGATGTTTGCTCTTCTTAACTAACTTTTTTGTGAATATAAGGCTTTAGGATTAGATATTCAACTATCTTGTAACTAATAATTGCCAAACTACCCCAGACATTAATTGATTTATTAATTCCAAACATAGGTAGTTCGACAATTAAGTCAACCTCATCTAAAACTTCTTTTGATACCCCATGTGTTTCATGACCCACAACTAATGCAATTGGTAAATTTATTTTGGTTGATAGTAGTGTAAAGGGAATTGATCTGTTGTCTTGCTCAATTGCAACTGTATATATTCCTTTCTCTTTCAATTCTTTAACCACTTCTACTGCAGTATCTTTCTTTTCCCAAGCAACCCATTCTTCAGTTCCAACTGCAGCTTTGTGAATTCTAGAAGAGGGGGGATATTCTGATTCTCCACAGATGTATATTTTTTCAACGGCTATGGCGTCACCAAGACGAAAAACAGAGCCGATATTATATGTATCTAACACATTATCCAAAACAAAAAAAATAGGATTTCTTTTGATCTGTTTATCTTCACCATTAACTGGTTTAATCTTCCTTAATTGTTTGGAATTCATGCGTTGCATATGGCTATTATACCAGCTTCATGCTAAAATACATTCAAATGACTGGAAGTGTTTGTACAAGATGTGGTAAACCAAGAATAGTTGTAGACACTTATGAGGAAAAAGTTGAGACTTCAACAGTTACTTATACAATTACAGAATGCTCTGATCCAGAATGCCAAAAAATAGTTAATAAGACCTTGCGTACTGAAAAGAAAAAAAGAAAGTTTATCAAAGATGAACAAGTAAAAAGAGAAGAGGCAAGAAGAAAAATAATTGAGGATAAAAAGGCAGAAAGAGAAGCGGAAGAAGATTAATTTTTATTACCCCAGCGCCATTTTGGCTTTTCACCTTTAAGATAGCAAATTAAAATTAAGGGGACTGTCATAAATATAACTTCAAAAGTATACCTAAATATAAATGAGGATTCAGTATCAAACATCGCACTTACTTTATTTGATCTGTATAGAATAAACAGAATATATAGTATTGTAACTAGCCACCCTTCCCACGAAGCAGGGTACCAACCCCAACCATATTTTTTAGCTTTAAACCAAAGTTTTT
>CAZGHY010000113.1:0-2659 GCA_964526015.1 uncultured Gammaproteobacteria bacterium
ATGGTTGACGGTCAACGCCTCCACATAGCCCATTTCGATACTCTGCTTATATAGCCAGTCGCACAAGTGGTCATCCTGGCCCCAGGCTTTCGGTAAGTCTACAGGATAACGATAGCGCTGATATGTGGCCGCCGGTAACCAGTGGCATAGGCCGCCGACAATGCCGGTACGCCCAACCTCATAGCCGCCGACGGTCAGCGTGTAGGCTCGTTTCGGTTGCCGGTTGATGCCTTCCACCCGTGGTGACAACATCATAGGCCGGGGTGCATCCCTGAAGACCTTCACCATCTCAGCAACTAGATTCGGCGTGACTATCTCGCAATCGTTGTCCATCTTGCAGATGAGATCGTAGCCACCGCCGATAATGTCGAGCGCCATATTACTGGCTCGACTAATACCGATGTTCTCAGGACATAGCACGACTGTTGTGAAGCGGCTTTTGTTGGTGGTCAGCCATTCGGCGCTGCCATCGGTCGAACCGTTGTCAATGACGAAGTGATCAACAGGATAGCCGGCATTCTGCCACAGTGAGCGAAAGCAGCGTTTTGAGTAAGCCAATCTATCTCTGCACAAAGTATAAACCGCTACCCTCATAGCCCGTGCTTTCTGGCCACAATAGCCCGTGCGTCTTCCCAACTGATGCCGTCACCAAACGTGATACCGGCGCTGCGCTTGGTGCTAAATATCTTGTGGCCGCAATGCACACCAACCTTGTCGCGTTCCAACATAGTCAGCCACAGATCCCAATCTTGCAAGCGCTGTAGGTTCTCATCAAAGCCGGGGAAGTCTTCAGCCCATATCAGGCTCATGGTGCTGATGTAGTTGTTTTGTTGCAGCGCACGGCTGCTAAACTCACGAAAACTATGCGGCTTGCCGTCAATGGTATAACCACCATACGCATAGCTTGCATGGCCGTCAACCTGCATAGCGTTGTATAGGTTGTAAAGTGCATCAGGCTCCCACTCTATGTCATTGTCGCTGAATAGAACGTAAGGCGTCTTGACCATCTCAAAGCCCCGGTTACGTGCCCAGTTTGCGCCGCGTCCTTCGTCATGGACAACCACAATGGCCGCCGGTTGCAGCGTCTGCTTGGCAAGGCTGCGCAGGGTCGTGTATGGATTCTCGGACTCACGGCAAGGAATGACGACGGTGATCATTCTTCCGGCTCCGCCATCAGCATGGCTGCAAACTCAGGCCCGACCCGTTTCTTTGCGGTGTTGATGGCCCGTGCTACGTCCTCGGTGGTAATCTCCACATCGCCATCCTCGAATAGCGTTTCCCGCTGCGTGATAACTGGGAACATGCGACTACTGAACACTTCCCGAAACTCTGCAACCGGCATGTCTTCATAGACCGAACGTGCCACAGGATGCGCCCGATGTTGCTGAATCAGCCAGTAGCCCGATGGTGCAAGCAATTCCACGCGGTTGGTCTTTGACGTGTAGCGTACAATCGGCTGCTTGGGATCGGTGAACACAGACCGCCAAACCGCTTCGGTGTTCAACCATGACCGCTGCTCGCCGGTGCTATCGGTCTGTGCTTGTTCCTCTGCCATTGTCCATTCGGCGGGGATGATGCCTTGTTTCACCATCAGTTGCCGCACTTCGTCAGCGGATAGCACCCCGGCGCCTTTATCGTAATAGACGGCAAACACATCAGCCCAAGCCTTTTGCACCTGTGCGTCGGATAGCTCCCCGCTTACGTCGCGCTGTTCAAATTCAAAGAGCAACGTCGGTGGCAACTCACGGTGTAGGCGGTCTTGGAATGAACGAATGAACTCAATGCCGCCTTTGCCGGTGGCTTTCATGTGTTGGATTTCGCTTTCACGGCCACGGCCCAATGCGCCGGTATCAATCGGCCAGAACTCAATCGGGTCATAGCCAAAGCCCAGCGCAATACCTAGCATGATCAACTTCGTCACTTGCTCCAGGTCAAAGCCTGCCGGCAGTTGTGACAACGCCACCAGCTTGGCATCAATCTGGTCAACGCCTTCTTGTGCAAGAATGGCAACGCCGCCGTAATACTCACGCTCCAACTTGCTTAGGTTCGCTTCTCTGGCCGCCATTGCATCATTCCATTGTTGTTCGCTGATGTTCTGGAGTAGCATCAAGCCCTTGGGTGCTCTTGCGCCTAGTTGCTCAAGGTCGTGTTCATAGATGGCGATCATCAACTGGACAAGCTGCCACACACGGCTGACGGCGCATAGGCCCAAGCCGCGGAACTCCTCACGAATCGAAGGCAGTGGCGTTGTGCGGAAATAGTCAGCCGGATTCCATAGCTGTTCCTTGCCGTTGTGTGGTGTGTAGGATAGCGGTGTGGCTGCGTTACCAGTGAGCATACACTTGGTTGGGTCAACATTGAAGAATGCCCGCGAGGGGCCGTCAGGTCCATCACGCCCAATCTCAGTGACGGCGCCCAGGTCGGAGGTATAGAACGAAAGCGCCGCCCGTCCTGCGAAGTAGCGCCAGCCCTCGCCGTCTTCAGCGCCGCGTAGAATGTTGTTGTAGCGGTTGACGACGTTGCGCCCGCCGGTCAACGACCAATCACGGTTGCGGTCAATGGCGGTCACGCTGTTGATAACGCCGGCCAAGTGCGGCTCTTTCATCCATGCTTCTGACAGCCAGCGGTCACGGGCGCGGTTGTCGCTCTGGTATTTCGG
>CAZGHY010000114.1:0-2657 GCA_964526015.1 uncultured Gammaproteobacteria bacterium
TAAAACAAAGTGAAATAGATTATTAAACTCGCAGCAATGCGGGTTTTTTTGTGGGAAAAAACTATAGATGCCAAATAGTTGCAAGTTCCATGATATTCATTACATCGTTCCCAATTACTTTTCTTTCAAATAAATCATTAACTACATTACCTTTTGAAAATAATCCAATCTTTTTTGAAGTTATAGAATTTCCATCAGACCTTGTAAAAACACCAAGGGATGATGCAAGCTCAGTTAATGTTTTGTTTGTTGTTGAAGCAACTCTGATTGAAACTTTAAAACCGGGGTATGATATTTTTTCAACAATAATGCTCTTGTCTGATCGGGGAGTATATGTACCATCTTCCTTTTTTGTTCCAAAATCAGCATATGATGCTCCTTTGCTTTGCCATCCTGATCCAGATGCTTCAAGTGCAAGTTGTAGCATGGAAACTTCATTACTTTCTGCTTTTGATAAAACTGAAAGAACAGAGGCCATTGGATCAATTTCAGTAAATTTATCGTATGTTGCAATTGGATAATAAGATCCATTTTTTAGTTTTAAATTTTTGACGCCTAGTGCTAGCCCTTCAAGTGGGTCTTTGATTTTTTGCATTATTACAAGCGGGTAATTGCTTTGAAGTTGTGTTTGTACAAATCTTTCAAGTTCCTCATCAACTGTAATTAAAAATAAAATTTGCTGATTAATAGTCACAAGTTCTAATGATAATACTTGAGGTTTAGTGCCAAATAATTTTTGTAATGGTGTCACTGAACTAAGGGAAGTTAAAGTAGATAAAAACATTTTTGCAGCCTCAGGAGTAACCTCTTGTAAACGAGGTAACTTAACGGAAATTGTAACCAACTTGGACATGTTTTTATTATACAGCAGTTAGAATTTAGTAACTAGAAGCTAGAAATTAGATTTCAATTAGTGGGTGATAATGGGATCGAACCATTGACCTCGTTCTTATCAGGAACGCGCTCTACCACTGAGCCAATCACCCTAGGACTAGTGGTATTCTACCACGGAGTGGCAAACTTGTTTATCATCAAAACCCACACTTGACCATATGCTCAAACTACCATATAACACTTGCTATTCTTTAAAATCTTCATTTTAATGTGCATTGCCAATTTCTAAAAAATATTTTAATATAATGAATATTATGTCGTCATTTACGAATAAAAGAGTTTTAATAATTTTTACTGGTGGAACAATTGCAGGTAATGTGGCAAAAAGTGATGTCTCACAGCATGTCAAATCTGATCCAAATGCTTTTATGTCGATATTAGAAAATTCGACTGATATTATAAAAAAGAATTGGAACATTGAAGTAATACCAACAATAGTTGAGTTGTATAACATTGATAGCTCTGATGTTCAGCCTGAAAACTGGAAGATGATCGTTTCTAAAATTGAAGAAACTTATGATGATTTTGACGCATTCATAGTTTTACATGGTACTAATACCATGGGATACACTTCAGCAGCATTGACTCTTGCATTAGAAAATATAAATAAACCAGTTATCTTGACTGGTGCCCAAGTACCTTTAGGATATTTAGGTAGTGATGCGACTACGAATTTGGTTAATGCTTTACGTTTAGCCGTGTGGGAATACAATGAAATAAAAGGGGTCTTTGCTGTGTTTGGCAGTAAAATTATCGCGGGGTCAAGAGTAAAGAAAGGAACAGATTTTGATTATGATCCTTTTGGTTCATTCTTGGCTGGATCTATTGGTCAGATAGGAAGATTTCTAAAAATTAACGATAGTGCATTAAGAAAATATGTAAGTTATCTCTCAAAAACGAAACCCTTAGCCATACAGTCTAGAGTATTGAGCGTTAAAAAAGAATTTGATACTAAGAATATTGCATCGTTAACCGAGTTTCCTGGAATGTCTGTTGATATTTTTAAATCACTAGTTGAGAATAATGGTATCAAAGGATTTGTCTTTCGAGCTTTTGGGGCGGGCGATCCTAGTAGTCATCTATTTCCCGCCTTTGAGTATTTAAAAGAAAAACAGATTCCAATTGTTGTAACTACCCAGGCACCTGGAGGTATCGCCAGTTTTCAAGTTAATGCTGGTGGCCAATATTTGAAAGCCAATGATTTGGCAATACCGGCTTATGATATGAGTATTGAGTCGATGACTGTAAAATTAGCTTGGTTGTTGGCTCATAATTTTAGTTATGAGCAGATTAAGGTTAAGATGCTGGAAGACTTGCATGGAGAGATAAATGTAGAGAGCGAGTTAATTTAAATCTACCCTTGACCAGACTTCCAAACTGCCATATAATACTCACTAGTCTTTAAGAGTTCGGAATACTTAATGAAAAAACTTAATAAATTTTACAAACCAAACGCATTTTTGCGTGGTTAGACAAAATTAGTTTTTAACCTTGTATACCCGACTCTATTAAGAGCCGGTTTTTTTTGACATATTATAGTTTGCCCAATATGGAGCAGCAACTAAAAATTGGGCCGTTGGCTCAGTTGGTAGAGCGCTTCATTTGCAATGAAGAGGTCGGGAGTTCGAATCTCCCACGGTCCACTGAAATTAGTGGTTGATCATTGGTTATAGAAGTAAAACTTGTGATTAATGATTAACAACTAATTGAACACTTTGTACTTTAACAACTGAAGGATATAAATTATCACACAAGGGTGTGTG
>CAZGHY010000115.1:0-2645 GCA_964526015.1 uncultured Gammaproteobacteria bacterium
TTAGAGTATAATGAAATTAAAACGCAAAGCAAATGAAAAAGGAATATTTAGAGTTTTTAGAGAAAAAAAGGCACTCAATCGGTGAGTTTGGTTTTAAAGCTAATTACATTCCTGAAATAGCATTTGACTTTCAAAAGGCAATTATTGAAAAGTCAATACAAAAAGGTCGTATCGCTATATTTGCAGATACAGGATTAGGCAAAACTTTAATTCAATTATCAATAGCAAAAAACATAATACAGCACACTAATAAAAAAGTATTGATATTAACACCTTTAGCGGTTGCTTTTCAGTTCATATTAGAAGCTGAAAAATTAGGTATTGATGACATTGAATACTCAAAAGATGGTAAGCATACAAAAAAAATAGTTATTTGTAATTACGAGCGGTTACATTATTTTAATGAAAATGATTTTGAAGGTGTTATATGTGATGAAAGTTCCATACTTAAAAATTTTGATGGTAAAATAAAAAGTCAGGTTACCGAATTTGTAAAGAAAATTAAGTATAGATACTTAAGCACAGCGACACCAAGTCCAAATGATTTTATAGAATTAGGTACAAGTTCAGAGGTTTTGGGTTATATGGGATATATGGATATGCTAGGAAGGTTTTTTAAGAATAATCAAAATGATACAGGCGGAAATAATAATATAGGCGAGAAGTTTTATTTAAAGCCACACGCTGAAACTGATTTTTTTGCATGGGTTAATCAATGGGCTATAATGGTAAAAATGCCTAGTGATTTAGGATTTTCAAATGAAAGGTACAATTTACCAAAACTAATAACAAATAGACATATAGTGAAAAATATGTCAACTATTGATGCGTACGGTCAAATACAAATGTTTACACCTATTGCAAAAACAATGACTGAAGTAAGGTATGAGCAAAACCAAACTGAATTAAAAAGATGCGAAAAGGCAGTTGACCTAGCAAGCGGAAAAACATCTGTATATTGGTGTAATACAAATCAAGAAAGTAGTTATTTAAAAGAAATGGATAATGAAGCTATTGAAATAATAGGAAGCCAGTCAATAGAAAAAAAAGAAGATATACTTTTAAATTTTGCAAATGGTAACATTAAAAGAATAATTACAAAAGCTAAAATGACTGGTATGGGTTTAAATTGGCAACATTGTAATCATACGGTTTTTTTTCCTACATGGAGTTATGAGCAATATTACCAAGCTATAAGAAGGTTTTGGAGATTTGGACAAAAGAATGATGTTATTTGTGATCTTGTAATTTCAGATGGACAAACTAGAGTTATAGAAGCATTAGAGCAAAAAACGCAAAAAGCAAAAGAGTTATATGAAAACCTTACTAAAAATGTAAATAAGTCATTTGAGCATAAAGTGAAAGCATTCGATAAACAAATAATATTACCTAATTTTTTAACCAAATAAATAAAAAGATATGAGCAACGTAAAAGAACAGTTACACACAGAAAAATATAGTTTATACAATGGTGATTGTATGGATTTAGTTACAACTATGGATGATGAAAGTATTGATTTATCAGTTTATTCCCCACCATTTGCAAACCTATATACATATTCAAGTTCTGAAAGAGATATGAGTAATGTAGATTCAAATGAAGAATTTTTAAAACAATATGGGTTTTTAGTAAAAGAAATGAGTAGAATTACAAAAAAAGGTAGAATTAATGCAATACATTGTACTGACTTATTTAAATATAACGGTGCTTTATCAGATTTTCCTAGTGAAATAATAAAGCTACATGAGGCAAACGGATTTACATATATGAGTAGAATTACAATATTTAAAGAGCCTTTAAGAGTAAGATTAAAAACAATGGTTCAGAGTTTAATGCACAAATTTATAGTAGAGGATAGTACAAAGAACTACCCAGCTATGCCTGACTATATTTTGTTATTTAAGAAAAAAGGAGAAAACAAAGTTCCAGTAACCCACCCATTAGGATTTACTAATTACGCAGGAACTACACCAATATTAAATGAAACCGTTGGAATATATAATAGGGCAAACAATTCTGATTTTAAAAGTGGTGAAGAACTATGGGATTATATTTGTAAAAAATACGAAAACCATACAGACCCTACAACGAATAAAAAAAGTCATATAATATGGCAACGTTACGCCTCTTCTGTATGGGATGATATAAGAGCCGAACACTGCCTACCTTACAAAGATAGCAAAGAAGAGGATGATGAAAAACACATAACACCAACACAATTAGACGTATTAGATAGGTTAGTAGATTTATATTCAAATCCAAATGAAGTAGTATTTAGTCCTTTTATGGGTTGTGGTTCTGATGTATTTAGTCCTGTATCTATGGGTAGAAAAGCAATAGGTATAGAGTTAAAAGATAGTTATTACAAACAAGCAGTATTAAACCTTAAAGACGCTGAAAAAAGATTTTTAAGTGTAATTAAGAATGTTAGTTTATTTGATGAAGTTTAATGTTATGAAAAGCAATATAACATACAAAGTAGCTAAAGCACTATACGAAGGTAAATCTTATAATGCTATTTCAATAGCTTATAACGTAGACTTTGACTTTATACGAGTTGTTTCTAAAATGAATTTAGATATAGGAATTACAAAGCCTGAACCTAAAGAGGTTAAAAAAGAATCTTTTAAATCTGTAAAGGCCA
>CAZGHY010000116.1:0-2643 GCA_964526015.1 uncultured Gammaproteobacteria bacterium
TTTTCATTTGGCGTGCTTTATTCGATAAATTCATCATTGGCAAGTGTGGTTAAAAGTATTAGTGATATAGGTGGAAGTGTTCCATATTTAAGAAATGTAAAAGATTATTTTAATACTAAACCATTAGTTGAAATTTCTAAAAAACCAGTAGTTCTTAAATTTGATAACGAATTAAATATTGTTTTTGAAAATGTATCTTTTAAATATCCAGAGAAAAAGGAATTTGTTTTAAAAAATATTTCATTTAAAATATCACAAGGAGAAAAGCTAGCTCTCATAGGATTAAATGGAGCTGGTAAAACAACCATTATTAAACTTCTTTTAAGAATGTATGATCCGACGAAAGGAAAAATTTTGATAAATGGTTTTGATTTAAAAGAAGTAGACTTGGTATCTTGGTATGACCATTTAGGTGTGTTATTACAAGATTTTTCTCGATATGAATTCCTGTCAATAAAGGATTCTATAAAACTCTTTGCTCAAAAACAATTAGAGGATGAGGAAGTGCATGAATTATTAAAAAAAGTAAGAGCTGATTCGATTGTCACTGAATCTACAGCAGGACTTGACCTTATACAAAGTTCTGAATATGGGGGAAAGGAATTGTCTGGAGGACAATTCCAAAAAGTTGCCATAGCAAGAGCACTTTCACGAGAATCAAATTTTGTTGTGTTAGATGAACCAACAAGTGCAATTGACGCTTTGTCTGAAGAATCTATTTTTAAAACTTTAAATAGTCTTCCGAAAGATACAACATTATTATTTATTTCTCATCGTTTTAATACAATCAGAAATGCAAATCATATTATTGTTATCAACAACGGAAAAATTGAAGAAGAAGGTACCCACGATAATTTAATGAGTCACAGTGGTCTTTATGCAAAGATGTATAAATCTCAAGTTTTAGGCGAGGAATAGTTTACTTATCTTTTGCAAAAAATCTAGTCCACCAAGAGATATAAGTTCCTATCTTAAACTTTCCATTCTTATTTTTTTTATATGCGGAATTGGCAGCAGAAATTATTTTTATATAAGGCGGTTTCTTTTTTGAGTATTTTGCCCAAATGTTATCAATGAGTAGTCTAATGTCTTTCTTTAACATAAATCTGAGAGTGTTTATATAAAATACTTATCTATTCAAATGAGATTTTCCATTTATCTGGAATATCAGGATTCAGCCTGACAGACCATAACTCAAAAATCAAACTTTTCCCGCCAATCTCAATGTTTTTTGATTCTCCAAAGTCAATTGTTACTACTTCATTTGTATCATTAGTGAGTAATTTTATCGAAGCACTTTTATCTGTCACTCCTGTTAGAATAAAACCGTTTCTTCCTTCTTGGAGGAATGTTGTTTCGTCACGATTTATTGCGGTTAAATCACTAAGTTCAATCGGTATTTCCAAAAAACAAGTAACTTTCTTATGTTCTAAACCGTTTATTACTAAAAATTGAGCACCATCTGGTAATTTATTTTCCATAATTTTTTATACTTCAACCTCATTAGCTTGTAATATGTTTTCAATTATCTGACTATGCTCTGCATATACTGATAATTCCTCACGGGACATTAGTTTTCCGTCCATAAGTTTTTTTGCAATGCTATTCAACAATTTTTCGGAAGTTTCACCAGTATCTACAAATTTCTCAAATTCTTCTTTTGTCATTACAGAATCTTCGCTACTTTTCGATTCCACCCCTTCATAAATCAAGTCTTTTGCTTTGCGACGAAATTTTTTAATCTGTATAGACATTTCAACAAAAAACTTTTCTTCGGGTTTCAAATTTGAAATATTATTTTGCAAATATTCTTCAAGTGGTTTTGGATCATCAAAAGTCTTTGCGGTAATATCAAGAATTTCACTTGTTCTCTTATCATCATTTACACTATCCATTCTGTCGTATGCTTCTTCCCACATTTTTTGAAGCATGGAAAAATCGGTTTCGAGTTCGTTAGTTGTGTATTTCTTTTCTTCTTTTGGTTCTTTAATTTCTTTTGATAGTGTTTTTTGTTGTAATAAGTCCCATGCTTCTGCTGGTTTTAGTTTATCGATTTCTTCGTCAGTTATATCAAATGATTTTAAATCTCTGCGTAATCTATTTGTAATAAAAACAGGAATACCTGTTTCGGGTGAATAAGGAATTTTGGTCTCAGTTGATTCTTGAACTACTGGTGTTTCTTCTTCAGTAGTTTCTGTAGGTACTTTTTCTTTCCAGCCAAACTTTTTTGCAAGCTCAACAGCAGAAGCATAGATTTGCTCTTTTGTCGGTCCACCTTGTTCAGGTGAAAGCATTTTACTTGCTTTTTTATTTCTGGTTATTTCCGCTTGGTGGTTCAATAAAATTGAAAGAGGTTTTGGATATTCAAGTTTTCCATAACCTTCAAACAACGGCTTGCCGATATATTTTGCAAAACCAGTTCTTATTTTAAACCAAAAAGAATTTTCTGTTTTTTCTTTCTGCTCGACTTTCTTCTCACTACCATCAAGTTCTTCCTCTGTTTTATCAGTAGGTTTTGGAGGATTATTAAAAACTGAATTCATATTAAACATACAAAAATTATAGCATGAATTGTCTAATTTTGGTATATGCCCGCCCCGCCAAAAAATCCAAAAGAGAGCCCGCGCGGATTCCTCCCCAGAC
>CAZGHY010000117.1:0-2632 GCA_964526015.1 uncultured Gammaproteobacteria bacterium
CGTTATATTCAATGCGGGTGATGTCTTTCTCATTTCGGTTAGCCGAATACAAAATTTTGAAATAAAAAACCCCCACCTTTTTAATACAAAAGTCTTTCTATTTCAACAATAACATCATCCCAATATTTTAATCTCTTTGCCCATGCAGGGCTGATTAAATCTCCGTTTTCGTTTAGTCTATTCAATTCTCTTTTCAGTTCATTGCATACCATTGTAGCAATAAGTTTCCCCTGATGAACAACAGGGTAATTTATTTTTTCGCAGTTTGAGAATGTAGGTAGTTTGCCAGTATAGCTTTCTACCAGTTTTGTTGCCATTTCTGTTGTTGTAAGTTCCATTGTTTTTAATTTAGATTGTTTTTTAAAAATGTATATTTGTAATTGATTTTACAAAATGTAATGTCGCTGTTCAATTAGTAACGTAACTAATCTGCCAACTTACGGGGTTGGCTTTTTTATTCACACCTTTCGGTGGATGTCTTTCCATGCTGCCAAACTCTTTTGTTGTAAGCTGTTTCATATTAGTTGTTTTGAATGTTTTCGTAATCAATCATTTTAGAAAAGTCGGGTTCGTATGTTCCTTGCTTACATGGTATCTCTGCAACAAGTTCATCATCCACATGGAGATACCCACAGTGAATATTGCACCACTCTTGCGCCAGTTCCTTTGTTGGTGCAGGTATATTTTCGCCTCCAAATTTTGCCATTTCTCCCGTAGTGTTGCAAATGGCATAAATGTATGTTGTCCAAAGTTTCATGTTTATTTTTTAAATCCTTGTTCTATCAAAATTGTTTCTAACTCTTTATAGCATGGCAACATATTTTCATTCCCGATGGCATCTTTTAGCTTGCTTTTATAATAGTCTAACTCTACTCCCCTTTGCTCAATAGTTTTCAGCAATCTGCCCTTATCGGTTGTAATATTGTTATAGTCAGCAGGGCGGTCAGATACTTTTACCCATGCTTGCAAAATTGCCCGCACTCTCGGTATTAGTTTGTCCCTCTGTAAAATATGGTCAGCCAGTATTGCATCAACCAATTTTAGCGTTACTTCATCAAGATTATTACCTTTTGTATTCATAGAGATTATTTTTTTCAAAAATGTTTGCTATCCTGTTTTTTAATTCAAAATTTAGTGTGCCTTTCTTCATTTCATTCTCCCTTTGATAATCCGCACTGGAATATAACATCGGGCTTAATGAAATTTTTATTAACTTCTTCTTCCGTTTTGCTAACCAGTGCTACAAAGTGGCTCTTCAAAAGTTTATCATTCTGTTCCTTGTAAATTTTGAACTGTTCATTTGCAATTTCCCATCCTCTTGTAATATTCATATAGTTTATCTTTTAATTATCGTTAATAAAAACTTCATAAGCCCGTATAGCGTTATAAGCCAAACATTCTCCTATGCGCCTCCGTTATCGGATAACTTTTAACCTTTGGCACGAATAAATATTTACAACAGTAGGCAAGTAATGAAGATACACTAATCAGCACTATTGCAAACGGTAGTAGTTTTATGATGTGGCTTAATTCGTTCATTTTCTACTTACTATATTGTTTTCTTCATTCAATATAGCGTCACTTCTCAATCCGCATACTGCATCACCATTATCATTTACCCATTCATTCGGGTCGGTGCATTTTTTATCAATATAGTATTTGCACTTCATAAATTCGCACCCTGACATATTCTCTACTTTAGCAACAGGTTTGTGAAATAATCCACTTTCTATTTGTCCATAAGTTGGAAGCGAATTAAATGTTCCGTTATTTTTCATAGTTACTTATTTTTAGCGTCAACAATTTTTTGAATATCGGTTCTGTCAAAGAATTTAATTTTGTCAATGATATGCAACGGAGTTACTTTGCCCTCCTTTATCATTGCGTAAACTCTTTGAGTTGATACCCTTAGCATTCCCGCTACTGTTCCCGATGTTATTAGGTTGTCTGTTTTCATTTGTTTAGTTTATTTCGTTTACAGCTATTATTATACAAGCGTTACAATATGAGTTATTCATATAGATATACTTAACCGACTTATGAGAATCACACATAGCGCATTTAAGCCCGTTTCTTTTGTCATTTGGTATTAGTATGAATTTTATTGTATTGCTTTTCATACGGCAAAGATAACATTCTATTTTATATTTGCAACTTGCATTTATCAACATACCTGTGGACAACTATTTATAGTTTGCTATTGCAAATGTGAAATAGTGTTTTAGCTTTGCATCGTGTTAGCAATGAAGCTACATACAAAAAGAAACAAAATGAACTCATTCTTAAAAGTATCAGAAGCACCTAAAACAAAGTTGCAACTTAAAAAAGCAATACTAAACGGAACTGTATTAGTATACGAGAATAACTCTAATGTTAATTGTGTTTATACTAAAGTAAATGATACAAATACAATATTCAAACTTTGGGACGGCTTCCATTACACACCAAAGTATCAAGGCGAAAACAATGAAGCATACGCTTATCTTGGAACTTCTTACTATTACAAATTTACAAACGCATAACATTCACCACGCGCCAAGTGCTACGCTTCACTTTTAACTAACCAAAAAATAAGACTTGTAATTCTCAAAACTCTTTTTATATTTGCGCTCTAAATTAAAAACAATATGGA
>CAZGHY010000118.1:0-2624 GCA_964526015.1 uncultured Gammaproteobacteria bacterium
TTAAAAGTTTTATTAAAAGAAAGAGAAGAAGAACTTGAAACTGTATCAAAAGATTTTGAAGAATTAATTCATCAAGTTCCAAATCCTGCATCAGTAAATGCTCCTGTTGGTAGAAATGAAACTGAAAATGTAGAGGTTAAAAAATGGGGAGAGATTAGAAGTTTTGACTTTACTCCAAAAGATCATTTAGAGATTGGAACTAACTTAGGGATAATAGATTTTGAATCAGGTGCAAAAGTTGCAGGGTCTCAGTTTTTTTATCTTTATGGTGATGGGGCATTGCTAGAACTTTCTTTAACTATGTATGCTTTAGAAAAGCTTTCTAAAAAAGGTTTTCTTCCTGTAATTACACCAGATCTTGCTAAATCTAGATTTTATTTAGGAACTGGTTATGCACCAAAAGGTAAAGAAGCACAAACCTACACAATTAATAACGAAGACTTAGGTTTAATTGCAACTGCCGAAGTAACCCTTGCAGGAAAACACTCAGATGAAATAATTCCAGAAGACAAATTACCAATTAAGTATGTTGGATATTCACACTGTTTTAGACAAGAGGCAGGAGCATATGGAAAATATTCAAAAGGTTTATATAGAGTTCATCAGTTTAGTAAAGTTGAAATGTTTATATACTGTAAACCAGAAGATTCAGAGAGATTACACCAAGAGTTATTAGCTGCAGAGGAAGAAATATATCAAGAATTAAATATTCCATATCGAGTTTTGGATATGTGTTCTGGTGATTTGGGGGCAATGGCTGCCAGAAAGTATGATATCGAAGCATGGATGCCTGGCAGAAATGATTATGGAGAAATAACATCAACTTCAAATTGTACAGATTATCAAGCAAGAAACTTGAACATTAAATATAAGAAAAAAGATGGAACAAATGAATATGTTCACATGCTTAACGGTACTGCAATAGTAATGTCCCGTGTACCAATTGCAATCCTTGAGAATTTTCAAAATGAAGATGGCTCTATAACTATTCCAAAAGTACTTCAAAAGTGGATGGGCAAAGAAAAAATAGAGATCAGACCATGATTCCTATTTTTGTATAGATTCTATGAATGTAATAGACTTTTGGTTTAATATCTTTATACTCATTTGAAAGCAATAGTAATAAGTTCAAACCTGTGCTTAACATTAGATGTGATTTTCTATGTTTGTGACTATCTCCTCTTTCTGTCGAAAACAAGTTGGTAATTAATGGTATGTCACCATGGTTTAACTTCGAAAGTCCTCGATATGTATCTTTAATGGCATTTTTGTTAAACCACTTATGAATTTTTATCCGTTTTTAAAACGTAGACTCTAGATTCGTAAGCAGACTTGAACTTATTTTATTTGCTTCATGTATTTTTTTAGTGACGATTAGCGAATATATCTCGTTAATTTTATTTTGGTCTTTCTCGTTGAATAAATTATTTTTGTCATGAGTGAACTTTTTATGTTGTGATATCCAATTTGGAAAATTTTGGTTTACAAAAACAAAATCATCAAGTATCGTGATAATTTTGTACTTCAGTTTTTCTTCATCAGTTAAGATGTTGCCGTATATAAGTGGTCCTTTATTAAAACTTAATTCATGTAACACTCTAAATGAAAACTCTTGGTATACATTACTTGTGTCTTCAAAGTCTTCATATAGATGTTGATATAGAGTTAAAAACGACTCTAAAAAATTGCGTTTGAATGCTTTATAAATTAATGTATATTCAACGTCATTTTTGTTAATAAAAAGTGATTTGTTTTCTAAAAAATACGAGTAGTTGTCTGTCCTTTCTAGCGTGTATTCATCTTTGATTAAGGCTAATACTTTTTGAAGTTCGATTATAATTTTATATATTATTACCTTTGTTTTTTTTTGTAAAAAAGTTCGTTTGTCATGGTTATTCTTCGTAGTATTTTTTACTCCTTAATTTTTCTGGTAGCAAACTTTGTTTGTCATACATTTCATAGTCCTTGCCGTAGCCCGCATTTTTCATCAACTTTGTAACAGGGTTTCTAAGGCTTAACGGTATTGGAAGATTTCCAAATGCTTCGACATCTCTCATTGCGAGATTCAAAGCATCATAACTAGATCTATTCTTCTTGGCTGATGCTAAATAAACAACCCCGTGTGCAAGGTTTATACGGCATTCAGGTAATCCTATTGTTTCACAACTTCTAAATACTTCGTTTGCAACTACAAGTGCTGTAGGTTGTGCCATTCCAATATCTTCGGATGCAAAAATTACCATTCTTCTCGCAATATATAGTGGGTCTTGTCCTGCTGATATCATCCGTGCAAGATAGTAAAGTGATGCGTCAATGTTTGATGCTCTCATGGACTTAATAAAGGCAGATATCGTGTCGTAAAAGTTGTCACCATTCTTATCAAAAACTAAAGCTCGCTTTTGCATAGCTTCCTCTATGTCTTTAGTCTTTAATAACTTATTAACACTAATTTGTGAAGCAAGTTCTAAAGTGTTTATTAAAATCCTGGCATCACCGTTTGAGGCATTTATCAAAAACTCTTGTCCTTTCTTATCAATTTTTATTTTTAGATGCTTTATAACTTTGTCTACAATTTCGTTTAAGTTATCTTCATTAAGTTGATTTAAAATTAAAACTCTGCATCG
>CAZGHY010000119.1:0-2589 GCA_964526015.1 uncultured Gammaproteobacteria bacterium
GCCGTGGTCCGGGTTTCTCGCTCACCCCACTCCGTGGGGTTCGCTAACCCAATTGAAGAAAGGGGGTTGTCAGTCGTCTGCGGACGCCTGACGGTGTCCTGCGGTATACCGTCAAGACCTTTATTGAATCCGTTAACTGGTCGTATTTTCGGCCAGTTACCCGTCTTGCCGTCCGTGCGGTCGGTTAACGGTTACCGCAAGTCCACATATGAACACAAAAACTAATCCAAATCTATTTTTAAAGGATTTCTAAGGTATCATTTCAGTCGCAATTTGCCCTTTCAGGGCAACTACCCAAGTGCTACAGGAAGAACAGGTGCTACGCACAGCACTTGGTTAGGAATCTACAGGCACAGAACCATTGCTCCTGAAATATTCCCTGTCGGGAATCTTGCCCTACACAAAACACCCCAAAGCTAACAGGGGTGGTGGCTAACGCCATGTGCATGGGCAGGAAGACAGCGAGGTGTAAAATCAACTATTAAACTGTGATATTATTTTGCTATGGATATTCCAAGTGGCGAGGTCAGACATTTTGAAAATTGGCTAACAGCTGATCAATATAAAAAGGAGAAGGCAGATTTTATGGATGCTAATCTTGAACAGTTTGTCGAGCAGTATTCAAAGATGAAAGAATTTGATGACCTAAATCAAGTGCAAAAACAACTTGGAGCAAAACTGATGACCCAGTTTTTATTTGGGATAAATATGGCATACAAAAGAATGGGTATGAAGTATCAAGACTTTGATGTGACTTTTGATACAGCTAACGAAGTGGATTACACAATAGGATATTGGAATGATGAGAATACTTATATTATTAGATTAGATTGGTTTAAAAATGAGATAAAGAAAATATCTTCTGGTAAGTTATTTTTTAAAAACCCGGGGGGAATCGAGGGTCTTGTTCCAGTAGATGATTTTTTTGAATTAGCGGGAGTTGAAGAGTCCGCACATTATATGTTTTATAACGAGAAAGGCGATGATAGAAGAAAAGTGCTAGATACTGGAGATCCTAATTTAGATTATTTTACAAAAGAATCAGAAGAGAGAGCATTAATTTGGAAGAAGGCATATGCAAAGCATTATATGCCACAATATTACGATTCACTTTCAAAAACTGCTAACAGAGTGTTATTTGCAAGGAAATTTGATGAGGCGGATCAAAAAGTTGTTAGAGGTTTTGAAAGTTCAAGAGTTAAAAATAAACCAGATGGTTGGATATCTCCAAATGGTGTTTTCTATGGTTGTACTCCTGAAGAACATGACAAATGTGCAAATTTTTTATTAGAACATCACAAGGAATATATTGATCTGCAACTTATCAAAAATGAAAAATATACAATGAGAGGTTGGCAAGCTGATGAAATTGCTGCAAGAGAAAAATTAAAAGCTGCAGGTTTTGCGTTGTTGTCCGATGACCAACTTTCAGAATCAAACCTGCCTGATACTTTATCACTTCGACAAATGGAGTTTGCAAAAAGAAATGAATTAGTTTTTGCTCCACAAAGTGGACAGCTTGAGGTTGAACAATATCAAGCATTTAAAGAAGAAGTCAAAAATTGGGAAGGTGTTAATAATTTATTAGAGAGAAAAAATAAAGCAGTTATGAAGTTTATGAATGATCCAACTAGAACACTTTATGTTGCAGACAATGATTCTTTTGCTGAAAAAGTATTTAATGCGTTAACTGAAAAAACATCAGGTGAAATTTCATTGAAGTTATTAAAAGAAAAGTTAACATGGAAAAAATTTGATATACCTGAACATGGTGATATTTATGTTGAGTATCATTATCACAATCATGGTTATGACGCTACTCCAGAAACAGAAGCTTTTATAATGCTAACAAATAAAAAAACAATCAAAGAATATTTAGAGGAAAAGGCAAAAACTAGAAACTATCCATCGGGAGATTTAAAGATACTAGGTTAAATCTCACTTTCAAGTTTTTCAGGAGTTGTGTACAAGTGTGCTACTACACCTAACGCAGAAGCAACATCAACATTTTTTTGATCATCATCCCAATAATTTAATTCTGTTATGCTAACTCCTAGTTTTTCTGTTATCTTTTTGAAAAACTCCGGATCTGACTTTGTAACTCCAAGATCAGCAGAGAAGAAAGCAGAATCAAAAATATCTTTTAGTCCTAATTCTTCCATTAAATACTTTGCCCTGTTTGCTTCATTGTCAGAAGCAAGATGGACTTTGTTTCCTGATTCTCTTAAACTTTTAACAATATCTAATACTTTCTGATCTAAGTCTTTTTCACTTTCAAACCAATAATTAAGAAATTCATCAACTGTTCCTTGCCAATTCCATTTTTGAAGATATGGTGGAAGAACTTCTCTGATATCAACCTCGCCAACTGCAGCTTTTTTATAATCTCCTTTAAAAAAAGGTAGTACTTCTTCCATTGGAATATTATATTCTTCAGAAAGTTTTTGACTAAAGTATTTATGTCTTGGTTTTACAACAACTCCATCCACATCAATTAAATATTCTTTTCCCATGGTTGATATTATATACCAAAATTTATATCTTTTTATCGTAACAATTTGATATACTTGCTTTATGAAAAGTGTAGTA
>CAZGHY010000120.1:0-2569 GCA_964526015.1 uncultured Gammaproteobacteria bacterium
TTATACATTCTATTGATACAACTTGGTTTGTGTCTGCTATGGTTCCAGCAGGGCAATCGATTCCTGCGGTTCCACCTCCCCCACCTCCCCCACTACCTCCCCCACCATCTGCCGGTGTTACGCAACATCTTGCGACACATGTATCTTCAGGGTTGATACAATTAATTTCTTCATGAAATGGTACGTTACATTCTCCGGGGGTGCAGGCAGAAAAAACGTCTTCAATTGAAAATAATGTTAACGAAAAAATAAAAATTAGAATTAATAACTTTTTTTTCATAATTTTATATACGACTTTCTATTTATTAACAATAAACACAATAAGTTACCATTTTCATCTATTCCATTTAGTTGTGGTGGATTAAACATGGGTAGTAGAATAACAACATCCCCTTTCTTGATATTTGGATCGTTCTCAAGATCAATTATTTTATTTTGAGATTTACTTCTAAAGCTAAATTCAACTAATTCGTTTGCGAAGTTGGTAGTGTTGCCTTCATATTTTTCACTGTTTTCTTTTGAAATAATTCTATGCCTCTCGATCTTTTTTGATTTTGAATTAGTGATTTCAATATATTGATCTGTAGAGCCTTCAATTTCTATGTACCGGTTAAAGAAACCAACTGTGTATAAGATTTGATCTTGATTTGGGATGTTGTATACTTTGTATAAATCTTGTGCATATTTATCTTTATTTTTTGTCTCAGTAAAAAATGGTCTACCGTCCCCTATTGGAATTATAAAAAGTCTTTCCCTGAATTCTGAAGTGAGTGTTCCACTTCCTGGATATTTTGTTTGGTTTGATTCAATGTCGTAAATAATTTGTCTACCGATTCTGTTCAAAGCTGAATATCCGAAAAAAAAAGTAAATAAAATGATAAAAAAGATTATAAAAAAACTCTTCATTCTATATTAACTATCTCATAAATCTAAATTAAATGTCAAATAAGTAAGCTTAACAATCTACTTATTGATATGTATTGCGGTGCGTGGAAAGGCATTTGCCAGTGCAGGAATGACTTTCATTTCATTGCTAAAAGCTAAATAAAATGTCCTTTCAATAACACCTTCAACTGAAGTAGGGTTGTCTAAAATGTATTGAAGGCTACATGCTGCTCGTACTACGAGTCTGCCTTCGTATATAAAAACTCCAAAATATGTTACTCCATCATTCTGAGTTATTAACCCATCTTTAATTTCCCTCGCGTTATTTTTAACGGTGAATTCGTAAGTTAGATCACTTATTGCTCTGCCTTTCATAGATGGGTCAATTTTTTCAGGGTCTACAAACGGATAAACGATATGTTCACTTGGTGAATAAGGTGGGTCACCTATAGGTCTCTGCGACGCCAAGACCTTACATTTAACGTCTTCTGGGTTTCGAGTGCCCTTATTTACTTCTAATATTCGCTTCATAAATTCTTCAAAACTGATATGGGCATCATCTTGTCTACCTTCAGCTTGAGCAGTACTTTTAAACAATTCATGGAAAGTACGTGCTGTATTTTGAGCAATTGGCTCCCCATCAACTTTGATTGTTGTGAAAAAAGGCTCACAATCTGCTGCTACAATTGTATTTTGAACAAGAACCCCATTCACAAGGACCTCAGATGATGTGGCATTATTTTCTTGAACCTCATAGTGTTGCAGTTCTGGAACAATAGGCTCGACCTCCATTGGTTTAAGATCAAGTGTCTGTCCTTCTTCTATCCCAATTTGTATGGTAAGAATTTCCCTGCCATCTGAATATGATCCTGTTTGGGTATCGGTTGCCGGTTTTGCAGTACTTCGTGCAATTTGCATACTCGATCTATAAATGAGATCTCCTTTTGGACCAATTATTTTACATATTCTTTTTATGCCTCCGTCTTTTGTGGAAGTTATTTCTATCAGTTGCATTTTACCTAATATGCTTGACGAACCATATTTGTCTAACATTATTTGCTTTCCATCTGGGCCAAAAAATTCAGGAGGAATATCCACATCGCCTTCAAATATATTTTTTTCAAAGTAATTATTTGTGCCTTCAGGACGTTCAGGAACAATATCTGCGTTAAACTTGCTAAGCGGGGTTGCGTCAATTACACCTGATCCTATGTTGGTTACTGGGTTTATTCTGATAGCATCTCCCAATATTACACGACTTCCATCTGGTCCGCTTTCTGATTTTGGGTTCTTTGTGAGAACAATTTGTGCATAGGCACCTTCAGGAGCGTTACCGATAGCAATTGCAACATGGTTACCGTGCAGATCTGGAATAGCGGAAATTAAAAAAGCTTCAATCGGAGGGTTTGTTCCCTTTCCTCCGGCTTCTGTGGCATCTTCAGTAAGGAGTTTCGGACTAATATGACTACCTAAAGCATAAATAGAAAAGGTTGCTGCTGCTCTCATAAAATTTCTTCTGTCCCCCATTTGCTTAGGCGTTATTTGATCTATAAACATATTAATAATTATAATTAATACTACAGGTTATTTTTGGATTTGTCAATATTATGGGGTAAGACAGCTTCCTCCTGGGCGAGGAGATACAAAAAATAATGTAACTTTTGTATACCACTAAATAAATATT
>CAZGHY010000121.1:0-2548 GCA_964526015.1 uncultured Gammaproteobacteria bacterium
CTAATTTTGCAACATATACAATTTTTCTAAGTTCTCCATCTTCACCTTCAATCTCACTAGCACCTGTAAGTTTTTGGTACTCTGCAAGATAAGAAGATAGAGCTTCTTGTGCTTCTTTTAATTCGCTTTTAAGCTCGTCTACTTTACCACTTGCCATTTTACCTTCAGGAGTTGAAAGAACTTCCATTTTTGCAGCAGATTTTTTTTTGCTTGCCTCTTTAGCTTCCTTATCAGCAAGCTGATATTTCTCATTATTAATAAGCAGGTCACTTAGCATTTCCTTAACAGGCTTTAAATCTTCTTTGGCTCGAGCAATACGAGATATTAAAGTTTTTATGAGTGATTCAACGGAGAGCTGAGTTTTAACAGTATCAGGAACAATATCTGTTACTTCTGTGTCCAATTCGTTTACTTGTATATTGTCATCCATCGCTTAATAAAGTTACACAAATTTCACACAACAAGCAATATGCGTTTTATATGCTAAAGCTTGTAATTTGTCCTCTGCCTATAGTATAATAATCCCAATCTCAAGAAAGCTTTGAGAAATCTGTTTTATTTTTTTGCTTAGGAGGCAAAAATGACTGAAAGTCCGTATAGAGTTGTGAAAGTAGATGGCGTTTTCGTTTTTACAGGGCCCGCAGGTGTCAGGCTTCTGAGCAAAGGTGAAAGTCAAGACGACTTTGACAAATTGCTTCAGAATGCAACACAAGATCGCGGCCAAAGCCAGGCGTCAGTTCGTCTCGAACAGATACGCGCTGCGTTTAATCAGGCAGCTCAGAAATACGGCCTGAACTAAGAAGCTATGACAGGAGTCTAGGAGAATGGAAATCAAACCCCAACCCCCTTGCACTCCTGTCATATGTTACACTTACAAAATTAAAACAAATATGACTCACGAAATGCCTCAATTTAATGGATCATTAGAATACTCTCCTAGAACTACTCATACTGGAAATTTTGACGAGGTCACAGTTACCATTGGAATTAGAATTGATTTAAAACCAGTTCAATCTTTCGCAGGGTATGCACACCCAATCCAAAATGATGATCAAAACAAAATGGAAGCAGAATCTTTTTATGAAGCTGCAGAAAAAGCTTGGACACAAAAATATGGTAGAGAAGGAATTGAACCAGAAACAGCAAATTTTGTAAAGCGAGAAATTGAAAAGAAATGGGCAGAATTAAATAGAGAAAATGAAACCCCAAGAGAACTTGAATTCTTAACTTCTGACAAAATTTAGTTTAGTCTTGTTATTCAGTTAATTCCTATAGTATAACATGCTTTCGCACGTTATCAAACTGGGAAGATATTGTTATCTATAAGGAGATCATTTATGAAACCTGTTGTTAAAGAAGATAAGAAAGGTTTTTCCGTCAAAAAAGGGTTAAGGTTCATTGTTGGACCTTGCACCACGTTTGATGAATTAAAGACTGCGGCCGGCGCAATCAAAGACGTAGACGATCTTGCCGATGCAAATTTTGCAATTGCTCGCTGGGAAGCATCCCATGCTCAGGCTTTGCAAAAGGCAATCGCTAACTAACTAATCAAAACTTCCCAGTTTTGGTAACAAATTGACAGAAGTCAGAGAAAAAAAGGACCCCAATCCCCCTCTCTGATTTCTGTCATATGTTATTCCCCAACTACCTATAGCAAAACCAAAAACTTTTGATATAATTTCAATCAGAAAATAATTTTTTCTTATGCTCACGCTATATGTGTGAGTTGCCCCGAAGGAGGCAAAAATGTCACCCGTTCAAGGCAAAGCCGCAACAATCACTATCAAGAAAGATGAAAAAGGCGGTCGCGATCCGAAAGGCAAGAAGAAAAAGAATGAAAAGGTTCGCGATGCCAACAAGCAGCAAAGGGAAAACCCCGATCCCAATGCCAGCAAGAGCGGCTCGTAGTTGATCGATGGGTCAGGAATGTAGTTAGATTTAAAAAATTAAATATGCAGTAATTGCAAAAGCATAACTTAATTTTTTAAAAGACATTCCTGATCCTGCAAGACCTTTTTTTGAAGTTATTATGAAGTAACAAGCTTCGCTCACTTTAACCTTGCCACATTGGCATCTACCATCATTTTTACCAAATCAGTAAATTTTGTTTTTGGTTCCCAGCCTAATAGCTTCTTTGCTTTTTCTGGATTTCCTACAAGCGGTCCTGTTTCTGTTGGTCTAATAAATCTTTTATCAACTACTACAAAATCCTCCCAATTAAGCCCTACGTGACCAAATGCTTCTTCACATAACTCTTTTATTGAATGTGTCTCCCCCGTTGAAACCACATAATCGTCTGGCTTTTCAACTTGAAGCATTTTCCACATAGCCTCAACATAGTCTCCCGCAAAACCCCAATCTCTTTTTGCATCTAAATTACCAAGTGCCACTTTTCTATTTTTAAATATTGGTTCACCTTCTTCATTCAAAAATTCTGAGGTTTTAATCCCTAATTTTGCACAAGCTGCTGCATACGTTACTTTTTGTGTTATGAAACCAAGATGGCGTCTTGGTGATTCATGATTAAAGAGGATTCCATTTGCTGCAA
>CAZGHY010000122.1:0-2520 GCA_964526015.1 uncultured Gammaproteobacteria bacterium
TCAAATTGAAATTATTCCGTACTTTCGGACCTTTTTAAATTTTTTTTGACTTCTCGGTCGAAATCTGAAATGTAATTTTTATCTTGTTTTATTCTATATTTTTCATATTCGCCTAATGCTAGTTCTTCTGCGACTTCATGACTAATTTTTCCAAGATTATTTAAAATGTCGTATTCGCTAAATTTAAGAAATGCATTTAGCTTTTCAATCCAATCCTTCATTGTCATTGCTCTACCACGGGCAGCCTGCATTTCAGCATAATCTAAATACATGTTTCCAACACGATTTAACTGTTCAAGTTCTTTACTATTTAAATAGTTTTTCGCAATTAAAACATCACTTGGCATTATTTTACCTATCGGAGACCGACGCCACGAAGTTAATCCCATCTTTGTCTTTTTGCTACTTACTCTATTCGCAATTATTTCAGCTGCTGTTTGACCTGTGATTGCAAAGTGCATTTTATTTTGAACCGTAGCAAAAAACTGTTTACTCTCAAAAGCTTTGGGTGAATAATCAATTGATGTCGCGTAAATATCTGTGATCTTTTGATAAATCCTTCTTTCACTGGTTCTAATATCTTTTATCTCCTCATAAAGTTCGTCAAAATATCGTGCACTGAAACGACTACCATACTTCATACGGTTATCATCAAGGGCGTACCCTTTATAAATATATGATTTTAAAGTTTCTGTAGCCCATTGACGAAATTCTGTACCACGATCAGAATTAACTCTATAACCAACAGCAATTATGGCCTCAAGACTGTAATACATTATTCTTCT
This sequence comes from uncultured Gammaproteobacteria bacterium, assembly GCA_964526015.1. Lineage (GTDB taxonomy): Bacteria > Patescibacteriota > Microgenomatia > UBA8517 > UBA8517 > JAUYMM01. Next base: position 786 of record CAZGHY010000122.1, read on the forward strand.
AGAAATTTCTCTTTTACCTTCTTTTCGAACTACCGAGAATTCCTCGGTAGTTGATTTGACATCTAATTCTTTCTCTTTATATATATTTTTTAAATGAAGCGAAACGTTATCTGCCGAGCATCCAAACAACTCAGCTATTTTCTTCTGGGGAAGCCATACATTGTCTTCAGCGTACATTACCTCAATATTCATCGAGCCGTTTGGCGTCTGATAAAAGATAATTTGATCATCTAGTAATTTAGTTGTTCTTAAATTGATCATTAATTAAATTTATACCCAATTAATACCGAAGTCAATAGATTATCTTAGCCCTCAATTTCAAGAGATTTAATTTCTGGCAGTGCCCTACCTGTAACACCTTGTAGATCTCCATACATTCCATGAGTATGATCAATAACTTTTCTAATTTCTTTCTCTTGTCTTGCCCACTTGCTACTAAACCACCTTTTCTCTCTTTCTATATCGTCCTGAAGCACCCCAAAGGCTTCTACGATACCTTCTACTCTATGTTTAAACTCGTTACCTGTTAAGTACTCATATAGTACTTTCATTTTTTCATCTACTCCAACAGCATTTTGTTTTTCATAGTAGATATTTACAAGATTAAAACGAAGAGACATTACAAGCTGATCAAAGCTAGTACTAGAACATATCCAAACACCATTTTTATAACCAATACCTTTCTTTTTAATTTCATCAGGTAAATCAACTGAAACAAGCACAGCAAGGTCAGCTTTTGCCTGTCTTTGATCTTCTTTAAGCTTAGCTATCCAAGTTTCACTCCACTTGGCGTTTTTACTCTCCCAAAGAATAGTTCCACATTTTTGTCCTTTTTTGTCTATAACTACCTGTGCGACATCAGCACCCTTAACACCTTTTTTAACCTCGTTTATTTCGTCTTGCGGGTAGTCTTCTCTAAGTTTCCTTTCAATTGTAAGTTCTAGCACTTCACCTTGTGTTTGTTGTGAACCTTGATTTGCTTTTTTCTGAGCATCTTCTAATGATTTTTTAAGGTCGTTGATTAACTTTTCTTTTTCAACATCCTTTAGTTGATGTTCTTCATCTGCTTTTCTTTTGGCTTCATTACGTATTGATTCTTCACTTTCCAGAAGTTTCTTTTTCATTTCAAGTTCACGATCTTCATCTTTTCTACGAAGTGCTCTTGTTTCTTCCAGAAGTTCATCAATTTGTTTACTTAGTTTTTTGTTTCTTTCTCTTTCTTCTTCTTTTTCTTTCTCTAGGTTTGAGAATTGAGATTCAAACTTCAGTTTAACTTCTTTTTCTGTCTCTTCACGAAGTTTAATTTTTGTTGATTCTATTACTTTTTCCTCTATTTGATGAGTTAAAGCCTCAGTAACTTCAATTTCAGTTCCACAGTTTTTACAGATAATTGTATTTGCCATATTTATTTTAATTTTTTATTTTGTTCTAGATAATTTGAACCTGAAATAATTGATTTACCAGTTTTCTTTTCTAGTTCTAATCTTGCTATTTTAGCAACTCTACCACCTTTTTGTGCAGGTAATTTATTCTCTTCAAACCCTGTCGACTGTAATTTTTCTGCAATCTGACGAGTAGAAAATTCTGCCAAAGTAGTAAAAATAAGTTCAGCTTCAGTCATATGATCTCTAAGGTTTTCCTTTTTCAAACTCTTCAGTTTTTTATGATCTTTAACGGACAAATCACTCCATTCTTCATGAATTATATTTGTCAAAATTGCATATTCAGATTGTTC
>CAZGHY010000123.1:0-2489 GCA_964526015.1 uncultured Gammaproteobacteria bacterium
GATGTAGTGGAGATGCGATAGAAACTGCCATCGGATGTATACCTGTAGGAAACACCAACTCATTTATGGGTTGGATTTTAGGTTGGGCTGTTGGTGTTGGTGGTGGAATTGCCTTTTTATTAATTGTTTATGCTAGCTTTATGGTAATGACCTCACAGGGTGATCCCGCAAGACTTAAGGCCGGTCAAGAACTTTTAACATCCGCCATTTCAGGGCTTATCATGCTTATTTTCTCAGTCTTTATACTAAAATTCATTGGAGTTGATATACTAGGATTAGGAAATTTTGGATTTGGACAACCATAAAATTATGAATTACATAGCACAAAATTTTGAGGCAATTGAGGCAATGGGTTTGCCAAGTTTGAAATATTCAACGTTTCTTGATTCAAAACCTGCACAAATTATTTCTGGGATATTGCCGTATGTTTTTGGTATTGCAGGAATTGTCTTACTGTTAAACATAATTACTTCAGGAATTAAGATGATGACATCTGGCGGTGATCCTAAAGCATTGCAGGGAGCTCAGGCAAAACTGACCACGTCAGCCATTGGTATATTAATTTTATTCGCATCATTTTGGATTGTAAAACTTTTGTTAAATTTCTTAGGAATAAATGTTAACAACCCAATTTTTACTTAAATGAACAAATTAGCAATAAATATCGGCTCAACTTTTTTAAACGACACACGTGGAGATTTATATCGTGTTGATAGTATAAGTAGATATGTAGGTGCGATTATTACGGGTGCTATCTCAATTTCAGGAATAATTTTATTATTCTTACTTATTGGAGGTGGAATTGGAATGATTTCAGGAGCAGGGAAATCTGATCCAAAAGCAGTTGAGACAGGCAAAAAAGCAGCTACTTCTGCCTTAATTGGCTTCATAGTTGTATTTTCTGCCTATTGGATAGTAAAATTGATTGAAACCATTACAGGACTGTCCTTAATGTCGTTGTAAATAATATGAATAACCTATTAGCACAAAACCCATTTGGACAAGTTGTTGTCCCGGTTGCAATTGATGCCAAATTTGGTAACGACCCGGGTGTTGCCTTTGGAAAACTTATTCAATTTGGATTACGAGCACTTGTAATTGGTGCTGGTGTTTATGCAGTATTTAACTTGGTTTTGGCAGGATATTCATTTATGGGTGCAGGGGAAGATTCAAAAAAAGTTGCGGGGGCATGGTCCCAAATAAGCCAGACAATATTAGGACTAGCTTTTTCAGCCGGTGCATTTGTTTTAGCCGCCATCATCGGTCAGCTTATATTTAAGGATCCACTATTTTTACTTAAACCATCTATACCATTACCATGATGAAATTAGCTCAGATAAATTTATACGACCCATCAACTGGCAACTTGAAAGGCTTTGGGCCATTGGGGCTTGAGACAACCACTGCTGCTGACGCCCCGAATACTTTTGCAGCAATACTTTCATCAACTGTAGGACTTATTTCCATAATTGGTATCATTTGGATGGTAATTAATATAATTACAGGAGCCTTGGCTATAATTACATCTGGAGGAGATAAAAATTCATTAGAAGGGGCAAAGAAGAAAATTACAAATAGTGCAATCGGATTGGTTGTTTTGATCTCTTCACTGTTTATAATTAACTTGGTAGGAAGAATTATTGGAATACCATCAATATTAAATATCTCAAGTCTCTTAAAATTATTGTATTAACATGAATAACCAATTACTAGCAGGCGCAGGAACGCCATCACTCGATGGATATATAACTAATCCGGCATTGGGAACGATGCTCAATGTAAAACTTACAGGTGGAGGCGACGCAACATTTTTATCAAGTTTAATTAGTACGGCCATAGGATATATATTTATACTCGGAGGAGTGGCTTTTTTCTTTATGCTTATCTGGGGTGCAGTAAGCTGGATTCTATCAGGTGGTGACAAAGCTCACATAGAAAATGCAAAAGGAAGAATAACCAACGCACTTCTCGGACTAATTTTACTATTTTCATCAATTGCAATTGCAAAACTAATTGAGAAATTCTTTAACATTGATATTTTGTCTATTGACATAGGTCCACTGTTTATTCAATAATACACTCATACGCATGAATAATTTACAATTAGCCCAAATAAATCTACAAAATAATTTAGGTAACTTTAGTCAGGCAGGCAACCTAACAATTGAAGGAATGGTTTCTGGTTTTATATCATTAATTTTGGTATTAGCTGGTTTAGCTTTCTTCTTTATTCTTGTCATTGGTGGTGTTAAATGGATCCTTTCAGGCGGAGATAAGGCTCACACTGAAGCTGCGAGAAATCAAATTACTGCTGCACTTGTTGGATTAGTAATTGTTTTCTCAGCTTGGGCAATAGTTGGACTTATAAACACATTCTTCGGTATCAATTTAATGAAACTTGATATTCCTAAAGGATATCAATAATCAATCTTCTCTTGCTCAATTTTCTTATATAGTTTAAAATTGTATTTATTATGCCACCAGCAACA
>CAZGHY010000124.1:0-2488 GCA_964526015.1 uncultured Gammaproteobacteria bacterium
GATTTAAAAAGATGGCTTGTTAAAGCAAAACAAATACAGTGGGATTATAAAAATATAGTTAAAAACAGAGGAGTATTAGAACGCTTAGTTTAATAAATGACTAAAAGTATCTTAGACGGAGTAGTACACAAAGTTTCAGAAGATTTAGAAAAGACATTATCTTCAGATTCCAAAGTACTGACAAGAATTCCTGGTGTGGGGAAATCAATTGCAAATGATCTTCAAAATATTGGAATTAATTCAGTTAACGATCTTATAGGAAAAGATCCTGAGAAATTATATCGATTATCAAATAACCAAGCTGATCAGATTCAAGACAGATGCCTCCTGTATGTTTTTCGTTGTGCCGTTTATTACGCTGAGGGTGGTATGGATCCTCAAAAACTTAAGTGGTGGAATTGGAAGGATTAAAGTCCTTTTTAATTTGTGATAATATACTCTTATATATGAAAAAGATTTTGACAGGACTACTCTCTTCATTTGCTTTTCTTTTTGTTTTTGTTCCCTCTACTCAAGCTAAAGTAGTGTTTCAAGAAAAAGGTTCAGTAGCAATTTCTTCAAAAGAGATAATCAATGATGACTTATATATTTCATCAGAAAGTGTAGAAATTTTAGGCACTATTAATGGTGATGTATATGTAGGTGGTGGTGTCGTTAAAATTGATGGAAGAATAAATGGAGATTTAATAATTGCTGGTGGAACAATTACAATTTCTGGAAAGATTAAAGATGATGTCTATGTCGGGGGAGGTAATGTAACAGTCTCAAAGGCTTCAATCGGAGACAGTTTACTTGTAGGTTCAGGAACACTAACTATTGATAAAGATTCATCAATTGGAGGATCTCTTTTAACAGGGTCTGGAATGGTAACAAATAATGCTAAAGTCGGCAGAAATTTCTTTGCAGGCGCTGGAAGCGTTGCTTTAGATTCGTTAGTTGGTGGGGAAGCTAGAATTGCAGCAGGTGAAATAAATATTAGTGCCAATACGATCGTATCCAAGGATTTATATTACTTGTTAGGAGAAGATGGAAAATCTGAGTTAGTTTTACCTCAAAATGCCAAAGTCTTAGGCACAATTAAAAAAGTGGAAACTCCTGCAGGTATGAATTCAGAAGTTAATAGATCAAAGGAAGAATTTAAAAACATGTTTGGTTATGCTCAAAGTGGTATGTTATTAATTTCGTTCCTTGGATCGCTTTTAGTAGGGGTGTTAGCAATTAAAATGTATGCTAAAAAAGCAGAAGAATTATCTAATCAAGTTCAGGGGTCAGTTTTTTCAAATCTAGGAATTGGATTCTTAATTTTAATTTTAACTATTCCACTTGCCATAGTAGTTATGTTTACAATAATTGGAGCTCAGTTATCAATGATTACACTTGCATTGTTTGGGCTTGCAGTTTATTTTGCCAAGCTAATTACAGCTCTTGCCTTAGGCCAAGTAATTTCCAGCCAGTTTGGATGGAAAAAGTTTAATTTATATGGAAGTTTCGTATTGGGTTTAACTATTCTTTTTGCTATTAAATTTATCCCAATAGTTGGAGGATTTACTTCATTCCTTTTCATATGTGTAGGACTTGGATCAATATTTAAGAATGCACAAAATTCCTGATGATTTGAGAACTGCCCTAACCTCTGATGTTAAATCTCTTTCTGCGTGGGAAAATTTAACACCTCTTGCTCGTAATGAGTGGATTTGTTGGGTAACTCTTGTAAAAAAAGAAGAAACAAGAAACCACCACATTAAAAGATTAGTAAATGAAATTAAAGAAGGTAAAAGAAGGCCATGTTGTTGGATTGGATGTATCCATAGAACTGACAAAAAAATAAGCCCCTCAGTACAGGGAATACTCAAAAAACTTGATAATCATGCGAAACTTGCAAGTGTATAATAATTCAAAATATATTATAATTACGATATGAAAGAAAACTGTATTTTTTGTAAGTTTGGAAAAGGTGACGAGAATAATATTTGGGAAAACGATTTATTTTTTGCTTTTTATGATTCATATCCAGTTGCTCCAGGACACGCATTAGTTGTTCCAAAAAAACATATCGTAGATATTTCAAATCTAAGCAAACATGAATGGTCTGAATTACAAAGTGGTATAAAAGAAGTTATAGGCATGATTGAAAAAACAGACTTCAAATATATATATCAAAAAATGATTGACAATCCTATCTCTGACCTGTCGATATGGTTTTGTAAAAAGGCAATTGATAATCCTAGAATAAATACAAAACCAGATGCTTACAATCACGGAGTTAATGATGGCAAGGCAGCAGGTAGAACTGTTAATCATCTCCATTGGCATGTTATTCCTCGTTATGAAGGGGACATGGTAGATCCTCGTGGTGGAGTTAGATATGTAATCCCTGAAATGGGTAATTACAAAATTACGAGAAATTAAGTACTAATTTTTAGTAAGCGATTTAGCATTTTCAATGCTATAATTCAAAGGTGAAAAATATATTTAAGATCTTCAAAAT
>CAZGHY010000125.1:0-2465 GCA_964526015.1 uncultured Gammaproteobacteria bacterium
CGCCTCCAGTTCAAGCTCCAGCCACGTCCACCGCAACCAAGCAACAACCGCCGCCGCCGGAAGCCGCTGGGACCGTAACGCAAGCCCCCGTTGTGACTTGCCATTACTGCAAGCAGACGGTTGCGGACATGGCCGCGCACAACTGCCCGGAAATGCAGGCAGCGCTTGCGGAAAAGCAGGCCGCGTCTGACAAGGCCGGCGCAGCGAATCCGCCGCCCCAGCCGACCCCGCCGCCATCAGGCGACGAAGGCAACGACGCGCTGGCTTCCATCGCCATGCTGTGTGAGCAATCGGAAATCAAAACCGACACGGTCATGGCCTTTGCCAAGAAGAACAAGCTGGCCAAGGACACGCAGGCGCAACTGTCGGAACTTGCCACCAGCAAGCTCAAGGGTTTGATCAAGAACTGGCCGAACATCCTGCCCGAACTGCGGCAGATTCAAGGGCAGGGCGATCCTGTGGCGTAATCCACCACCAACCCCATGCGCCGCCACGTCATCTGCATTCGGTGTTCCGCCGTCATTGACCACGGGACACCGATTCATCTCGGAGGCGATTGTCTTACTGCGTTCTCCGTGTGTGATTCCTGCCAAGCTGCCGAGAACGAAGACGGCCACAACCGCTACGAGGTTGAAGCCATTGAGCCCGAGCGCGGCAACTGGGCCTTTGTCACGATCATGCTGGCGCTGGTTTACTGGCCGGTGACGGCTGTAATCCTGTTGGGTGCGTTCATTGCGTGGCTACTACTCTAACCGTATGACCATCGAATCCCTAGCCGCTCAGATCGTTGACGTCTGCGATGCCAGCCAAGGCGACAGCAAATTGAACCGGGCCGAAGTTGTGGCGACGTTGATCAAGGAATTCACAATCTCATTCACGAAACCGTTTTACGACGACCAACTGGCTCACTCGAAATTGCGCGTGGAGCTTGTGAATGCTCTCGGATTGGATTCGCTGCCGCCAAGGTATGACAATCATAGAATCTTCGAGGCAATTGAGGCGTTGCAACAGTCATGAGCGCTTTATCACAAGAAGACCCGCGCCTTGGCCTGCCATCCGCCAGTAGCTTTTCGCGTGACGTAGCCTGTCCGGGCAACCGCAACTTGATTCGTGCCATGCGCGCGTCAGGAGAAATCAAGGGAGAGGAATCCTCCGGAAGCGAATTAGCAGAACGCGGCACGCGCATTCACAAAAGCAGGGAAACCGGGAACACGTTCGAGCTTCAAGCGGATGAACTGACGGCGTACAACGACGGCCTGAAGATCGAACAGCAGGCTACACGGGATTGGCAGCTTGAGTTTGGGCTTCAGAATGTCACCGAGGGGGAGCGGGAGTTGCGGCTTTGGCTGCATCATCCGCTGAATATGAAGCCCATGCTGTCCGGCCAGCTTGACGTTCACTTTTTGGCCGGCAATGACCGGGCGATCGTACACGATTGGAAGACATCCAGCGGCAAGTCTGCCGGCGACGCAGAGGATAGCTGGCAACTGCGCATTCAAGCCCTGTTGCTGTGGAAAGAGATTCCCGAGCTCACGGACATCCGCGCTGGGTTCATCAAGCCGGAAGCCTTTGGCAAGCGGGTGGATTACGTGGATTTCAACCTGTTCGACTTGCAGAACATTGAACGCGCGGCGCACTACACGCTCTGGCAGACGCAGCAACCGGATGCGCCGGTTCGGGCCGGCGATCATTGCAAATACTGCCCAGCAAAAGCCGTATGCGAAGCCGCAGCCAAGGAGGCAGTCTCACCACTCCAAGAACTGGCGCCGCCGGCCCCCGACAAGATCACGGAGAAGACGGCCAAGGAGCTTGTGAGGCTTATCCCCATCGAAACCGTCCGCACGGTTTGGGGCAAGCGAACGGCGATCAAGAACATCATGGAGGCACTGCACGCGCGGCTGTATGACTTGCCGCAGGAAGAGCTTTACCGGTTGGACCTGAAGAAGACGCTGGGGCGAAGCGCTGACAAAGTACGCGACGTCAAGCTGGCGTTCGACGCTCTGGTTGAAGCTGGCTTGCCGGCAGATACGCTTTGGAAATGCTTGTCACTCAGCAAAACCGCCGTGGTGGAGGCGTTCCAGCATGAATTGAATTACCGGGAGTCAATGGCTGAAGCGGTGTACGAGAACACGCTGGATGAATTCATTGACCGCAATCGTGGCGAGGACATTTTGAAAGAGGCTTAACGCCCGAACTAAGCGGCGTGGCGGCTGCCGATAAAGCCGCCTGAAAGACCAAGCGATATGAACCAACAAGAACCAAACTCTCAGCCTGCGAGTCGCGCCACGTCGCGCGGCAGGGAACTGTTAGATAGCCTGCTCAGATGGCAGATCAAGCGTGACATCAACAGGGCCATCAAACATCTCGACTGGTGCGCTGAAACTGCCGCCATCTTGGGTGAGCCGACAATTGAAATAAGAAGGGCAAAGTCGGAGTTGGAGCTTTACCAAAAAAGGATGCTACGC
>CAZGHY010000126.1:0-2410 GCA_964526015.1 uncultured Gammaproteobacteria bacterium
ATGAATTTAGACATTAAAAGAATTATGCCACCATAACTTGATTGCGTCCAGCCTGTTTTGCTTTATACATAAGATCGTCTGCTCTAGCAATTGTCGTTTCATAATTTTTATCATCTTCTTGCCTGTATAAAGTTCCTCCCACACTAATGGTGCATCCTTCGAAACCTTCAATTGTATTTATTTTAATTTCTGAAACAGAGTGTCTCAATCTTTCAAGCACATCACTAAGATCTTTATTTGTATGCACGCGCGGTAATTTTAATATAAATTCTTCACCACCATATCTGACAAACACATCACCCGGACGACCAGAATTTTGTATAACCTGCGCCACTGCTTTCAATACCACATCTCCAGCCTTATGCCCAAAAGTATCATTTATACTTTTAAAATGATCAATATCTAAAAGCGCCAATCCAAATTCAGGTTTTTCAGATCGTACCATTTCACCATGTAAATCATCTATTAAATATCGACGGTTATGTAAATTAGTGAGGGGATCTCTGCTGGACAGATCGTGATCCTCAGCAGCTTTTATATAATCATCTATAATCTCAACCCCTTTAGTTTTCGAGCCTTTGGCGTTTAGCATCTTAAGATCTTTTTTAGTATGGCCAAATCTTTCATTAATTTTAAATGCAGCGTCAACAAGCGTATCAGTTAATGGAGGTCTGTTATTAGCAATATCTGCCATATTTAAAAATTTTCTTCAATTAGCTTTTGGCCGTTACGAATGGAAAAGCTTAAAATTAGAATAACACCAACTCCCATTATTGTTAATAGGGTTTTAACTCCAAAAAATTCGGATATTACACCAGAAAAAATAACTGGAAAAACTGTAGATAATGTGATTAGAAAAAATAAATTGCCAAATACGCGACCCCTTAACCATTCTGGTGTTACTTCCTGTAAAAAAGTGAGTGTTGGAATATTTATTCCAACAAAACCTAAACCTACCAAAATAATAAAAAACAAAGTGAGTATATTATTACTAAAAATAACACCAAAAACTGATATCCCCACGAAACCTAAACTTATATCTATTATTCTTTTTTTTCTCCATTTCTTTTTAATTAATCTTGGAACCAAAAGTGATGCAATTGTTGCTCCTATTCCTGCAGGAACAACTATATACAAACCAGCTAAATTTGAAGGTACATGAAGCATTTCCACAGCAATTATTGGTAAATTTGCAGTAACAATAGTCAAACCTACCTGTATCACAAAAAGTAAAATTAGTGGATAAAGTATTGATTTTGCTTTACGAATAAAACTGTACCCTTCAAATATATGATCTAGAAACACCTTTATAATTGAATCCCAATTTTTAGGCATTTTGCTTTCTGGATTTAATTTTGGTAAAAAAGTCACACTAACAAATGCTATAAAAAGAGCAACCGAACAAAAAATAAGTGATCCTTTAAAACCAATCAGACCCTGAATTAAACCTGCAAAACCAAAACCAAAAACTAGAGATAATTGTTGCGTTAAGAAAAACATACTATTTGCCTTAGCCAGTTTTGATTCTGGAACTAATGATGGCAAGCTTGCCATCTCTGCGGGAACATAAAATTGATTTAAAAATGAATACAAAATAATTACAGCAAATAGAAGAAATACTGAATAATTATAAGTAAAGATAAACACAAAAATAACCAATGCTTGAAAAAAATTTGTAATCACTAATGTTTTTCTGCGACTAGTCAGATCAGCAATACCTGCACCAATCGGACCAAAAAATATAGTTGGTAATGCATAGGACACCCAAAGTAAAGAAGTTGCTATCGATGATCCTGTAGTTTCAAATAATCTAGCAAGTAATAAAAAATTCATCATATTTAAAGTAATTTGAGATAATATTTGAGAGATCCAAAGAAAGTAGAAGTTTCTATTCATTTATATTTTAAGCATTTAGCATTCTTGTTAATTGAGCAGTAATTAATTTAGGGTCACCCTTACCTAATAAAATCTTTTGAGTCTGTCCAATTAAAAAACCAATTACTTGCCCTTTCCCATTTTTGTAGGAGGTGACAATTTCTGGATTACCCAATATTACATTTTTAACAGCAGATTCAACTTCTTCTGGTTTTGCATATTCTACTGAAGTTATCTCTTTTAACTTTTTAACAAGACCTGCTGGTTCTGGAAAATCTTTATCAAGATTCTTGTTAATCATGAGGTCTGCAACTTGTTTAACTAATTCTGGCGCAAGCTTAGTACACTCCTCAAAATAATTTGCACGGTTTAAATCACTTACAAATATTTCAATGTAATCACTTGGTAATTTGTATTCTTTTTCAAATCTCTCACGTTTTTGTTGAGGTAACTCCACTGTTATACCTTCCAGCAATAATCCTGTAGTATCAACTGGTGGCAAATCTGCTTCTGGAAAATATCTATAATCTTGTGA
>CAZGHY010000127.1:0-2410 GCA_964526015.1 uncultured Gammaproteobacteria bacterium
AAAAGTAAAATTATAGAGGTAATAAATAACACCAAACAAGTAATTAGCCTTGCCTATGAGATTGATAGACGCCTACCTACCTCCTATTATTTAACATCCGCAATTGGTGCAATTACACCGATAATCTGTGCTTACTTATTTAAGTTGGCAATAGATAAAATTGTTCAAACCTCATCTCTTACCAATCCACAAGAAATAATTCCACTAGCTATAATTTTTTCGCTAGCAGGATATTTTGTAATGAATTTAGTTGAGAATATTTCATACTGGGGATTAAATGCTAACTACTTTGATTATCTACTTAGAAACAAACTTCAATCAGGTTTAACATATAGATATGCTCAGAAACTTGCAAGTTTAGATTTACAACATCTAGAGGATCCTGAAATTCAAAATTTAATTACAAAAGTTGAACAAACATATACTTGGCAAATACCTGACTTTGTGAGAATTTGGAATTACGTGTTTCGTGATATTGTTGGAATAATTGCAATTCTTGTCGCATTCAGCCAATATAGTTTTTGGATTCCATTAGTTGTTTTATTGGTTGCTTCACCTAGAATATTTTTTAAATTAAGATATGGTAATTTTGTCTGGTCTATGTTTGGAGGTAATGCTCCTGATGCAAAGAAACTTTGGTATACAAGTGATTTACTTACTAAAAAATCATCAATCATGGAGACAAGGATTTTTCAGTCTCAAAAAGCATTACTAGAACGACTACAAGAATTACTTAATCATCTTTACGAAGTAAATAAAAAACCGATTGACGGTTATAAATGGGTGGTAGTAATTGCGCCAATAATTGAAACGATAGTTGTTTTTGGCGTAATTTACTATTTATTACCAAGCGCCTTAACTGGAGCACTCACTATTGGTTCACTTACTTTTATTATTACAACACTTCAGCAACTAAGAGACCATACAACTTGGGGATCTTCTCATTTAGGCGAAATATACGAAAAGAGTTTATTTGTTAACCCTTACTTTGAATTGATGGCTTTACCTAAAATTATTAAGGATGATCCGAATTCAAAGGTATTTAAGAAAGTTGAGCCACCAAAAATTGAATTTAAAAATGTTTCGTTTAGCTATTCTAATGGTAGAGAAGTACTAAAAGATATTTCATTTATTGTTAACCCTGGAGAAAGTGTTGCTTTAGTTGGAATAAACGGAGCTGGAAAGTCTACAATTATCAAACTTTTATGTCGTTTCTATGATGTTTCTTCTGGTGAGATTTTAATTAATGGAGTGAATCTTAAAAAGATAAAATTATCAAATTGGTATAAATTTTTAGGTACACTATTTCAAGATTTTGTTAAATATAATTTTTCCGTTAGAGATAATATTATGCTTGGAGACCCTGAATTAAAAGATAACGAAAGAATGAAACAAGCTGCGTTAAAATCTGGAGCCTATGAGTTTATTAAAACCTTTGATAAAGGATATGATCAAATGTTAGGACGACATTTTGAAAGTGGTGAAGAATTGTCAGGAGGTCAGTGGCAAAAATTAGCAATTGCAAGAGCATTTTACGAAAAGGCTCCAGTTTTGATATTAGACGAACCAACTTCAGCAATTGATGCAGAATCTGAATATGAAATATTTAAAAATCTCGAAAAAGTATATCAAAACAAGACTTTAATTTTGGTATCACACAGATTTTCAACCGTGAGAAATGCAAATAAAATTTTGGTAATTGACGATGGAAAAATTATTGAATCAGGATCTCATCAAGAGCTTCTTGAGAAAAATGGAAAATATGCAACAATGTTTAATACACAAGCTAAAGGATATAAATAATTAATATGAGTAGTTACGATAAATTTGCAAAACAATATTCAGATTCACATGGTGAGGAGGGTGATTATTTCCATCAAACACAAATTGATCCATACATTTTAAAAATTGTTGGTAATCCAAAAGGCAAAGCTATATATGATTTGGGCTGTGGTAATGGATATATTTCAAGAAAACTATCAAAGTTGGGTGCAAAAGTTTTTGCTTCTGATATTTCTGAGGAATTAATTAAATTGGCAAAAGAAAAAAGTGAAGGACTAGATATTAATTACTCTGCTCATAATGGGATTGATTTTAGCGGTTTTGAAAATGATCAGTTTGATGTTGTCATGATGAACATGGTCATCCACTATATCGAGGATATTGATACATTATTTAAAGAAATTTCAAGAGTGTTGAAACCAGATGGAATACTAGCTTTTTCAACAAGTCATTTTTTCAGGCCAGATTATCCATACTCTGAGTGGGTTAAGGGTAAAATTAAAGATGAAGAAAAACTGTTCATCAAAGTTACTAATTATTTAGAAACCTACAGTATCAAAGTAGAATCACTTTGGGATAATGAAACAGAGTTAACAATCATAAATAGACCTCTAAATAAACTTGTTAA
>CAZGHY010000128.1:0-2392 GCA_964526015.1 uncultured Gammaproteobacteria bacterium
CAGGTATCACGGCGAATTGTTCGCCGCTGGTCAATCGGGCGTTGTACGTGTCGTTTGGGTAGCCAGGAGGAACCGTCACCCATCCACCCGTGCCGCTTGCCAGGGCTGGTCCCTGCGGCGGGGTTGGTCCGCTTGACGGCGGCGGCGTGCTGCCCGGCGGCGGGGTCGAGCCGTCCGGCTTGTTTACGTCGCCCTTGCCTGGGTCTGGAAGTCCACCGCTGGCGTCAACCGTTGCCGTTGCCCGAACGTGCCGGCCGTCGAAGCCATCGAGCATATCGTTCAGGCGTCTCATACGTTCCTCGCCGTCTTTGGTGTCAATCTCAGCGTCTGCCGCGTAGGGGGAACCGGCGACAAGGTCATCCATTGCTTCTTGTAAATCGCCGAGCGATATTTCGCCGTTGGCGTATTGCTCGGCTAACGCTTTCATGCTCGCTTGCATGATAAGCGTTTGCATGTTGGCCTCGTACTGCGTTTTGCTCATTTCTCCAGTAGCAACCATCCATAAACCGGTGGCCTCTGCGCTGCCGTTTGCGCCTGTGATGTAGTCGGTCATCTGACTGTTTAGCAGGTCGATGTTTACCGACCAGCCGCTGCTAGACGATGTGACCTCGCGCTGAATATCTGCCAGCGGTCCCATCGCCCCCTCAACGTCTGCTAATTTCTCGTATTGGTCCTCTAGTCGCTTGTTGAGTTCCTCAGTCGTCAGCCCTAATCCAGCCGTACCACCCGTTAGGCTGCGAATGTTGTCGCGTATACGTTCAGCGGCCGTTGACAGCTCCTGAAAATTGGCCTCTTGCTCCTGAGTGCGCCCGCCCGCATATGTGGCGGTGGTTGACCACTCGACAAGCGCCGATGTAGTCGCCTGCAAAAACTGCTGCGTCCTGAGCCGCGTCATTTCGTCTTGTTGTTCAGCGAACGCCCGCGCCGCGTCTCTGGCTTCATCGTAGGCCGTTTTGGATTCAGCCAACGCAGCCCGGTTTGCATCAAGAACGGCCGTGCTGTTGACCATGCCTTCATAGGCTTCTTCTTGATGATAATTCATGTCGGCTACGCTCATGGTCAGGTCTTCGGTAGCCGTTGTCGTCATGCTGTATTGGCCGGCCATGCGCTTATTGGCTGCTGTGTTGGCCTCAGTCCATCGCGTGTATTCCTCAAGCGCCGCCGCCGCCGCTTTGTCAACCTGCGCCTGTTCAAAAGCTGCTGCGTATGATTCTTTATGCAGCGAGATTTGCCACTTGTTGGCAATGCCCATAGCTACCAAAGCGCTTGTCCATTCATCAACGCTCCCGGCGGTGTTCAATATCTGCGCTTGCACCTTTTCCATGTTGTCGCGGAGGTCGTCTGATGTGCCGGTGAAGCTGGACCCAAGTCCTAGTTGCGCGTCAAGCCTTTTGTACTGCTCCACCAAATCATTGACGCCCTGGGCCTGTTCTATGTTTGCGTCAACAATGCCGCCTATCACGTCGCCCGCATTTTGAGAAACATCCATGAGGGTATTGAGCGCGTCAATGGATGGCGTCAACGAATCAACCAGCCATAGTTTCATGCCGTCGGCGACGTTGGCCACGCCTGCCTCAAACTTCTGCATTCTACCGGCGGCCGTGTCGGCTGCGCTGCCAAGTAGCTCAAGTTTGGCCTTGCCCGCTTCGATGACCGCCATGTCGAACGCTTTGTCGGTGTCGTAGCCTTGCGCCTCAAGTGCGGCCATGCGCTCCTCAACGTCTGTCACCGACAGCCCCAAAGCGTCAAGGCGCATCTTGGAGTTATTGGCAAACGTCATGATGACCTGATTCATATCCCAACCAAGTTGAGACACGAGCGAAGCCAGGTCAACAACGCCCTCCTGTGTATCTGCCAATCCCAAACTGATAATCTGGCTGGCGCTGGCTATCATTTCGGCGTCCGACATCATGCCGCCGGTCGCCGCTTTGAGTTCACCCATCATGGCGCTGGCGGTTGTGCCAATGCTGGCTGTCAGGTTGTCGAAGCGGTTGCGGGCGAGTTCTAACTCAGCACCCGCGCCGAGTGCCTTCCATGCTGCGACCGCACCAACGGATACAAGACCCAAAGCGCCGGTCAAATTGGCGGCGGTACTTTTTAGCTTTGTAAACTGTTCGGCATTGCGTTGGATAGACTGCTGTCCCTCAACGCTGTTTTTGACAACTACCTTTACCTCAGCCATCTAGCCCAACTCCTATGCCAATGTCCAGCAGGTAGGCGATGTTCTGGCCAACCCAGGCGGGCAGATTATGAATCTCCGCGCCGCGTGCGCCGCGCCACATGGCGAAAGATTTGTGAATTGCGTTAAGTGCTTTCATCCGCTCCATTAGCCCGTAATCCTGGTCAAGCATCCCGCCCGCATCTGGTAGTGCATTGTATTGTTGACAATCCC
>CAZGHY010000129.1:0-2365 GCA_964526015.1 uncultured Gammaproteobacteria bacterium
GCATGCAAGAGGTCGTCGGTTCGATCCCGATTGGGTCCACCATTTTTCTTTAAACCTTTTTTTGCGCTGCTATATTTAACTGTTACAGTGAGGCGTGGAAAAGATGGCTAGTCGTACACGTTTATCACCAACGTGTTTCAGAGTTTTATGCCCCCAGCACACCTTTTCATTGAAAAAATGATAGATAGCGTAACCAAAGAATTTCATTGCCTGTGCATAAGTGATTCAAAAGACTCAATATTTTCGAAGAATCGAGTCACCATAAGGTGTTTGGCCATCCAAGATTTAACTCTTGGTCCATGACGAGGTGGCGATTAAATAATAATGCCGCTCAACTTATTCAGGCCAAAATCGATCAATGGTATCCCGTTATCAATCGGGCGGGTTATCATCTAAGATCGCATTAAGGAATTATGGGGACGAATCTAAAAAAGGTTAAAAGCCTAACGGCTTTTATTCATAATAATTTGAACCAAAAATGGTTTCTATTGCGTAACCAAAAAAAGTGTGTATAATAGAATCATGGGTAAAAAACCTGAACCATTAACAAGGAGACAATCATGTTAACACCTTTTGGACGCGAGGTACGCAAGCTGAGGATAGACAACAATATGACATTATCAAAAATGGCAGAAGAACTTGACGTATCACCTACATTTCTTACCGCTATCGAAACTGGCAGAAAATCAATTCCTGCCAATTTCCCAGAACGCGTTGCCGCCGTATTGGGAAACTCCACCGGAATACTGGGCCTACTAAAAAAGGCAGCAGAGATTTCCAAGGATGTTCACAAAATAGTGATGGGAAGTTCATCCACCAGTCATGACCGAGAAGTGGCGGCTCTTTTTGCCCGCCAATTTTCCGATCTTTCAGAAGTAACAAAAAACGAAATAAAGAAAATTTTAGAGAATGAACAGAAGAGGAAATAATTATGAGTATGATTGCATTAGAAGCCCTGCCGCTGTCGAGACAGCAAATTCGGGACTTTTCAACCCAAATAAGAAAAGCAGTTCAAATGGACGATCATCCTTTCATGGATGTTCAAAGTTTGATTGATTTTATTCTCCCTAAAATCATGCCGGGGTTTTATTATGATGTGCGCTCCATTCAAGAGATGGGTGAAAAGCACGGAGAAGCAGCCCCTTCCGAGGGGCGCATCAGCATCCGTGCAGACGTATTTGATGGCATGGTGGCAGGCGTAGGGCGCGACCGTTTCACGGTAGCGCATGAAATTTCTCACCTGCTTTTACACACCCCTGACAGAATTGTCCTTAATCGTCGCGGGGGAACACCCCCACCATTCCGTGACCCAGAATGGCAAGCAAATTGTCTTGCAGGCGAGCTGCTGGCACATCACAAGTTCATCAATCAATATTCAACCGTTCATGAAATGGCGAGAAAAGCCGGAATATCTTTGCCTGCGGCAAAGGTGCAATGGAACGCGTATGAAAAAGACAAATTGATTGGGGGAGGAGTTCGAAAGGCGAACTAAGGATTGCCGTCCTGTCGTTCGCCTTTCTTATTATTTGACTGGTTGCACCAAATGAGCTCTGGCCGTAACCCGCGTAATTTAAAGCAACACTATTTTTGTCTCACAACTTAATATAGTGCCATAGAAAAATTACGCAAGTCTTAACCCGCAGCTCGGAAAGGAGACTTGCTATGAAAAAGCCCTTTAATGATAAAAAGAAGGTAATTTTCCGCCGTTACCGCACGTTGCCAGATGGTACTATTCTGGATGCGTGGAAATATGGTATCAAAGCGTGGCCAATTGAAGTGGATCGCGTAGAGTAATTGGGTCAAGGGCGGCCTTAAGGCCACCCTTATGCTCTTGCTCTCTAAATTGAATAAAACAAAGGCTCCGTCTGCTCGTTCTTGTGAAAACGCTGCAACGGGGCCTTTGCGTTCTTAATTGTTAATATCATCATCCACAACTTAGCCGTCGTGTTTTCACAACTCATTGTTTTTAAACAACTAATTTTTAACATCATCCACCTGTGTTTTGCGTCCCGCGGCGAGCTTAAAAGTAAGAAATAAAGGCTTCGTCCGCTCGCAATGTTGGAAGCTATTGCTCCCGAAGCCTTTATTCGGTGCAAACGGATATATTGTGATCTTTCTTGATAGGATTGGGTAGGTTCAAATGCCTTCTGGTGAGAAGGCAGAGGTCGGCAGACAGGGCCCGCAAGGGGACACAAGAAAAATAGGCGTTTCTATGCGGCCAATCTGCTTTGGCGTTTTCTCAAAATAATCGCCCAATCTCTCAACATCACCACAGTTTGGTTCAAAGTTTCAGGTGGTATCTCCACCATATTTTCTTTAAACCTTCCTTCTTTATATCAATTTGATTATTTATAGCCCCTATGCG
>CAZGHY010000130.1:0-2354 GCA_964526015.1 uncultured Gammaproteobacteria bacterium
GAAATTGACAAAAAGGTTGGCTTAAGACCTGCCCTGCCAACTGATTTGCCAAAAGGTGCATGGACTGAACAAGCTTTAAAAGTTTTAAAAGAGAGATATTTAGTTAAAGATGCTGATTTAAATCCAATTGAAACTCCAGATGAAGTTATGTGGAGGGTTGCATGGGAAGTAGCTTCTAGTGAAGCAAGATGGGGAGCAACCAAGAAAGATGTAATGAATTCTGCAAGAGAATTCTATGAACTAATGGTTTCTAGAAAGTTTTTACCAAACTCTCCAACTTTGATGAATGCAGGTACTGGTAATGGGCTTCAGTATTCTGCTTGTTTTGTTCTTCCAGTTGAAGACTCAATGGAGGGAATATTTGATGCACTTAAATACCAAGCCATAATACATAAAACTGGAGGCGGTACAGGCTTTTCATTCACAAGGCTTAGACCTTCTGGATCACTAGTGAAAACTTCTAGTGGAACTGCAAGTGGACCTATTTCATTCATGAGAATTTTTGATGCTGCCACTAACGAAGTCAAACAGGGAGGAAAGAGAAGAGGGGCCAACATGGGAATTTTAAGAGTCGATCATCCTGATGTTATGGAGTTTATTCACTGCAAAGAAGATGGTGGTATAACTAACTTTAACATCTCTGTAGCACTCACAGATAAATTTATGGAAAGCTATAAAAATGATACTGAATACGAACTTATCAACCCAAAGACAAAAGAGGTTGCAGGAAAATTATCTGCTAAAAAAGTATTTGATGAAATTGCAGATGGTGCATGGAGGACCGGAGACCCAGGACTTATTTTTATAGATAAAATAAATGACAGCACCGCAAATCCAGTACCTACAATTGGAGAAATTGAAGCAACTAACCCATGTGGAGAGCAACCTCTTTATCCATTTGATGCCTGTAACTTGGGAAGTATCTTTTTAACTTACTTTGTAAAAAATGGAGAAGTTGATTGGGAGGGTCTAAAAGAAGTATCCAGACAAGGCGTTAGATTTTTAGATAATGTTATTGAGGTTAATCCATATCCATTACAACAGATTAGAAACACTGTTTTTGGAATTAGGAGAATTGGATTGGGTATCGGTGGTTGGGCAGACATGCTTCTTGAGCTAGGTATTCCATATGATTCAGAAGAAGCATTAACTTTGGCTGAAAAAGTAATGAAGACTATTAACGATGAAGCGGTTAGCGAGACCCAAAGACTTGCAAAAATTAGAGGCGCTTTCCCAATGTTTGAAGGTTCAATTTACAAAGGTCAAACACCAAGAAGAAACTCAACAGTAACAACAATTGCACCAACTGGAACAATATCAATAATTGCAGGTGCATCATCTGGTTGTGAACCACTATTTGCTATAGCTTTCCAACATATTGTTAAGGATAAACATTTGGATAGAAAGTTAACTTTTGTTAACCCAATTTTTGAAGATAAACTTAAACAAGCAGGACTTTGGAGTCAAGAGCTCATGGATAAAGTAGGAGAAGTTGGAATAGTTAGAAAACTAGAAGAACTTCCAGAAAATATTAGACAAGTTTTTGGTACAGCTCAAGAAATAACACCAACATGGCATATTAGAACTCAAGCAGCCTTCCAAAAATACACAGAAAATGCTGTGAGTAAAACAATTAATCTTGATAATTCTGCAACAGTTACAGATATTAAAAATGCATATCTTGAAGCTTGGGACACAGGTTGTAAGGGTATAACAGTCTTTAGAGATGGTTGTAAAGATGTTCAAGTTTTAAACATTGGAACAAAGAATGGAGAGACTAAGAAAGAAGAGGTAAAAGTAGAACAACAAGCTGTTGAAGAACCAATTAGACATAGACCATACAGGGTGTCAGGTTCAACATATAGAATGAACACCCCAGTAGGTACTGCATTCATCACAATCAATGAAGATGAAAATGGTGATCCGTTAGAGGTTTTTGTAAATGTAGGTAAAGCAGGATCAGATGTAGCAGCAATGGCTGAAGCAATGGGTAGGACAATTTCAACTGCCTTAAAGTTTAGAGGTAATGTCTCGGCTAAAGAAAAAGCAAGAGAGTTTGCAGATCAACTTTCAGGAATTGGGGGAAGAAGATCAATTGGATTTGGACCTACAAAGATCAAGTCCCTTCCTGATGCAGTAGCAGGAGCATTGTCAGTTCATTATAGCTTTGGAATCAACGGATATCATAATAGCCCAAATGTTTTTGGAGTATATGAGAATAGAAAAGAAAATGAGCAAACTGAGGTGGTTGCATCAGTTCCAGTTGCAAACAAAGAACAACAAGACAGTTTATTTCTTCATGCTACAAAAGAAAAAGTTGGAGATATCTGTCCAAGTTGTGGAGCAGGAGCATT
>CAZGHY010000131.1:0-2348 GCA_964526015.1 uncultured Gammaproteobacteria bacterium
GTAGAACAGATCAAGATACTGGATATTTAGAATTTCAAAAATGGTTATCAAAACAGAAAACAAAATATATTGTTAAGTATGTTACAAACATTAAAAACCCAGAAAAGTATTTAATAACTGCAGAATACTGTGTTTCTTCTGGTTACCTTTCATATTTAGAAGCAAAAAGTTACGGATGCAAAATTATGACCTTTGCAAACAATCCATTAAAAGTGGATTACTGGAATGAGGTCAAAACACTTAAGAATATACCTACTTGGAATGAAGTTGTAAAAGTTTATTCAAAATTGTGGCAATAGATTTCGATCCTCTTAAGGTTTAAAATACAGATATGAAAATATACTTAATTGAAAACAATAATAAAATCGATTATAAAAAAGAATTACAAGCGTATGGTGAAGTTATTATCCTTGATTCAGGCGAGAAAGACATCAGCAAATATGAGGAATTATTTGAAAACGATGAACCAAAAATAATCGGTGTAGATGTAGGAATTATTGAGTGGAATTTCCCGCTTGAAGATATAAAGAAAATTAAGAATCTAGTTGGAATAGTTTCAAAATCATCATGGGTATATTATCTTGATGTAGATTATTGTAAGAAAAATAATATTATTGTTGCAAACATTGCAGGGGCTAACTCACAGTCCGTAGCAGAACACGCCATTTGGATGATGTTCAATTTAGCCAAAAGACTTCCTTCACAAATAGAGTCTAATTTCAAAACAGAGAGAATTGAAAATAATCAAGGGGTTGAAGTTGTAGAAAAAACGGCAGGAATAATTGGATTGGGTAATATAGGGTCTAGAATTGCAAAAATGGCAAAAGGTTTGGGTATGAATGTAATTTATTGGAGTCCTAAGAGTAGGGATAAAGAATATAGTTTTAAAGAGTTAGATGTTGTATTAAAAGACTCTGACTTTATTTTCAATTGCATTGAAGCCTTTGATAAAACAAAGAATTTCTTCGACAAAGAAAAACTAAACTTATTAGATAAAAACTCATATTTCATAAGTGTCATGGGAGGAATGGGGTGGGGAACAGAAGATAATAATTATTTAATAGAACTGATAAATGAGGGTAAGATTGCGGGGTACGCTACTGAAAACGAACATGATCCAAAATATAAATTATCAAAAATTAATAAAGGTGCAAATATATTAATTGCTTCAACTTATGCTCATTATACGAAAGAAGCAGAAGCAAGAAGCGAAAAGCTTTGGATTGAGTCTATAATTGGGATTGCAACTAAGAAGTATGTTCGGAGGGTAGTTTAGGCAACATTTTAAATATATGAATGTAGTTATTCCAGACAAATTAATACTTGATAAAGAAAGTAGGGCAAAACTTGAATCATTTCCCAATATCAAGATATACGATGATGTTGTTAATGATCCTGCAACAATAATTGAAAGAATAAAAGATGCTGAGATCGTAACTGCTAACTATATTGATTTAACCAAAGAAATTATTGAGGCTTCTCCAAAACTTAAATATATTATTTCTCCTGCTGTTGGTTATGATTGGATCGATTCAAAAACTGCAAGTGAGAAAGGTATTAAAATTTTAAATTGTCCAACCTTTAATACCCAGGCGGTTGCAGAACACGCAATAGCCTTAATCTTTGCAGTTAAAAGACAAATTTTAAACGCAAACAAATCAATTTTAAATGGAAAATTTGATTCAATGGAATATACAGGAACTGAGGTTTCAGGAAAAACTTTAGTGTCTGTAGGTAACGGAAATATAGGATCTAAAATATTAACTATGGCAAAAGGACTAGAAATGGATACTGATTATGTCGACACAAAAACAAACGACGAAGATCTTAAACTTAAAATTTCAAAAGCAGATGTTCTCGTTTTAAGCTTTCCGTTGAATGACAAGACAAAAGGTTTTATCAATGAAGAAAAATTGTCATTATTAAAATCGAGCGCAATTGTTATAAATATTGCTAGAGGCTTGGTCGTAGATCAAGAAGCTTTTTATAAGATATTGTCCGAGAACAAAATTGCCGGAGCAGGAATTGATGTTTTTCCTAAAGATGAAACATTAAAAGAAACAAATGACGAAATAATGAGATTTGCAAAACTCCCAAATGTTGTAGCAACACCACATATGGCATTTAATACTAAGGAGGCGGAAAACAGATTAGGTTCAGAGTTAATTGCAGATATAGAATCATGTATTAACAATAACCCAATTAATGTAGTAAATTAATTTGCTATACTTCAGAAATGAAAGTTTCTGTTTGTGTAACCATATTCAATGAACCTCAGGAAAGTATTAATAAACTTCTTAATGCTTTAAATAATCAAACATTAAAACCTGATGAAATTATAGTTATTG
>CAZGHY010000132.1:0-2311 GCA_964526015.1 uncultured Gammaproteobacteria bacterium
TTATCGTATCATATCGGGTATAAAAAATCCCCTTGCTATCGGGGATTGGGTGGCGGTGGTTAGATGAGGGTTAGTTGCTTTGTTGTGCCTCGCTTCGTTGGGTACAACTTATTTTCAACTTTAATATTAACCCCGCACATTTCAGTGCAAGACGAGCATTTTCCAAAGTAAGTCTTTTTATTGTACTTGCTTATAATCGCATTCTTACCTAGAAATTTTGATTTTTTAACATTGATAATTCCGTCTTTTGCAAATGGATTGTTTTTAGCAACCCTTAAAACAGTATCAATTGTGTTTTCATTTTTAAACAAATCTAATTGCACTTTATAAAGTTTATGTCCAATCGGATTGTCTAAATTAAAATCACATGAAACAATTCGAAGCAATGATTTACAATAAGGCTTCAGTCTGTTATATTGCTTAATACAATGCTCTCTTATTTCGGGTTTATCCAATGCAGATACCGATGTATTTACACAAACATTCACAGTCTTTAAAAACTCAATTTGTTCATCAGTTAATGCCGCCCAATGCCTTGTAATAATTACAATCTCTTTATTACAGTATTGTATTTTTTTTAAGATTGATATTGTATGTTGCCAGTCTTCGGACGGGTCACCATTTGTACCTATGCGAATAAAGTCCAATGAAACTTTGTTTATTTGGTTTATTGTTTTTATTCGGTGGGCTTCATTATCAAAATCCCTTAAAACTGTTTTCGAAAAATCGTATCCGTATAACTTCGCAGACTTCGCAGCATAGCAATCATGATAGCATCCGCCCGATTCGTTTTTCATTCCACTCTTACAGCCGAAAGAGGTATCTAAACTATAAATACCTCTCCCGTTTTTTGTAAGTGAAATTCTATTTTTATACTCTCTCACAGGCGGCCTATGTTAATGTGCCTATCTTTTATCTTGGTCATGTCACCCTTGTAGAAAATCAAAATCTTTTGTTCACGTTTCGGAAATTTGCGATAGTGAAGCGTCCGTTTAGCGTGTGCAAGGCGTGTAAATTCACATTCAAGGTAAACGATTTTATTATAAATGTGAAGTCCTTGCTCTTTGAAAAATATTTCATGCTCGGCCTCACATCCATAGTAAGCACCGTTTTTATCACGGCTATCGCCTGTCATGACAACAAAAAAACAATTATCATTCAGTACTTCAATTGCGTTTTTATAGCCCTTAAACAACGTATCACGAAACTCTTCGTAGGTAGGAATAGAATTTAATTCGCCTTCGGGTGGGTTTCCATCATAGTCTAGGTAGTCCTCTACTTGATAATATGGGGGACAAGTAAACACTAAATCATATTTTTGTTTTGGCGTAAACTTTGAACTATCCGACTTAACCCATTTTGTATTGTAGAAGTCCTGACAAATAGCGTTGTTTGCATCGCATTGGTTTTGGCGAATTTCACTAGACAAATATTCATAGCCGCAATCACCCGTAACAAATCCAAACTGAACACCACCACCAAAAGGATTGTAAACACGAACACCGTCTTTTGGCATAAAGAAACGAAGCACAACCTCACAAGCAACTGGATCAAGTACAGAAACATTTCCGTTAAAAGATTTTCCTTTTTTGTTCACCACTTCGCCTTCTTCAATTACTTGGGTTGCTAACACAACATTCGACATTCCATTGTCGCCCATCCATGCACCCTCACGAGAGGCATATTTAGGATTTGTGATGTTATGCTTTTCACCCGCCGCCTCAATCTTTGTATTCCATTCTTTTTTCATTTTTAGCCAGTCCCCTTTTGTCGAGTTCCAAACGTTTGTCATTGTAGCGTGTGCAAGGCGTTTCATTCGCACTTGGTCAAGCGTTCCGTAAACAACATACGAATACCCGCTAAGATTAAGATACTCTTTGAAACCAAGCGCAAAAAATACGGGCGGACATTCAAGGTCGTGCTTTTGGCTTACGGTCATTACCATTGGATAGCCAAACGTATTTTGTTTGATAATCTCATTTACCATGTCGCTATAAATAGCCTTGTCTTTTTTATCCAAAGACATTGCAGATTGAAGTAAACAAAATTCTTTTGCATCGTGGTTAATTTGAAACGTAAAAAAGCCCGAAAACTCATTGTTAATTTTTAGGATAATAGCAGAATGAATCTGCATATTTTTACGGGCGGCCCTATATGCCACCTTGTCCTCAATGGCTAATTTTGCCACATCGTTTTCATAACCCGAACCGATTACAGATTCGACTGCAATAAATTCAATTTTGTCTTTAAATAGTTTTTCTTGTTTCATAGTGTGTATATTTTTGGTTTAATGTATTTTGTTTTCCAATCC
>CAZGHY010000133.1:0-2308 GCA_964526015.1 uncultured Gammaproteobacteria bacterium
TCTTGTTTAGTTTTTATATTTCTGTTTTTCAACAATAACTTAACTATACCTTCAGCACTATTCTCTAATCTATTGTTCAGTAATTCCCATTTCATACTGGTATAATGGTAGCATATGATTCTAAATCTTCCAGACGAAGTAAAAAAGGTACTATCTGACTTTAAAGAAAATAATTATGAAATATATGTTGTTGGAGGTGCTGTTCGTGACTTATTAATGGGTAAGATTGTATACGACTGGGACTTCACAACTAATGCAACTCCTGAGCAAATTTTAGAAATTTATCCTGATGGTTTTTGTGATAACAAATTCGGAACCGTTGGATTATCAGTTGAGGGTTTTAGTGAACCTTTTGAAATTACAACATATAGAACTGAACATGGGTATTCTGACAATAGAAGACCTGACTCTGTATCTTGGGGTAAATCACTTGAAGAAGATTTAAAAAGAAGAGATTTTACTATAAACGCCTTTGCATATGATGGTGAAAAATTAATTGATTTATATGACGGACAAAAGGATTTAAGTAATAAAAATTTAAGAGCAGTTGGAGACCCAAATGAACGCTTTGGTGAAGATGCACTTCGTATGATGCGCGCTGTTAGAATTGCTGGTGAATTAAAATTTCAAATTGAGAAGAATACTTTTGAAGCAATTCAGTCAAATGCAACACTAATAAATAAAATTGCAAAAGAAAGAATTAAAGATGAATTGTTTAAAATTTTAAAAAGTAATAACCCATATAGTGGCATCGTTCACCTAAAAGAATCGGGGTTGATGCAAGAAATACTACCTGAGCTTATTAAATGTTTTGGTATTGAGCAAAAGTCTCCAAACAGACATCACATATATGATGTTGGAACACATCTTTTAATGTCCTTAAAAGAATGTAAATCAACAGACCCTGTGACAAGGTTTGCAACTCTTATCCACGACATTGGTAAACCACAAACAGTTAGAAAATTACCATCAGGAGTTATTACATTCTATAACCATGAAATGGTATCAACCAGAATTGCAGAAAACATAGCAGACAGACTTAAGTTTTCAAGTAAAGAGAAAGATAAATTAGTTAAACTTGTCAGATTCCATCAATTTACAGTTGATGAACATCAAACAGATTCTGCAATTAGAAGATTTATAACAAATGTTGGTTTGGAGTATCTTGAGGACATGTTACACCTTAGAGTTGCTGATAGATTAGGTGGTGGAGCATCCGAAACATCGTGGCGCTTAGAAGATTTTAAAAAGAGACTCATTGAAGTACAAAAACAACCATTCGCTATTAAAGATTTAAAAATTAATGGTAAAGATGTAATGGAAAAATTAAACATACCTGCTGGGCCTAAAGTTGGTGAAGTTTTAGAAAAGATATTTAATGAGGTTGTAGAAAACAACGTTCCAAATGAAAGAGAATTACTGCTTAAACTTATTTTGTAATTTTTCCCAAATAACAAGAATTGGAACTGCCACAAATGGTGAAGAATAAGTTCCAGAGATTGTCCCAATTAATAAAGCAACTGCAAACCAACGAATTGATTCTCCACCCATTAAGATTAGTGCAAGAAGCATGAAGATAATTGTAAAAGAGTTATTTAAACTTCTAACCATTGTTTCAGTCAATGCACTATTTGCAATCTTTTCTATATCACTTCCCAATGAAGGATCATATTTTCTCTGCTTCTCACGAATTCTGTCATACACAACTATAGTGTCATGAACTGAAAATGAAAGTATTGTTAATACTGCAGTGACAAACAAGAAATCAATTTCAACATCTGCAAAATGCCCAAGTAGCGAAAAGCTTCCCAGCAATATTAATGAATCATGAATCATTGCAAGAATTGCAGAAACTCCAAACTTAATATTTTTAAATTGAACTGCAACCCACAACAAGATAAGAAGTGCTGATATTCCCAAAGCGTAAAATGTCTTTTTGATAAGCTCTGGGCCAATTGATGGACCAACTACTTCAAATCTAAGTTCTGTACCACTTTGAGATTTAATGTCTTCTCTTATTTTACTTATCTCTTCTTCTGACTTTGTACCAAATTTTTCAAGTTTTGTTTCTCCGTTTGGCAATCTATACTCTGCAACTACTCCACCAGTAAAATCGATTCCTAGTTTTAAACCCCAATTAATTAAGCTAAAGACACCTACTGAAAGTAATACAAAAGATACTGCAAAATAAATTACTTTATACTTCATCCATAAAATCATATTATGGTTATTCATTTTAGTTTTTAACAAACAATCTAAGTAAGTTACGACTTACAACAATACCTGTAAATAATGATATTCCAATTCC
>CAZGHY010000134.1:0-2299 GCA_964526015.1 uncultured Gammaproteobacteria bacterium
GCTCGTGCCCGAATCTGCCCACATGCCTGCGAATTGGTTAACAACTTTCATCGTGTGTTTGTCGGTTCGCTGCACGGCAAAGACGATAATCAACTCAACACCGTCCGGCGGCATTTGCATCAGCAAATCGCCAGCATTGCGGCGTAGTTGTCCGGCGCGGTTCAGGGTTGGCATGATAACAGCTACTCTCATGCTACCACCTCCGGCTCGCCCTTGCTGATTCTCTGCACGCGGCTGGCTACCACGTCATACCATGCGATGGTGTAGCCGCCGTTGAAAATGCTGGCGATAAAATCATAGTCCGACTGGTAGCGCGTCTCCCGCCATGCTTCGGCGGCGTGCAATTGCCATATGTCCCGGCGCACCACAAACGCGCTGCAACCAATGTCGCCCATGACGGGCATTCCGCCCCAGCTTGATAATGGTTTGACGCCCCATTGGGCGTGGTCCATCTTGAGCATAATCACGTCGGGCGCATGTTGGGCAACGATGGCCTTGAGGTCATCGACAAGCGACGGCCGTACACACTCATCATCATCATCCAAAATCCAGATGTAATCACCAGCCAGCCTGGGCGCGTAGTCTCTGAGTTTGGCCCATGCCCCGTCAACCCCTACGCCTTGCTCGTCTACCAACAACGTGTGGATAAAATCACCGTCTGTCTGGTTGGCGATGCTAGCAATGTTTCGTTGCAGCATGTTCGGCCGTTTGTGGCAGCGGGTTAAGATTTCTAGGAATGGCATACGATGGCCTCCCACTCTCGCGCCGACAGCGCAACGTCAAAACCAGACAAATTATCAGGCATCCAACATTGGCCGGTCTTTGCCTGCTCTACCATATCAGTCAACACATCGTACTCAATGCCATCCGTTACCGGCAGCCCGCACGCCCAGGCCGTAACGTGTTTGTTTTTGCTTTTCACCCATCCCCATGCGCCGGGGTATGGCGGCAGCAGGGCGATGTCATGCGAAGCGATGACCGCGTTTTCTTTGGCCACGTCCCATTGGATATGGTAGACCGGAAAGTCAAACTTGCCCATCGGAACGGCGGGTTGGTCATCGAATATGGTCAAAGCAATGTTATAACCGTTTGCAGCAAGGCGGGCGAGATTTATCATTGCTCCGGCGAGTGACACCCGATTGACCGCCACGCCATACCAGATGAAGCGGGTTGTTACGCCTGCGTCGCCCGTGCGCTTGATTGGAAAATGAGCAAAGTCGAGGCGGTCATCAATGGTCATAATCGGCAGGTCTGCGAAGCCGCCCCACTCGCGCAAGTCAGCGGCCAACGCTTTCGTGCTGCATACCACGCCGTCAATCCAGTGCACCAGCTCCTCAACATCGCCGGGTGAAAACCACCATATTGGGTCGCATACGTCCCAATAGTGACGTTTGTCTTGATTGGCCTTGATAAAATCAAGGTCGAATGACTTCTGCCAGATGTAAACATCGGCATCAGGTAACGGCCGTCCAAACTGAACGACAGCGGCGCCTATTTTTTCGGCTACCCAATAAGCTCTCATTCTGCTGCTGCCCCATGAGTAAGGGCCTGCGGCGACAAAAACAACGCTCATTCTGTCACCGCCCCGACCATATCGGCCAATAGCTGCCGCGTTGCTTCCAACCGTTCTGGCGGCTGGTTTTCGTAGTCATCGGGTGACAGGCCATAGGTTAGCAGGTGACGAGGGCGCACATCTGGGTCGCCTTGCAATTGGTAGCCAGCGGCGCGGGCGTAGAACGGGTAGCGGATGTCGGATCCAATGATTGGCCGCTGCATCCCGCGTAACACCAAATCTGTCCCCGGCCACACGTCCATGTCATCCTCTAGCACGTCATATTCTCCGGCGAGTATACCTCTTGTCGCCATTACCACATCGCGGTGAATCAAAACGCAGCCCCACCCACTTGCGCCGATGTCGTGAAGTCGCCCGCGTTCGGGCGGGTCAATCCAGGGCTTAAATGGGAAATTGCCGTCCCAGGGTTGAAACCACATGAGACGGATTGGGCTTAATGTGCGGTAGCAGTAAAGCCCTGACACATACGGCCGTTGCCACGAGCGGAGCCGCTCTAGTGTGTCTTCTGGGAAAACCATGTCGCCGTCTAGCAGCAGCATGTAGTCATGGTCTGAGGCAATGAAGCGGTCAAAATGATTCTGCCGCACCTCGTAGCCTTTCGTTCCCTGAATGAACGTCGGCACGCTGTCACCGTCGCGGCGTGTCATGTTCATAATGCTGGCATAAGCGGCAAAGTGAACCATTTCCGCCCCGCCTGCGACGCCTATGTAGACGCTGTTGTTTGTC
>CAZGHY010000135.1:0-2240 GCA_964526015.1 uncultured Gammaproteobacteria bacterium
ACCTTTTGGAAGTATTGGGGCCAGTTTTTTAACTATTTCAGCTTCGGGTAAGACTATTATTATCTCCCCTTCTTTTGCCAAACCTAGTTTATCTCTCATTTGCTTTTCTACAAACTCTTCTGACTCTGTAATTTGAAGCTGTTCAGTTAGCTTCAGGTTCTCTTGGTTCATTTTCTCGAGCCTGACCTTAGTTTTTTCAATCAACAAATCACCTTCCCTAATTCTATTAATACTTTTGAGGCTAGATGATGCTAATATTAAAAACACAACCAAGGCGCCAGCTAACCCCATAATGTTGACTAATTTTTTGTTCAATGTATAATACCCTTCTAGGATTAATATTAACTAATCATGACACAAGACACAATCAAAAGCTTAGTTCCAAAATTTATATCAAGTCTATCTGACAAAGGAAGGTCACCTTCTACAATACTTGCCTACAGATCAGATCTTGAACAATTAATTGAGTTCTTAACAAAAAACTCTATCGCAAATCCTGATCAAATCAAGTCAGAAGACTTAGATACATTTAGGGATACTCTTCTTGCTCAAAAGTTCACACCAAAATCAGTTTCAAGAAAGTTAAATGCAGTTAAAACATTCTTTAGATGGATGGTTGAAACAAACTATGTAACTGTAGATTTATCAAAAAGCGTAACTCATCCTAAAGTTGAAAGTTCAATGCCAAAGTTTTTAACTCCTCTAGAATATAGAGCACTTCGTGATGTTGTTAAATCAGATTCCAGAATCTCAGCCATGATTGAACTTATTTTACAATCTGGCCTTAGAATCTCAGAAGTTGCAAATATGAAGACACATGACTTAACAGATGAAACATTAAAAATTGAAGGTTATGCAACACAGCCAGAAAGGACAATTCCATTAAACAAACCTGCAAAAGAAGCATTGGACAAATACATGGTTGAACGTCCAAAAGTAGAATCAGAATATGTTTTTATAAGTAAAACAGGTAAACCATTAGCAGTCAGAAATATCAGGGCATCAGTTGACAGATTTATCCAAAAAGCAGAACTTCCAAAATATTCTGTAAATGATTTAAGAACAACTTTCATAATAGAAAACATTAAAAATGGAGTTGATTTAATTTTAATTTCTCAAGTTTCTGGTCACAAAAGACTTTCAACAACAGAAAGATATCTAAGCCTTGCTAACGTAAAAGAATCTGGAAAGAAGCAAACATTAATAGAGCTTTAATTTTTATCAAGGGTTTTGATCTCTTCAGTAAGTGAATTCAACAAATCTTCATATACTTTTATTTCTGAATATTGAAGTTCTGAAAGTGAGTTCTCATGTTTTACTCCCCTGAAGTTTTTATACATTCTTGTTAACTTCTCTTTATATTTATCTCTTCTTTCTTTAAGTTCTGTTAATTTATTCATGTATTAGCTTTGTGGGACGGGGAGGATTCGAACCTCCGACCCCTGACTTATGTGCAACGACAAGCAGAGCTTGTCATGACAAAGCTCACAAGCTTCGCTTATAAGATCGATGTGGGCATGGATGGAGTCGAACCATCCTTGATACTTTATAAGAGTACCGTCCTACCGATGAACGACATGCCCAAAGTCTATGGGTGTATTATAGCGCATAAATAAAATAATCTCATTGCGTAGTTAATTTTACTTTGGAGAATTACAGTTTTGCTCTTCTAGTTATTTCAGCATCAACCAATCTTACATCCCTACCGTGTTTTAGTCTGCTCATTTCAATAATTATTTCAGCGGTACGTTGGTTTTTGGTTGCATTAACTTTATTCATATCCAATGTTGTATCAAGCGAAAATGGTGGTTGTGGTTGATTTCGAACAATTGTTTTGACATAGGCATGGAATCTCTCTACATTTAAAAGATCATCTTCTCCAAACGTAGGTGAAAACTCATGTTGCAAATAATTTGCATCCGTTACACCAACTCTAAATGAAATCTTTGTACCAACATTTCCAAAAACAGCATTTTTAACCTCTTCTTCCATTTGACCTATAAATTGGTTAGCAACGACTAGGTTCAATTTATACTTTCTAGCCTCTGAAAGAATTACAGCAAAGTCAGGAGTCGCGAAATTCTGAAATTCATCGACATAAAGGTAAAAATCACGTCTTTGATCTTCTGGAGTATCTGATCTACTCATAGCAGCCATTAGAATACGAGGAACTAAGATAAGTCCTAAAAAGTTAGAGTTCTCTTCTCCAAGTTCACCTTTAGCAAGATTAATAAGTAGAA
>CAZGHY010000136.1:0-2224 GCA_964526015.1 uncultured Gammaproteobacteria bacterium
AGTCGTATCTTAAAAAAGAGATAAAAGACACTAAATATGATTATTTTAGATTACCTAGAAAAAATATAATTTTTAGTAAATGGATGAAGCATTCTGGCTGGTGGCCAGACTATAATATTCGTTTTTTTAGGAAGTCAAACGTATCTTGGGGAAATGAGATACACTCAATTCCCTTAACAGTCGGACAAGGTGCTGATTTGCCTGCAAAAGAAGATTTTGCAATCAGACATAGACACTACTCATCAGTTGAGGAATATGTCACCAGAATGAATAAATATACAACAATCCAAGCGAAAGAATTAAACAAGAAGGGAATTGAATTTAAATGGAGGTTTATAATCAGTAAACCAGTATCTGAGTTTTTAAGAAGATATTTTGCAGAGAGTGGATACAAAGATGGTTTACATGGTTTAACTGTTTGCCTGCTTCAATCACTTTCAGAATTGGTAGTTTATGCAAAATTATGGCAAAAACAAAAGTTTAGAAAAGTAAAAATAGATCAAGAGAGTACGTATGAAGAATTAAAAAAATCTTCTGATGAATTTGTTTGGTGGGTCTATGAGTCAAAAATTTTAACTTCAAATAATATGTTTAAAAAAATATGGCTAAAGACAAGACGAAAGTTGCAATTGTAATCCTAACTTTAAACAACAAAAAACTCCTTGAAGAAGAGTTTAAATTATTTAAAAAGTTAGATAAGGAGAAGTTAGATATCGAACTTGTTGTTGTTGATAATGCTTCAAGTGATGGGACAGATCAATTACTTAAGCAAACAGATCTCGATGGTATCAAGTTAAAAGTAATTACAAATCAGGTTAATCAGGGTTTTGCTTTAGGTAACAATCAAGGTATTAAATATGTGCTTAATAATAATCCTCAGTATATTCTTCTATTAAATGACGATATGTCTTTTGAGAAAGACTTTTTAGAAAAGATGATTGGTTTTGCAAATAACAATACAAAGTATCAAATAATTTCGCCAAAAATATATTTTGCAAAAGGTCATGAATTTCACAAAGATAGATATAATGAAAACGAGAAGGGGAAAGTAATTTGGTACGCAGGTGGAAGTATAGATTGGGACAATATCTATACCAGCCATGATAGGGTTGACGAGGTAGATTTGGGCGGTAAAGAAAATGTTAAAGAAGTAGATGTCGCAAGTGGAGCATGCGTGCTTGTTCGAAGCGAAGTCTTTAAAAAAATGGGTGGCTTGGACGAGAAACTGTTTTTATATTGGGAAGATGCTGAGTTTACACAAAGAGCAAAATTAAATGGATTTAACGCAGTTTACTATCCAGATGTTTACTTGTGGCACAAAGTTTCAACTGCAGCTGGTGGTTCTGGTAGCCCATCTAATGATTATTTTTTGATTAGAAACAGATACTATTTTGCAAATAAATATGCAAAGAGCTTACGTACAAAATTTGCAGTTTTTCGTGATACAGTAAAACTGATGTTTACTGGTAGACCTTGGCAGAGACTAGGTGCATTTGATGCGTTAGTTGGTAAAATGGGAAGGGGGTCTTGGAAAAAATGATATCTGCAATAATAATATATGGTGGAAGTTATGATAAAAAACTTTTCGAAAAAGCAAAAAAGTCTGTTTCTTGGTGTGATGAATTGATCCTATTTAACGGAGTTAAAGGAAGTTTTAATGATTGGAGAAATGAGGGTTTAAATAAGGTAAAGGGTGACTGGGTTCTATATATAGATAGTGATGAAGAGATAACAAAAGAACTAAAAGAAGAAATTGAATCCGTAGTCATCGATAACACTCCCATCTATTCTTATTATGCAATTCCTAGAAAAAATAGAATATTTGGAAAGGAATTTAAGTATTCAGGGCAGTATCCAGATTATCAAAAGAGGCTTTTTAAAAGAAAAGGTCTAAAAGGATGGATTGGAGAAGTACATGAAGAACCTCAAGTTGATGGACAAATTGGCCATCTTAAAAATCCGATCTTGCATCATAAAAACATGACTCTTTCAGAAATGATTGATAAGACAAACAAGTGGTCAGAAATTGAAGCAAAATTGATGCTTGATTCTAATCATCCACAAATGAACTTATTAAGATTCACATCTGCGGGTTTTAGAGAGTTTGTAAAAAGATTTATAAAAGAAAAAGCATTTCTTGACGGAAAAGAAGGATTAATTTATGGAATATATCAAATTTATAGTAAACTTATCTCCTATTCCAAGCTTTGGGAAATGCAATTGA
>CAZGHY010000137.1:0-2181 GCA_964526015.1 uncultured Gammaproteobacteria bacterium
ATCAGGGAGAAACATGTAAAAGTTGCAAAAAAACTAAAATTGAAAAGTTTTTCTTGGGAGGTAGGGGAACTTACTGGTGTCAAACATGTCAAAAATAAATAAACATTCACATTTTCATTGGACACATTTAATCGCAGTAGGATTACTGACTGTATATTTCATTTTGTCAAAAGTTAATTTGGCACATGCATTTTTAAGAGAAGATTTGATACTGACATTTATTCAATTGTTTGTTTTTGGTACGTTATTTTCTTTTGTTTTCTTTTATATATTCTCACACGAAAAGTTTTTTCCGTTTGCAAAAGAGATTGAAAAGAAAGAAGAAGAAAAGGAAAAAAGTTATTTAAAGAAATACATTAAACATGGCAAGGTGATTGCAACTTTTATAATTGGAGTTTTGGGAGGCCCAGTTTTTTTATCATTAACAACAAGGTTACTTTTAAATAGTTTTAAGTTTAGGTATCTATTTATACTGCTAACTAGTTTTGTATCCACGCTATTTACACTCGGAGCTGGCAGAAGTTTATTTTTAGTTTTTAATTAAAAATGTTAAAAATAATTGAATCCTCAAACTTTGGAATAATTCCAACAAGTAAAGTTGAAATAGAACGGATTATTGAAAGATACAATGACAATACAATTTATTCATTAAGAGTTAGAAACACTTCAAATAAAGAAATTAGAATAAACTCTTTTGTTGTTGCAGAATTTTTATTGCCTCAAAATTTTGAAGTAGAGTCTGTTTTAGAGAACAATTGGCTTCAGTGTAGTGAGATTAAATATAAAAACGTAGACGAGTATACGGTTAAGAATAAGGAATTTTTGCAGAGGGATCAAAATCCATTTTCGTTTAAAGAAGAATATGGATATATAGAGAATTCAATAATAAGTGAATGGTTTACATCAATTAAGTTCAAAGATAAAACCAATCTTTTTCTTGGGGCTGTAACAACGAAGGATCAGTTTACGCAAGTTTATATTAAAAAAGAAGATGTCGGTGTTTTTGTGAGAATCACTTGTCAATACGACGGCTTAATTTTAAGTCCTGGTCAAGTTGTCAAAAGCGAAAAAATATTTGTAGGGCTTGGTGAGGAAAGTGATAACAAATTTAAATTCGCTAAGGCACTCGCGCATTATATGAAAGTTAAAAAAGTTAATAATCCAATAAAAGCAATGTGCTGTTCTTATTATTGGAATGCAAATAAGATTGATGAAAATATTATAAATAATGAATTGGAAGCGATTGAAAACTTACCACAAAAATTAGACTTAGACTATATCCAGCTTGATGCAGGTTATACTCCATATTTTGGGGACTGGCTTTCTTATAAAGAACGTTTTCCTCAAGGTTTAGAAAAAATAGTTAAAAGAATAAAGGGCTTAGGCTATGAAGCAGGAATATGGATTTCTCCATTTGTAATAAACCCTGGTACTAAACTTCATGATCATCACAAAAGCTGGTTAATTAAAGATGGATACAAAAAACATTTTGAAGGTAGATGGACAAGTCCTTTTGATAATATCTCAAATATAACAGATTTGGAAGTTTTAGATCCTACTAAACCAGAAGTTAAAGAATATCTGAAAAAAGTTCTGACGCATTTTAAAGAGCTCGGATTTAAACTCTTTAAAATTGATTTTATGTATCCTGTTTGCTTAACAAACAATTATTCAAAACCTGTA
This sequence comes from uncultured Gammaproteobacteria bacterium, assembly GCA_964526015.1. Lineage (GTDB taxonomy): Bacteria > Patescibacteriota > Microgenomatia > UBA8517 > UBA8517 > JAUYMM01. Next base: position 1,684 of record CAZGHY010000137.1, read on the forward strand.
ACTCGAGCACAAGCATTGAGAGAAGGGGTTGAATATATTAGAGAAGTATTAGGCGATGATTGTGTAATACTTTCAGGTATAACGCAACTGTCCTCAGTTGTTGGGATCGCAGATTTTGTTAGGACTGGAATAGATACATTAAATCCTTTTGTTTCTGGAATTCCATTTTTGAATGAAATGGTAAATGAATATATGTTTAAGAGTAACTTAGAAGAATCAAAATATAGAAGTTTTTTGAATGGAACTGTATGGAGAGCAGATCCAGACGTTTTGATCTTTAGTGAGAATTTAGGGATTAGTAAAGATCTACTTAATAAGCAACATAAATTTGTAAAAGAAAATAAAATGTCTATGTGGATTGGAGAGAGTGTTGCAGATCTAGACGAGATTAATAAAAAGAAACTGATACAATACTTCAGCAATGATTCGTAAATTAATCTTAACCAATTTTAGAAACTTTGAGAAAAAGACAATTGATTTTGGGGAAGGTGTTAATGT
>CAZGHY010000138.1:0-2158 GCA_964526015.1 uncultured Gammaproteobacteria bacterium
AAATCAACCCCGACACCCCGTTGCACGGCGAATATTCAACCACCAAGGGTGTCCCGAAATAAAAATGTGATATGGATTTTTTTTTCTTGATCATTTAGCTTTATTTGAAATTTTAATGAAAAAATATTTATTTAATGTTTGGAACAAAAAATGGGTAAAAGACTGGTTTGTTTGGGTGATTCAATCACCGAGGGTATAGGAGATGCAAAAAGCATTGGTTGGCCAGGGCGATTGCAGACAAACTTGTCAGAAAGCAAAGGGCTGGGTGTTTGGTCTGTTCTAAATCTTGGAGTTGCAGGGGATACATCTATAGATATCAAACATCGGCTGCTTTCTGAGGTTCTTTATCGTGAACCAGAGAGGTTAATAATTGCAGCAGGCGTTAATGATACAGCACACCGTTTGTGGCCGGATGATGGGGGTGTAAAAATTGCCCTGAATCATGCACGAACCATCTGGATGGATATGTTTCAAATATTAAATGGATTGGGTATAAAAACGGCGGTTGTTAGTCTTTTGCCCGTTGATGAAAAGAAATTGCCGTTGGCGTATATGCCATTTGATGAAAATGACCACGGGAATTCTTTTTTGAATTCAGAAATTTATGTTTATAATCAATATGTTAGAGAAATTACGGAAAGCCAAGGAGGCGTTTGGTTGAATGTTGCCCAAAAATGGGAAGGGCGACCTTTGGATAAGCTTTTATTTGATGGATTGCACCCGAATGCGGACGGTTATGATTTATTGGCGATTGACATTATGCAAGAGTTATCTGCACAAAAATTTATGGATTAGATTTTGGGGCATTTGCCACTTGTTTTTCTTTTAAGGCCTGACGAAGAATTTGAACGCCGTCCGCTAAATCGGCATTGTTATACCCCGATACAACATCCTGAAAATGGGTATGAAGATGCTGCAGTTCTGTCTTGAGTTTGCTTGTGATGTCTGGGGATTTCAATTCATTTAAAACTTCAAGAAACTGGCGGTCTGCGCCATTCGCAACGGCAGAGGATTCTGCAATCATTGTTTGACAGCATCGGATAATGTAGGGAGAGGTTGCAATAGAGGGATAGATGCTCATGGAATCGTCTGTGTGGAGGGTATTGGTATATATCCGCAAATCGTGTCCTTCGTGATCCATTTGATAATGAATAAATGGAAAATCTTGCCCCAATCCGAGCTTGTTGAATCCATATCGTCTGATCCAGGCATCGCCTGTATTATCTAAAACAAAAGCGGTGGATTCATTATTTCGTATGTCGACAGGTGAATCTTTTTGTGCACCAAGGAGGAGTTGGTTTTGGAGCACGTCCTGACAAATTTTATCGTGGCGACGAAAAAAGAAAGCCTGAGAAAATAAGCCTTGTCCAGATAAAGAGAAGTTGGAATGATGATTAAATCGCGCAGCAAGATTTTGTGGTTCTGACCAAATAAGTGGTCGGGCAACCGGGCCGATATTGATTGCGCCAACGGCACCCATTATTTTTAAGGCTTCTGGGGTGGATATCTGATTGTCATCCAATTCCTTGAAAAGGAGAGTTTCCAATTGTTGAATGAGGCTTGTTCCATAAGAGTATCCGATAATATTCACGCGTGCGAGATGTTTTCGAATGTCCTGTTGTTCATTTGATATGGCGGTAGGTAAAATGATGTCATGAAAGAGTTCTAAGGCCTCTGAAGAAATAATTTCGTCGTTTTCGAAGGTGTACATATCGGCGGCAGATTGACCTATATTGGGTTCGGTAGAGCGAATGGCAACATAGGTTGGGATGTTTTTATTGTTCTGCGTTAATTTGTTCAGAATCCCAGATAATCCTTTGCCAATTCCTAATTTGTTAATATGAAGTAATCCGCCTAAAAAGAGAGAAAAAGGTTGGTTTCCTTGGAGGATTTCTTGTGCAGATGAGGGGGCAAATTCCCCATTTATGCTTTTGAGGTAAGAGACCATTACACAACCTTGGCTATGGAGTTATAAATTTAGGATTTTTTACAGTGTCCCATTGATTATGTCAAGGAATATATTGGGGTGTGTCGCATGCCTTAATGGGAGGGGCGCTTGAGAATGGCGGTTAAATCTCGATCATCATCAGATTATCGTCACCTCGTTGCACGGCGAATATTCAACCACCAAGGGTGTCCCCAATTAAAAACCCACGGA
>CAZGHY010000139.1:0-2154 GCA_964526015.1 uncultured Gammaproteobacteria bacterium
GATGGTAAATATACTAAATTTCTGCATTTTTATTTGTATTATCTTTTAATAAATTATATGACAACACTACTGATATTCCAGCCATCAATGAGTGAATTATACTTTGCATTCCAAAAGGGTCGTAAACTTTTTGAACCACAGTAAACGGAATAGGTAACAGATCAAACCAACTCGAGTAAATTCTAAACAAAGAAATTGACATTGATCTATCGTTATACAAAAACGGAATCGAAATTGCCAAAATAGACCACAACAATATCAACCATGACAATTTAGTAGATTTGATAACAAGAACCACCAAAAATGGTGCTACCCATAAGAGCCAAGAAACATGATAGTGAGAAAATGAGAAGAGAATTAAAAGTAGCACAACAAAATAGTTAAATAGATTAATTTGCCTCTCATTTACCCATGAGTAACAAAATAAAATTGACAATAAAAATAGACCGACAATCACTGACTCTCCCATACCTATATCAAAATTAGGACTGAATATTCTTGTAGACAAACCTGAAACAAGCGCAGAGTTAACAAAGTTTTTTGACCAAAAAGGAATAAGTGTGGCCATAAAAATTACAAGAGGAACTGATATAGTCAACAACTTCTCTTTCATATCTTTAGCCTTTGCAAAAAGAAATGGCAAGAAAAGAAGTGGATATAACTTAAAAGATATGGCAAATCCAAAAACAACTAAGGAGGCAAATAACTTTTCTTGTTTAATTAACAAGAAGGCAATTAATGTAAGTAGTACCGTATACAAATCAATATTTGAAAACGCATAAATCAATACTATCGTGAATGGATTAAAAAGCCATAACTCAAAAGCTCTCTCTCCTGCTTTTCGATCCTTGAAAAATTTTAACAATAAAAATGCAATTACCATGTCCATGGCCAGTAATGGTAATTTAAGAAAAATAAGATAGCTAAATATATTTGGGTTATTAACTACAGAATTCGCATTGGCATCTTTTAACCAATCGCCAAATCCTGGGCCAAGGACAAATGATAAAACTGTTTGATAACTTCCAATCGTGAAGTAAGTCAGTGGAAAATACACAAACTCCTCTTTTAAGGTCAAATTGGCTCTGTTATTTACTAGATGTGTATAGATATCAGTTACGCCGTCTTTTAAAAATGAGGTCTGAAAAGCGATTGTTTTGATATCTGGATGAAACAATAAACCAGATACTAACAACCTAATTAAAACTGCAATGATAATTATATTTGTCTTCATACCTTAATCGTTTTTCTTAGGAAAGTAGTGATAAATATAGTATAAACTTGTTCCAACAAAAATGGTATGAAACACACTTCTAGCTTGATTAATATCAACATTTAAATCAAGTTGTTGCCATATACCAACTTGTCCATATAAGTCCGGATTTATTGGTGCAAATAGCCATACAGTAAGCCCTGGATCAAAAAATGTAACTAACGCAACAAAACTAAACATAACTACTAGGAATAATGGCCAATGCTTAAACTTTGAAAATACAAGATCAATCATGTAAAAAGGCATCATCCATAGTAGCCACTGAGGATGGAAATGGGTAAACACAAAGAACACCAACAACATTAAAAAGAAGTTTTTCCAGACGTCTTCCAAAGTTGCCTTTGCAAAATAAAAAACAAAATACATAAATATTACTACGGCTAAAAATAAAATAATTGATTCGCCACCAGATACAGGAATATTTGCATAGAAGCTCTTTGTAGTCTGATTGGCAAGGGCTGCTGTCATTCTAAATCCTTCCGACCAAATAAATGGGTAAGCAAATAAAATATAAGTTATTCCCGAAACCAAAATTAGCCTAACCCTTTCCCAAAAATTTGGTTTAATCAGTGCAAGTGGAACAATTAAAAGTAGTGGAAAAATCTTAAAACCCGCACCAATACCGAGCAAAACAGCACTTATCAACAGATTTTGATACTTTGTTTTAGTTGTTAAATAGATAGCTAACACAGTTAAGAATGTTGGAATGATATCAAACTGTCCAATCATGTAGGTCGCATAGAGATTAACTGGGTTAAATATCCAAAGCGCAAAGATCCACAACTTCTCTTTTTTATCTTTAAATAAACTCATCAAAAGATATGCGATAGCAATATCAAAAATAAAGTATGGCAACTTAAGCAGAAGTAATAATAAGTTCA
>CAZGHY010000140.1:0-2131 GCA_964526015.1 uncultured Gammaproteobacteria bacterium
TCTTCTTTTTTACCAACTATCTTTTCAAATGTATCTCTGTCCATTGTTTCGTCTTTAAGTAGTGATTTTGCAACCTCATCAAGTTTTGCTTTGTGTTTCTTAATCAAGTTTTCTGCATTTTTCAAAGCAGTTTCAAGTATTTTTCTAACTTCAGCATCAATTTTTTCCTGTGTTGCCGGCGAAACTGGATTTTCTTGATAATATTCAGTTTGTCCAAATTCACCTGCTTGGCTGTCTGGTCCATAATTTACTGGCCCCAAACTACTCATTCCCCACTCAACAACCATAGCTTTAGCAATTCTAGTTGCAACTTGGATATCGTTACTTGCACCAGATGTCATCTCGTTAAATTTGAATTGTTCTGCTGCGCGTCCGCCCATCATTGCAGATATTTGATTTAAAAGTCTTGTTTTGGTGTCATGAGTTCTGTCTGCAGCAGGTGGTATTAGTGTATGACCCAAACTCATACCACGAGCAACGATTGAAATTCTATGAACTGGATCCATGTCTTTAGTAAAGTGAGTAACAATCGCATGACCAGCCTCATGATATGCAGTGATCTTTTTATCATCAACAGATTGCAATCGTTTCTTAGCTGGGCCCATTTTAACTTTAGTAGCAGATTCTTCTATATCAGACATGTCGATTTCATTTTTATCCAATCTTGCAGCACCAATCGCAGCTTCATTTAACATATTCTCAAGATCTGCACCCGAGAACCCTACAGTCCTATCTGCAATTCTTTCCCAATTAATATCTTTTCCAAAAGTTTTACCTTTTGAATGAATTTTTAATATTGCAACCCTACCTTCTTTATCTGGCAAATCTAATGTGACTCTCCTATCAAATCTTCCCGGACGTAACAAAGCTGGATCCAGCAGGTCACCTCTATTAGTTGCAGCTAAAACCATAACAGATTCATTTGCAGTAAAACCATCCATTTCAACCAATATTTGGTTTAATGTCTGCTCTCTTTCGTCGTGCCCTCCAACCATACCGCTTCTACCCCTTTGCCTACCAATCGCGTCGATCTCATCGATAAAGATAATCGAAGGCGCTGAAGCCTTGGCTTGCGCAAATAAGTCCCTAACACGGGAAGCACCAATTCCTACAAGCATTTCCATGAACTCAGATCCTGCCATCGAGAAAAATGGTACATTTGCTTCCCCAGCTACTGCTTTTGCAAGGAGCGTTTTTCCAACACCAGAAGGGCCAAACAGAAGAACACCTTTTGGTGTTCTAGCTCCGATCTTTCTAAACTTTTCTGGGTTTTTCAAAAAATCTACAACCTCAACAAGTTCTTTTTTAGCTTCATCAACACCTGCGACATCTGCAAATTTTGTATTTTGCTTACCTTTTGCAAATATTTTTGCCTTACTTTTACCAAATGAAAATATATCTTGGGCCCCGCGTGTTTGAGACTTCATGATATACAAAAAAATACCAGCAAATAAAACAATTGGGATAATTATCGATAAAAATTCAGCCACTGCTTTAGCAAAAGTTTGGTCAGTAATTGTAAAATTTAACTTTGAAGAATCAATTTTACTTTTATCCAGCAAATTAGCTAAACTCTCACCTTCTTCTTTAGTAGTCAATTTTGTTGACCCATCTTTATAATTTAAGACCAAATTATCTTTTTCTATAATAATTTTTTCAATTTTATCTCCACGCATATCATTTAATGCAGTTGAAAGATCAATTTTTGTATCTACATTTGATATACCAAACATTGAAAAAAGTGAGGGCAAAAAGAAAAGAATAAAAAGAGCTACAAAAACAATAGTCCAGATATTAATTTTGAATTTCACAGTTACCTGCTTTTTGTTATTTTTCCTAGTGTCAATCTTTGTTTCTTTTTTATTAGAATTTATTTTATTCTGATCTAACTTCATAGCTAAAAGAGTATACCATATGAATATTAAATTTAGCGAACCTTTGTTCCGTTTGGAACGTCTTCTGGAAGATTAAACAATACAGTCGGAGTTTCTTCATCCTCTTTAGGAACAGCCATAATCATCATTGCTTCAGAAAGCTCTCTATCTGGTCCTATTTTTCTTGGAACTAAATTAACGACAAATGGAAATTGTTTACCCACAAGATCTTCAGGTTTAAAAAATTTCATAATTCC
>CAZGHY010000141.1:0-2108 GCA_964526015.1 uncultured Gammaproteobacteria bacterium
CGGAAGTTTTACACTTGCATCTAATTAATACTACTCCCCACCTAAACTAAATTTCTTCATTTTTCAAAAAGTTAGTTAATTTTGACCTATGTCAAATTTTCTTTAATTATATGTCGTAATATGTCGTATTGTGTGATATAATCGAGGGTGCAGTAAGAGGTATTTAAAATGAGACTAGTAATCAGTAAATCAAAGAATTCAATTTCTTATTATGTTAATGAAGCTTATAGAAACGCTAATGGTGTTTCTACTTCTCGCATTTTTGAAAAACTAGGTACTCATGCGGATTTACAAATTAAATTAGGTCAGGATGTTGATGTTGAACAATGGTGCCGTGATTATGTTGATGCTTTAAATAAAAAGATTAAAGACGGAAAACCAACCACTGTTAAAGTATCTATTACCCCTGATGTAAGACTTAATAAGGACGGTAATAGTAGATCATTTAATGTCGGTTACTGCTTCTTACAAAACGAATTAGATAGACTTGGTATTACTGCTATTTGTAAGGAAATCTCTAGCAAGTACAAGTTTCAATATAACTTTGAACAGATTTTTTGTGATTTAATTTGTGCAAGAATTCTAGCTCCTAATTCAAAGCTCGGCTCTTATGAATACGCTAAGTCTCACTTCTTGCAAAAGCCAGAATACGAGCTTGAAGATGTTTACAGAGCCTTATCTGTTATTGATAAAGAAGACGATTTAATTCAACAACGTTTATTTGAAAATTCAGCTAAAGATGTAAAGCGTAATACTGATGTTTTATTCTATGATTGCACCAACTTCTTTTTTGAATCCTCTGATAGTGGTGAATTAAAGCGTTTTGGTAAGTCCAAAGAGAATAGACCTAATCCTATTGTTCAGATGGGACTATTTATGGATGGTAATGGTATTCCTTTAGGTTATAGCCTTTTTGCTGGTAACAAAAATGAGCAGCCATCTTTAAAACCTTTAGAGCAGCGAATTATCGACGACTTTGCGCTTAAAGATTCTAGAATGATTATCTGTACTGATGCTGGTCTTGCATCTACTGCTAATAGACAGTTTAACTCCATTGGCAAAAGAGATTTTATTACCATCTCTCCGATTAAAAAGATGAAACAAACAGACCAGGATTGGGTTCTCAATAAAGACCGCTCTTTAGTATCTGTGCCAATTAAACCAGATGAGAATCCTGCTTTAGTAAGGAAAGATATTGAAGCTAATGGTTGGCGTGTTGCTGGTGGTAATAACACTCATTACATATCACTTGAAGATATTGATGAAAACGAAGATGTAAACAAGATTTTTTATAAAGAAAAGATTTTAGTTGATGAGAAAACAAAATTCGAGCAACGTCTTATTGTTACCTATTCTGTTAAGTACAAGAATTTCCTTGAGCACAAGCGTGAGAACGATGTTACTAGAGCACAAAAGCTTATTGCTGCTCATAACTCTAAGAAGCTAGAAATTTCTGGCAATAAAGATATTAGACAGTACATCAAGACCAATGTTATTGATAAAGATGGTAACGCCGTTAAAGAAACTAAGAGTAAATATGAACTAGATACAGCAGCAATCGAAGCTCAAGCTAAATACGATGGTTTCTATGCTGTTTGTACCTCTTTAAGTAAAGATGATAAGTCTGTTGAAGATATCATTGAAATTAACAAAGGCAGATGGGAGATTGAAGAGTCTTTTAGAATTATGAAAACAGAATTTAAATCTAGACCTGTTTTTGTAAGAAAAGATGAACACATAAAAGCCCACTTCAATACCTGCTTTGTTAGCCTTCTTGTATATAGATTACTTGAGCATAAGATTTTAGCAAAGTGTAAGGATGAACACTTCACTGCTAGTCAAATTACCAAGACATTAAGAGAAATGAATATAACCCCAATAGGAAGCTATTACACTGCATCATTTAAAAGAACTGAACTAACTGACATTTTCCATGACATCGCTGGCAAAAACGTCTTTTTTGACTGCGAATACATCTCTGCAAAGGCGATCCGAAATGCCTATAAAAATTTTTTAAAATAATTTAAAACAATAAAATATATTACGACAAAATTTCAAATATTTTGTCGTAAAATCAGTGTGTTAACTTCGCAAGTGTAAAAGATGAG
>CAZGHY010000142.1:0-2089 GCA_964526015.1 uncultured Gammaproteobacteria bacterium
CCCTAAAGAAAGATTTAATTTTTCATCTGGGAAACCTGAAGAACCATAGCCCCATTCTGTAGATATGAATAATTTATTTAAACTTACAAAATGTGCTCTGTAGTCAAAGTATCCAGAAAGCATACTTTCAATGTGAACAAACTGTCTTTCAAACAATACTGGAAGTAAAAAATACGATGAGAGACCAAATCCAAGTATTCCTCCCCAAATAATTTTTACAATGTTATTCCACTTATCACTCTTTAGCCAATAAAGTGCCCAGACGATTGCAACGGGAGCGAATATCAATGTCATAAGGGTGTGGGTAGTAGCCAATAATCCAATTGATATTCCAAGCAAAACCACAAATGAAGTTTTTCCTGTTTTGATTACTTTGTAAATTAAGTAGAAAATCAAAGGAAAAAATATTTGAGCCCAAAACTCACTCAAAGCTCCTCTAACATAAACCTCAACAGCTTTGTATGGAATATAACTATATAAAAGTGCTGAGATGAATCCTGACCATTTATTAGTGAGAGTACTAACCAAAACAAACATGGTAATAGCAGATAAAACATATCCTGCAACAAAAAGTATTTTTACACTATCAATATATTGGAAGCCAACTCTGTGTAAAATAACCCCAACATAATATGGGAATGGTGGGTAGTAGTTAAATTGTGGATAACCATATCTATATCCAGCATCAGGAACCCAACGACACGGTATCTGAAAGTCGTCAAGACATTTATCCATCTGTTGGATACGAAATGCTTGCAAATCATCCTGCATTGGGAAAAAACCAGGCCTAAGTAGATTCCAGACAGTTGGTATAGTAAAAATTACTATCAAAACATACCAAAGGATACTACTTTTAAGAAATCTCTGGATTAGTCCCATATCTACATTCTACAACAATTGAGTTAATCTTACATTCAGAAATTACAAACAACTTTAAATCTGTTTACTGATTTGTTTTCCAGAAGCTAAATGAAAATGGAGTTGATTGACCTCTTGTCTATTTCCACCGTTAGTTAAGATTGTGTATCCATCTTTTTCGAATTTAAGCTCTTCCACAATTTCCTTTGCGACTTTGTAGACTTCAGAAATATAATCTAAATCCTCTTTTTTCAAAGCGGTTATCTTCTTAATCGCTTTTTTAGGAACAATCAATATATGTCTTTCCCAAAATGGTTTAGGGTGCCAAAACGCGATAACCATACTTGTCTCTTTGACTCTTTTAACTGGAAGTAATTTACTTAATTTGCCAAATGCAATCCCGACAATTAAATCTCCAATTGGTGTTTTGGCTAAAGAGAATAATTTACTCATTTTACTAAAATATTATATTTTTGATAAATCCAACTAATTGCAAATATAAGATAATGATTAAACATTCCATGGTAAGCAATACTGCTTGGGACTAACTTTTTCCAACTGTTATCATTTCCATAGAGTTGCTTAAAAGACTCGCCATGAAAATGTGTGACAACTGACTTCGGATTATAATAGACCTGAAGCCCTTTCTTTTTAGTCTCTCTGCAATAATCAAAATCCTCAAAATATGATTTATATTTTTCACTTAACCTTCCGACCAATTTGTACGCCTTTGGAGTAATCAAAAATGATGCACCAACAACGATATCAACAGCTGTCGGTTCGTCTCCATTTGGTGCAAACTTTTTATATCCAATCGCATTCCAAACAGTTGGAAAGTCATAACATGAATCCTGAATTGAACCATCTTTATTTAATAATCTTGAACCTACTACCCCTGCATCATTATTTTTTTCTGCAAATTCTATTAACTCGTCAATTGAACTTTTATTAACTACTGTGTCACTATTTAGCAACAACTTATATTCACCTTTAGATTTTAACAAACCTCTATTATTTGACCTTACATAACCTACATTTTTTAGATTTAAAAGGACTTTAAGTCGCTTACCGTCTCTGCCGACCAAGCTTTGCTTATACTTATTTTGTAGTTCAATTAACTTTTTACTTGATCCGTCAGGAGAAGCATCATCAACAACGATAACTTCAAAACTACATTTTGGTTCATTATCAAATATTGAAACAATGCATTCAGATGTAATTTTGAAGGTAT
>CAZGHY010000143.1:0-2075 GCA_964526015.1 uncultured Gammaproteobacteria bacterium
TGGTGCAAGCCAACCGAATGCAGAAACGCGCTACCCGTAAACGTGTCAGCGGCATCCGTGCCGAGCCGATACACGCGCACGTCTATGATCGTGCCGATGGTCAAGCCTGCCCCGCTGATTGTTCCGAATGACGAAATTGATTCTTGCCTGACAACTCCATTGGCCGCAGGCGTGATCGTGACGGTAGTCGGCGCGGCGGATGCTCCAGTTGTTGCGAGAATGCAGTAGTCAAGCCCCCATTTGCAGTTCCCCGTATTGGTTGTGCTTGGAGTCCAGTGGACATGTACTTCAAAGTCGCTACCCTCTTTCCAGTCGTGCAACAACTCAAACGAGCAATGTAAATCACGGGTAGCCGCGTTTGAAAACTCAGGCGAACGTAGCGCACCATTCCACGCACCCCATAGCGGCGGGGTAGTGCCGTCGCGCATGGAATGGGCGGCAACCACGTAATCATTCCACGCCGGGGTAAATAGACGTTCCAGCGCTTCAAGATAGCGCAACCGCCGCTCATGGTCTAGTGTCATGTCAGCGTGATTCATGTGTACGCCTCGATCCTGGCCTCGATGGTTTCCTGCCCGCTGTTGTCCAGCCCGACAGTCACGGCCTTAATCATCGCGTCAAATGTCAGCCCGTCATAAGTGGCGGTAACGTAGTCGCCATATCCCCAATGGATGCCGTACAACGATTGCGGGTTGTTGATGATTTGTGCCGAGAATGAACGGCGCGGCCTGCCAGCATTGACGGCACTTTTAGCCGAGTTTGTCAACCCGACTGTGGTCGTTTCTTGAGTGGCATTGACGAAGCCCTCAGCCTTGCCAAAGATTGACGCACCAGATCGGGCGGTATCCTCTGCGCTTGACAACGATCTCAGCGCTTCTTCGCCTTGCCCACCTGCCACTGCATAATTGACTTCATCGGCCCATGATTCGGTATAGATAGGCTCGTCTAGGTTTCCATACTCAACGCCGAACGTCATCTGCCCGCGCCGGTCAACACCGCGCATCGTCTTAAACGTCTGAAATTCAAACGTGGATTCTGTGACAGGCACAATCTCATAGAAGATTTCCACGCCCGCTTGGCGGCTTGCGTCTGACAACTCGCGCAGAACATCGGCCACCCTGCGCCATGCGAATTGCTTGTCGAGTGTCGCGCCTTGCGCTAAGTCTGCCTGTACACTAAAGTATGTCGCGCTGATAACATCGGACACATACCGCGCATTGCCTGTGGTTGCGCTTGCGCCTAGATTCTCCCTGACAATTTGCTTCATCGCGTCATCGGCGGCCACCGTCACGTAAGCCGCCGCCGCGCTGCCTGCGTAGTACAACACATTCCGCCGCTCTAGCAGGCCGTTCAGCGAAACTCCGCTGCACATCCGATTAGGCACACGGCCAGCCCGCCCAATGGTTTCGATCAGGCCCATGAAGTCAAGCGCCAGCGTGCCGCCGTAGGGCTTGCGGTAGATAGCAATGCGCCGATCTTTTTGCAGTTTGGTAACGTCGAACGTGCTAGGCAGTGTCAGGTTAAACGCGCCCGCGCTGTTGACGGCCCGCGTGTAGCGAAACGATTGCAAGCCGTCAAGCAATGCAATTCGCTCGCCACGGTCTGACAGTAGCCATACCTCATAATGATATGTGGCGTTTTGATTGTCGGCTATCATGCGGCCTCGCCGTCGATGCTTGCGTGAATCTTCGCCCAGTTCATCGTCATCGTCGCGCCGGTGATTGTACCCGTCATAAACGCGGCCACGGTGTTAGCGCCCGTGACGAGATGCCATGATGAGAAGTCAGACGTTGGCAATGGCTGATCGAAAATCTGCCCGCGCCAGTTGCTTGTCACCTTGCGCGATTGCGGTCGCAAGTCGATGGTGATAATCTCGCCTGTGTTGATGACTAGGTTAAAGTACAACCGCTCGCCCGTGGTTTGATTCTCAAGCCATTGCAGCGTGCTGGTACTCGCGGCGGTCGTCGTGCCTGTGATGGTGATGATCGGATAGACGGGCGCGGTCGATGCAACGGTTACGGTCGTGCGGCCTGATACGGGAATTGACCCTGTTATGCTATGTCCGACATACGAAG
>CAZGHY010000144.1:0-2062 GCA_964526015.1 uncultured Gammaproteobacteria bacterium
CGACCACGGTTCCGTTTACGGTGAATATGTCCGAGGTCGTGAATGTCACGGGCACGCCCCGCATCGCGGTGAATGTCGGTGGTGTCACACGATACGCAACCTATGCATCGGGGACAGGAACCTCTGCCCTCACATTTAACTATGCCATGGTTGCAGGCGATGTTGACCTAGATGGTGTTGCCCTCACCTCACCCATTGATTTGAATGGCGGCACACTCAAAGATTTAAATGGCAATGATGCAACGCTCACATTCACCGTTCCAAATACATCGGGGGTTAAAATCAGCTACCCCTCCCTCTCAATGGATTTTACGGCAGATAGCGACGGGCAATATTCTCTTAATGGCACAACCTATAGCACGCTCCCCTCACTCCTCACCGCGACGGGCGGGACATTTACCCGCGCCAGTGTCGGAACTTATTTCGATTCATCGGGTGTGATGCAAACCGCCGCATCAGGCACCCCCCGCGTTGACTACAATCCAATCACACTTGCCGCCAAAGGCATATTGATTGAAGAAGCACGGACAAATCTTAATAGATATTCTGAGCAGGTAGATAATGCCATCTATAACAAAAGAAACTGTACGGTTTCTGCAAATGTTCTTGTTGGTTTAGACGGGACACTAAGCGCCGATAAAATTATCGAAGACACAGGGGCTTCTTATAAAGAATTGCAAATTATAAATGCTTCTGTTTCTACTGCGTCATACACAGTATCGGCCTTTGTAAAACCATCTGGAAGAAATTATATTTATTTATATGAAAGCCAGACTGAAAAATCTGCGGTCTTTGACCTATTAACTGGAACTGTAAATGGCAATTATACAGGGGGAAGTGGGTCACTTGCTCCTGCATATGGCATAACATCTGCAGGAAATGGATGGTATCGCATATGGATGAGATGGAACGCAACAGCAGGAACAATTTCGTATATTGCCTTCGGCTTAAGAAATTCAACAGGTAATTTCAACGCTGGATATGTCGGGGATGGCGCATCAGGCGTATATATTTGGGGCGCACAACTTGAACAAGGTTCATTCCCAACATCTTATATCCCGACAACAACAACGACCGTCACGCGCGCGGCGGACTCTCTGACTATACCAACATCTGGAGGATGGTATAATTCATCGGCAAGCTCTGTCTTTGCCAATTTTACAACCAGCAATGGAGGAGCCGGCACATACAGGAGGGTTATTGGAACGTCGGGGGCAGCGAATACAAATTATGGCGAGTTAAGTAATGCAGATAATTACATCAGACTTTATAACAACTCTGTCGCCCTTGACCAAGCATCTGTGAATTTTCTGAATGGGGAAAGATATGCTGCCAGCTCAAGCGGTACAGGAAGGTCTTTAAGCGTTAGAGGGGCAACAACAGTAACAGATTTTGCACTTGTTCCTTCTTTTACGGCATTTACATTAGGTTCGCAAAATGGAAGTGGAAATTTCCTGAATGGTACAATTGGAAAATTTAAATACTATCCCGCTCGTGTCACTGACACCCAACTTCAACTCTTATCGCAGTAGGAAACAGACAATGCTCAGATCATTATATCTTTTGTTTTTCTCTACGCTGTGTTTGGTGGTGTTTTCCCAATCATCCTTTGCCGCGACCACGGTTCCGTTCACGGTGAATATGTCCGAAGCGGTCAATGTCACGGGCACGCCCCGCATCGCGGTGAATGTCGGTGGTGTGACACGCTATGCGACCTATGCATCGGGGACAGGAACCTCTGCCCTCACATTTAACTATGCCATGGTTGCAGGTGATGTTGATTTGGATGGCGTCACCCTCACCTCACCTATTGATTTAAATGGCGGAACTCTCAAAGATTTAAATGGCAATGATGCAACGCTCACATTCACCGTTCCAAATACATCGGGGGTTAAAATCAGCTACCCCTCCCTCTCAATGGATTTTACGGCAGATAGCGACGGGCAATACTCTCTGAATGGCACAACCTATAGCACGCTCCCCTCACTCCTCACCGCGACGGGCGGAACATTTACCCGCGCCAGTGTCGGCACATATTTCGATTCATCGGGTGTCATGCAAA
>CAZGHY010000145.1:0-2041 GCA_964526015.1 uncultured Gammaproteobacteria bacterium
CCCCATTCATTGTCATACCATGCAAAAACTTTTACCATATTACCCGCAACCACTTGCGTTAATGGCAAATCAACAATTGCAGACTCTGACCTTCCCACAATATCAGATGAAACCAGAAAACCATCAGAAACAGCTAATATACCCTTATATATAGGATTTTTTACTGCTTCTATAAATGCATTATTTACATCTTCAACTGTCACATCCTTCTTTAACAGAAAAGTAAAATCGGTAATAGAACCTGTAGCAACAGGGACTCTTAAACTCATGCCATCAAACAATCCTTTAAGTTCTGGAATTGTTTCAGTAACTGCAATTGCGGCACCTGTTGATGTTGGTACAATATTTTGGGCTGCTGCTCTACTTCTCCTCAAGTCTTTGTGACTGCCATCCTGCAAATTTTGGTCATCAGTATAACTATGTACTGTAGTCATCATTGCTTTTTCTATTCCAAAGGCGTTATGCATAACTGCAGCAACTGGAGCAACACAATTTGTAGTACAACTAGCATTCGAAATTACCATTCCCTGCGGGACATCCCCTTCTTTTTCGTTAACACCTAGAACATAGGTTCCAACATTCCCGCCTTTTGAGGGTGCTGAAATAATTACCCTTTTAGCTCCACCAATTGCATGTTTTTTTGCATCCTCTTCTGAAGTAAACTTTCCGGTTGCTTCAATAACCACATCTACACCATATTTACTCCAAGGTATAATGGCAGGGTCACGTTGTGCTAAAAGTGGAACATCAATATTGCGTTCTGAAATCTTTAAATTACCAATTACTACTTCATCTTTTTGTGATTCATCGGCTACAACTTCATGTTCAAACTTTCGATACATGGTGTCATAATTTACAAGGTGTGCCCAACCAGAGACATCCATTGATCCTGAAGTGTTTATAGCCCCAAACTTAATTTCATCTAAATGTTTGGATACACCAATCCTGAAGGCTAATCTTCCTATCCTACCAAAACCATTTATACCAACGTTTATCATATGAGCAGTAAATACAGTATATGTTTAATTTTGAAGTGCTTCAATACCCACCAGTGTTTCATTTGTTAAGAATGAAAGCATTGCTCCACCACCTACTGAAATCCAATCAAACTTACTAGATAAATTATATTTATTAACTGCAGATAAACTATCCCCACCACCCACAACCTTAAAAGCTTTTGAACTTGCAACAGCTTGGAATACTTTTTGTGTACCTTGGCTATGACCTTCATCTTCAAATCTTCCAAGAACTCCTGCTAATACAATTGTTTTTGCCTTTAATATCTCATTAACAAATCTATCAACAGTGTTTAGAGTTATGTCTTCTTTATCCATAATCAAATTACCAACAATTACTTTTTGAGTTTCTGGAGCAAGCCTTACACTTTCCAAGGCTTTGTCCCCCATCAAGTCTGGGAGTCTACCTCCAACTAAAACTTTGTCTGCAATTATAGATAGTGGTTCCACCATTTTTAATTTATCTTCTTTAACTCCACTAATTAGAATAACAAGTGGTCTTTCAGGTTCTTCTTTTACTTTATTTAAGTTTTCAATTTCTTTTTCTAGATTTAAACCTGCATATGAATCTAAAAACTTTGGTATTCCTACAATTGAAGCATGTTCCCTGTGGCAAACACTAAAAGCTTCATTAACATACAATTCTCCAAGTTCAGAAATACTTTTTGAAAAAGTTTCGTCATTCTGTTCTTCTCTTGAATCAAAACGAAGATTTTCTAGCATCATTATTTCTCCTGATTGAAGTTTGTCTGATTCTTCTTTTGCTTCTACTCCTGCAATATCGTATACAAAATTGATTTTTGTGGATAGCATTTTTTCAAGAACATCACAAACAGGTCTTAAACTAGATTCATTGTTTACTTTACCCTCCGGTCTACCACTATGTCCTATTAAAATAATTTTTGCCTTTTTTTCTTGAAGATATTTAAGTGTAGGAATTAAACTTTTTAGTCTTAAATCATTTTCAGAAATTTCAGAAATATCCAAATCACCTCTAACAATCACTTTTTTACCTGCTAAATCTA
>CAZGHY010000146.1:0-2040 GCA_964526015.1 uncultured Gammaproteobacteria bacterium
ATAGTTTTTGTGAGTTCAACTACTTTATCAAGTGAGCCATCTACAATTACTTCAAGGTTGCCCCACGATTTACCTAGTCTGTGATCTGTAATTCTGTCTTGTGGGTAGTTGTAGGTTCTAATTTTTTCACTTCTCATACCTTTTCCAATAACAGATCTATAGCCTGCAATTGTTTTTAATTTTTCTTCTTCCTGTTTTTCAAACAGTTTAGTACGGAGTAGAGCAAGTGCTATTATTCTGTTTTGTTCTTGAAATCTTTCTTCTCTTGCTTGAACAACAATACCAGACGGGATATGTCTTAGTCTTACAGCTGTTGCCACCTTATTTACATTTTGTCCACCATGTCCACCAGCGGTTGTAAATTGCCACTCAAGGTCTTGTGGGTTAATATTAACGTCTGTTTCTTTAACTTCTGGCAGGACTACTACTGTAGCAGTTGATGTGTGGATTCTACCTCTTTTTTCAGTTGTAGGAACTCTTTGTACTCTATGTACTCCTGATTCATTTTTTAGAAGGTCAAAAACGTCTGGGCCTACTATTTTTAAAGTTAGTTCATCAATTTGTACTTGCTTCCAATTTTTTTTGGTTGCAAATCTGGAATACATTCGAAGTAAATCTTGTCCCCAAAGTTTTGCCTCATCACCACCCGTGGCTCCACGAATTTCTATATATGCGGTTTGATTTTCCATAATCCTTTAAATCTTGAGACTAGTTTTTAATTACTAGCTGAAACACGAAGCGCTTCAAGTGTGTCTGGTCTGCTTGCATCTTCTTGAATTCTTTTTGCTCTTTTAAGCTTTCTTTTGTCAGCTTTGCTGACGTTTGACTTTGATACAGATGTCATTCTTGTTTTGAATTTTTCAACTCTTCCTGCTGTATCTAAGAATTTCATTTGACCTGTATAAAAAGGATGACATTTACTACACACCTCAACATATATACTTTCAGTAACAGCATCAGAAACGAATGTGTTTCCACAAGCACATGTTATTGTAATATTTTTAAACCATTTTGGGTGAATTTGAGCTTTCATATTTTTAACTGCCTTTCGATGTTGAATTATACCTTTTCTTTTTAATTTCAGCAACAGTTACTCCAATGATAATTATTATTCCTCCCAAAACATGAATTAAAGTGATTTTTTCTCCTAGCCATAAAACAGCTAATGGAAGGGAAAACAGAGGATATAGGTACGAAAATAATGATTGTTCTCCAATTTCTATTGATTTTTGAGCTTTATTTGACAGATAAAAGGCTAAGTTACCTGAAATAATGGCCATATATAAAACTCCTAGGTGGTATTCAATAGGGGCTGAGAAAATGGTCAACAGATTTGAAGGATTAGTTAACAACATATATGAAGCTAAGCAAATGAAACCAATAATAAAGGAAAAGTTTGTTAAGATCATTGGACTAATATCTTTCTTCAGTAACTTTTTAACAAGCAGTGTTGTGATTAGTGTAGAGATAACATAGCCCAAAACCATTAAATTACCAGAAAATTTTATTTCACTCTGACCATTTGTAATTAATGGGCCAGCAATTGTTAAAATTGTACCCAATATGGCTACTCCCATGCCAATTTTTTCACGCTTGGTAATGTGTTCATGTAAAAAATAGACACCTGCTGTTGAAACTAAAAGGGGAGAGGCAAGTGTGATCAATCCAGCTTCAAGAACTGTTGTGTTTTCCATTCCAAAGAATAGAAATCCAAGCGAAACTACTGAATTGAGAAAGCCATATAGAACGATCAAAAATAATGTATTTAAGTCTTTTGGAAAGTGAATCCCACTAAATGCGAAAATTATAATTGCAACAACTGTAGATATTGCAAATCTATATGTAAGAAACACTTCAGCACTGAAACCTTGCAATGTGTATTTAATAACTGGTGAGGCAACTCCCCAAATAATTGCAACAACAAAAAGCATAATATAGGAGCGTAATCGGGCAGGATTCATATTATTTTGTTAAATCAATTATTCTATCAATTCCAAATGAGAAACCAACTGCAGGAATTTCTTTTCCTGCAAACATTCC
>CAZGHY010000147.1:0-2007 GCA_964526015.1 uncultured Gammaproteobacteria bacterium
CCATTACTAGGCAGTCGGCTGCATCGGGCGACTTTCCGCCTAGTTTGGCTTTGTAGTCCTCTTTTTTCTCAATTGCGAGCTTCCCCCCTCCGCGCTCGGTTATTTCGCGGCCTGTGCATTGGCGGCGCAAGTCGTCGTCGGGGTAGATCGCCAAATTAAACAACGGGTGGTAGGTCATTTGGCCTGCCCTGCACCATGCGGCGCTCACACAATTTGTGAACCCGTTCGACCCGCTCAGAAACGGCATTCCAGATAGTTCACCAATCGCCTCGTCTGCGTTGTTGATCCCAAACAGGTCATTTATGCCCGCTGCACCACCGCCACGGAACGCATTTAGCCGCGCCTCTGGGTATCGGCGCATCATGGCGTCGTGGAATGCGTCACCGTAGCCGCCACCTGAATCGTAGATGTAATCGATGTCCATTATCGCACAATGCAAAGTCCCTTGCACGTATTCCTCCAGAAAATCAACTTGCGCGTCTGCATTTGGCAACAACGACCCTTGCCGCTGCACGTACTTGCCTGCATATCCACCCTTCCACATTGGCATCATACAGAATTGATCCTCGCCACCGCCCGTAACGTCAATGGCCACCACCAGCGGCGGGCCTTTGGGCGGCTCAGTTTCTTTCCACCTCTTTTCGCAGGCAATGTACTTGGAGCGTGGGAAAATATACTTTGCATCATCGACTAGGGATGCTGTCATTTCGCCTAGGAAAAAGGCGCGGTATTCTACGTCGGCTTGGTTCTGCAGGCTCGCAATGTACGCCCGATTCTCCCTGAATGATTCGTTGTCCTGCCAAGTTGCTCGGAAAAAGGTGATCGACTTTAGCTCGATTGGAATCTCTATCGGGTTGCCGGTCACCGGATGCACAGTTAGCGCGGCGTCCGTCTCGTAAAAGAAAAACCTCCCATCGATGTAGGCGTAGTAAAGCACCCGCCCGTACGCCTGTGGGTACATTTCGTGCTGATCGTTGATCCAAGGGGCAAACAGCTCAAACACCCACAACCCAACGGGCGTCAAAGGCGGATTGAATGTTAGAATCGTCTGGCAGACCAAACCATCGGCGTCCAATTCTGCTTGATTGTCGCTACGGTTGTGGGCGGTCAATCGGTTAATCCATTCCCAAGGGAGGTGCACCGCCTCATCGACGATGATTTTGTCTTTGGGGATGCCTTGCTCGTTTTCGAGATCGTCCTCGTGATCGAGGTACGCAAATCGTAGCGTCTTGCACTTGATGCCTCGTTTGCGATCTTCGGCGGTTGCTTTGAATTCGGGCGGGTTGCCGAATAGCCGTTGCGGGAACTTCGATTTTAGCCAGTTGGTAAGCCCAACGTGCATCTTCAGCGTCCTACGGATGATTACCGCATTGTGGGACTTGTAGAGCGCCGACATTGCGCCGTACACCGACTTACCACCGCCCGCTGCACCACCGTAGCCGACGATCTGAGCCGTGCAATTGTAGGCCTGCGTTTGTGGCCCGTTTGTTTTTTGCGGGCGTAGGATTGGCAATCGGGCCTCGTAAGCCTCCCAAATCGCCAATTCCTCCAATATTTCCTCCCTTGTCATTCAATGCCCGCTTCCCGTTTTGCCTTGAGGATTGCCGCCAACTCTTCTACTGATTTGCCTTCATGGGGGTTTTCGATTTTCAAGCTGTCTTTGTTCATGCCGTTGAACCTTGCCAACATTTCGAGCGCCTTGAGCTTATCCACGAAAGTTACCTTAACCGTCGTGCCGTGCATCGACTTCTTTTCCTCAATCGACTGGATCAAGATTGCCACGTCTTCGGGCAATTCCGAAAAGTCCTGCACCGAGAATTCGACCGCCCCACCTCGGATGCTCAACACCTTGCGAACATCGAAAAAGGCTGCATTTGCCGCCATATTGTACACATCCTCTGC
The DNA here is from genome assembly GCA_964526015.1 of uncultured Gammaproteobacteria bacterium. GTDB lineage: Bacteria > Patescibacteriota > Microgenomatia > UBA8517 > UBA8517 > JAUYMM01. The sequence goes on from CAZGHY010000147.1 coordinate 1,903, forward strand.
ACCTTTACGAGACTTTGCCACCGTTCCCGCCATCAATTCATCGATTCTTGCAGCTACCAAAGGTTTTGTAAGGTTTTCGGCTCCTATGCTTTGTGCCGTATCTTC
>CAZGHY010000148.1:0-1996 GCA_964526015.1 uncultured Gammaproteobacteria bacterium
CAATTTCGTTTAAGTTATCTTCATTAAGTTGATTTAAAATTAAAACTCTGCATCGCGAAAGTAGTGGAGAAATTACTTCAAAAGATGGATTTTCTGTTGTTGCACCGATTAATATAATGTTTCCATTTTCAACATGTGGAAGTAGTTTGTCTTGCTGTGCTTTGTTAAACCTGTGAATTTCATCCAAGAATATAATAGGCTTTTCAGAAATAACGCCTTCAATATCTTTTACCTTTGTATTTACTGCTGAAAATTCATAAAATTTTCGATTCAGTTTTTTTGCAATAATTCTTGCTAGTGTGGTCTTACCTACGCCTGATGGTCCCCACATTATTAACGAGGGTAATCTTGTTGACTCAATTGCTAGAAGTTTTGTAATAATGCCACTTTCGCCAACTAAATGCTCTTGACCGATGAAGTCAGAAAGTTTTGAAGGTCTTAATATTTCAGCTAGTGGTTGCATATAAACAGTATAATCCGAATATTAAACGAAGTAAACAAGTTGATACTCCGTATAAACTAGTTTGCTTCTGTGAAGTAAATAAATAGTATAATTCCATTATGTTGGGAACTACAATTTTAGAGGAGAGAGATTCTAAATATAATGGTCACTTAAGGGTTGTTAGAACTTTTGGTATGGGTAATTATATCCAAGCAGGTGGCCTGACACAGTCTGGTGGAATAGTTGAATCAATTTGGAAATCTACCCTTAAACAAATTAATAAAGCAGATTTACAAAAGATATTAATTTTAGGACTTGGTGGTGGAACACTGGCAAAACTTTTAAGAAAAAAATATCCTAAAGCAAAAATAACTGGTGTAGAAATTGATCCTGTTATGATCGAACTAGGTAAAAAATATTTGGACCTAGATAAATATAAAATTGATATAAAAGTTGAAGACGCAAATGAATTTAAATTTGATAAATATGATTTAGTAATTGTCGATATGTATTCTGGTGATAATTTTCCAAAAGAATTTGAGAGTGAAGAATTTTTAAAAAAATTAACAAAATATAAAACTGTAATTATTAATAGATTGTATTATGGTGAAAAAAGACCAGATACTGTTAGGTTTGGTAATAAACTAGAAAAAATCTTCAAAAAAGTAACTTGGTTTTATCCTGAAGCCAACCTCATGTTCATTTGTGAACAGTAAACTGCTACAATAGTTAGGCTTAATATGTTTAAAAATTTATTTGGTTTTTTGGACCTCAATAAAAGGGAAGTTGATAGATTGGGTAAAACTGTAGCATTAATCAATAGTTCAGAAACAAAATTCAAAAAGTTAAAGGATAACGAGTTTGTCAAAGAAACTGAAAAATTGAAGAAAAAGATAGATGGTGATGAAAGGCTAGACTCAATTTTACCAGATGCTTTTGCACTAGCTCGTGAAGCTTCACTTAGAATATTAGGACAACGCCACTATGATGTTCAATTAATGGCAGCAACAGCCTTGTTTGAAGGAAAAATTGTTGAACAAAAAACAGGTGAAGGTAAAACACTATCAGCTGTTCCTGCTTTATACCTTCGTGCCTTAACTGGAAAAGGTGTTCACTTGGTTACTGTTAACGACTTTTTGGCAAGACTTGGTGCTGGTTGGAATGCTCCAGTATTTGCTCTTTTAGGTTTAACCACTGGAGTTATAACACAAGAAAATAAGTCTTTTGTGTATGATCCTAAGTTTATTGACAATAGTCATGGAGATGAAAGACTTTCTCATTTAAAACCATGTTCAAGAAAAGAAGCATATGCATGTGATATTACATATGGAACAAATAACGAATTTGGTTTTGATTACTTGAGAGATAATATGGTCCAGTCGCTTTCTGAAATGGTTCAAAGAGGTCATTATTTTGCAATTGTTGACGAGGTTGACTCAATCTTAATTGACGAAGCAAGAACTCCCTTAATCATTTCTGCGCCTGATACTGAACCAACGCAAAAATACTATCAATTTGCACAAATTGTAGACAAATTACAGTTAGATACAGATT
>CAZGHY010000149.1:0-1983 GCA_964526015.1 uncultured Gammaproteobacteria bacterium
CTAAATTTACAAATGGAGCAACACTAGTACAGCTTATTACAGGTATGATTTTTGAAGGACCGCAGCTTATTGCACAAATAAACAGAGACCTTTCAAAAAGACTTCAAAAAGAGGGCTATAAAAATATTAGCGAGATAGTAGGAACTGCTGTATAATTTACTTGATGAACGTATATTTTTCTTCAGGCGGTAATAGTAATTTGGATTCAAAGCGTGGAATTGGTGCTAATACAGAGGAATTAGTTAAGGAACTAATTAAACTTCCAAAAGTAAAAGTCGTACAAAATATTAATGACGCAAATATCGTTCACTTTACCAAATTCAGACCCTATTTTATTGATTTGCCATTTATTAAACCTAAAAATCAAAAGTGGATTTTGACACTTCATGATATGACAGAACTCATTTATCCAAAATTCTATTCATCTGGAATCAAAGGCAAAATTAAATTTGTCATCAATAGATATTTAATTAATAAAAATATAGATAAAATTATAACTATTACTGAGACCTCAAAAAAAGATATTTGTAGATTTTTAAATATTAATCCTGAAAAAGTTGTTGTAAGCTATCTCGCACCAAAAAGTGCAATTAAAAGACTAACTAGAGGATCGTGGTCAAGTGAAATCAGAAATAGATTTAATTTATCTAATAAGTTTCTTATGTTTGATCACGGTATCAATTACAATAAGAACTTGATGGTACTTGTAAAGGCGTCAAGATTGTTAGGAATGAAATTGGTGGTAGTTGGTAAGGATTCTGTTAATTTAGAGAATTTGGTTGAAAATTATGGTCAAATTAACGGTCCTCAAGACTTAATTCGCTCTTTATTTAAAATTCCACATCCACAAAATTCACATTTTAAAAAACTACTAGATGAAATAAATAATGCTGATGTTGCTAGACTCGGATATGTTTCTGATGAAGACTTAAATAAGCTTTTTAATTTGGCAACTATTTATGTCCAACCATCATACTACGAAGGCTTTGGAATGCCTGTAGTAGAAGCAATGAGTGTAGGCTGTCCTGTTATTTGTTCCAAAACGCAGGCATTGGTTGAAGTTGCCGGAGACGCTTGCATGTATTTTGATCCGAATGATCCAAAAGAACTTGCAGAAAAAATTAAAATGTTTCTAGATAGCGAACGACTAAGAAACGAATATATTAAAAAAGGTTTTGAAAGAGTTAAAAAATTTAGTTGGAAAAAGGCGGCTCTAGAAACACTTGAAGTATATGCAAAAAGTATTTAAATATTTTTTATATTGGCGTTTTTTAATATTTATTCCAATAATACTTGCTCCATATTTTTTTAAGCTTCAGTTTAATTTTTTAGGAGGGGGAATGGAGAAATATTTAAGTAATCCTTATCTTTGGTCATGGGCAAATTTTGATGGAGAGCATTATCTTTCAATTGCAAAAATGGGATACGCAAATGGTGAGCAAGCTTTTTTTCCATTTTACCCAATACTAATAAAATATTTAGGTAACAGTGTATGGTCAGGAATACTTATATCAAATGTCGCATTTTTGATTGCGCTTTTCGGTTTATATAAGCTAATCAAACTTGATTATTCAGAAAAGATAGCTATTAGCGCTATATTACTAATGCTTATTTTCCCTTCAAGTTTTTATTTTGGTGCAGTTTATACAGAAAGCTTGTTTTTGATGCTTACTGTCTGGATGTTTTATTTTTTTAGAAAGCAGAAATATATATATGGTATTGTAGCTGGTAGTTTATCATCACTAACTAGAGTTATTGGTCTTATTCCAGTCGGAGTAATCTGCTATATGTGGTATTCACATAATAAATGGAATGATTACCTTGCTTTTTTCCATGCAGCAAAGAATTTTGGTGAGCAAAGGTCCGATCATCTAATTTTGCTACCTCAGGTTTTCTACCGCTATATAGTAAAAATAATCCCAAACCTTACTTGGAGTTATTTCCCTGTCGTTTTTACAACAATCTTGGAAATATCAGTGGCTA
>CAZGHY010000150.1:0-1980 GCA_964526015.1 uncultured Gammaproteobacteria bacterium
TGATTTGTTCTGCTTTCTTTTCATCTTCTGCTTTGTTTTTCTCAGCATCTTCTTGTGCTTTTTTAACTTCTTCATCTGTTAAGCCAACAGAACCTGTAATTTTAATGTTTTGTGTTTTTCCAGTTGCTTTGTCTTTTGCTGTAACAGTTAATATTCCATTTGCATCAAGATCAAACATAACCTCAATTTGTGGCACACCTCTTGGGGCTGGTGGAATACCATCTAGTACAAATCTACCTAGTGCTTTGTTGTCATTTGACAGTGGTCTTTCACCTTGTGTGATATGAATTTCAACTTGTGTTTGATTGTCTGCAGCAGTTGAAAACACTTCAGTCTTTGATGTTGGAACGGTTGTATTTCTTGGAATCATTGGTGTAGCTACTCCACCCATTGTTTCAATAGCTAAAGTTAATGGGGTAACATCTAAAAGTAAAATATCTTTAACATCACCAGCTAAAACTCCTGCTTGAATTGCTGCACCAACTGCAACTACTTCATCTGGGTTAACTGATCTGTTCGGTTCTTTGCCAAAGAATTTTTTAACTTCTTCAACAACCTTTGGCATTCTAGTCATTCCACCAACCATGATGACTTCATTAATGTCAGTTGCTTTAAGTCCAGCATCTTTAAGTGCACTCTCTACTGGTTTAATTGTTTTTGCAATTAATTCTTCAACAATTGATTCAAGTTTGGCTCTGGTCAACTTCATTGTTAAGTGAAGTGGTTGACCATCTTTTTGAGTTATATATGGTTGATTGATTTCAACTTCATCTGCTGCTGATAATTCAATTTTTGCTTTTTCTGCAGCATCTCTAACTCTTTGAAGTGCTTGTTTATCAAGTCTTAAGTCCATTGAGTTTTCTTTTTTGAATTCTTCTGCAATAAAATCAACAATCTTTTCATCAAAGTCATCTCCTCCTAGATGGGTATCACCATTAGTGCTTCGCACCTCAAAAACACCGTCTCCAAGTTCAAGAATTGAGATATCAAAGGTTCCACCACCTAAATCGTAGACTGCAATTTTTTCTGCTTTTTTCTTGTCTAAACCATAAGCTAGTGCTGCCGCAGTTGGCTCGTTGATTATTCTTTCAACCTTAAGCCCTGCAATTTCACCAGCTTGCTTTGTTGCTTGTCTTTGTGAATCATCAAAATATGCAGGAACTGTAATAACTGCCCGATCAACTGTTTCGCCCAAATACTTTTCTGCATCTTTCTTGAGCTTCATGAGTACACGAGCTGAAATTTCTTGTGGGGTATATACTTTTCCATCAATCTCAACATCTGCCATTCCACCTTTTCCTGAAACAATCTTGTAGGAAACCATCTTTTGGGTTCTTGTAACTTCACTATCATCAAATCTTCTACCCATAAGTCTTTTTACAGAAGCAATAGTGTTTGCAGGGTTTAATATCATTTGACGCTTTGCAACATCACCAACTAAATTTTTTGCAAGCTCTATTACTGATGGAGTAGTGTTTTTACCCGTGTCTGAAGCACTAATAACTTTAGGTTGTCCACCTTCCATTACTGCAACACATGAATTTGTTGTTCCTAAATCGATTCCAATGATTTTACTCATATTTTTTAATTAATATTCTATTAGCACTAATATACAACGAGTGCTAAGACGTTGTCAAGAGGTTATTTTAATTTACCATCTTCAGATGGCAAGCTTTGCTTATAAACCTTAACTCTTGCATGTCTAATAATTGTTCCATCAGAGTATTTCCAACCAGAAACCACTATATCTGAGATTTTATTATTCTCTTTTTCATCTTGGGTTTCAAGAACTTCAGTAACCTCCATTGTTTGTTCGCTAAACTCATCACCTATATTTGTTTTTATCTCTTCGAACCCTTCTTCTTTTGCTAAATTCTCAAGCTGTCCAATTATCATGGCAATCCCGGAATCTTTAACATGGTTTTGTGCTTGTTTTAAATTATCAATTATTGGAAGTATTTTAGTCATAAAGGACATTGA
>CAZGHY010000151.1:0-1961 GCA_964526015.1 uncultured Gammaproteobacteria bacterium
TCTTGAGGCCATTGTATTCTGGGGGATTGTGGGAAGCCGTGAGAGAGACCGCAGCATCGATCTCGAGGCGACCAGCCGCAAAGTAGACCATAGGTGTGGTAATCACACCGAGGTCAATGACATCAGCTCCGCCATCCATCACCCCACGTGCAAAACTCTCAAAGAGGCTCGGGCTCGAGGCGCGGATATCGCGTCCAACACCCAGGACCTTGGGGCGGAGGTGCTCCACGACAGCCCGCCCGATGTGGTAGGCGTCGTCTTCATTGAGCTCGGAGGGGTAAATACCACGGATGTCATAGGCCTTGAATATCTCGGGTTTCATAGGGGTTTCATAGGGATTATTGCCCATAGTATAGCACTCTCATAAGGTATTGACAAAATACCGAAAAAGGAGTATAATGGTATGTTCAGTGCACCCTGCGCTGATCGCGTTCTTTTGTATCTTAACCGGCCATTTCGGCCACAACCGGGCTTTTGCCCAAGGAGTCCTCTCATGAAGACAAAGAAGTGGTGGGGTGGCATTGTTGCCATGCTCGCTTTGGGGGCCTTCGCGGCACTCATCAGCGTCGCCGAATTCTTTGGTTGGCTCGAGGGGACGTTCCCTCAGAGCTTCCCGCAGGGTCCGATTAGCCAGCGCGCCACCTACGAAGGGGTGACGTACGACTTTCGGTACTACGCCACAACCAACTCGTACGTTGGCGTCGACGTGAAGACCGAGACGGTCGCTGTCCTTGCGCCGTTCACCGGCAACAAGGTTCAGACCTTCGGCGTGCTCAATGACTACGCTTGCGAGGTCAAGTCCTGTACCGGTGGCGGTCCGACTTCGGCTGGCACGGTGATGTATGCGAACGAGGGAGGCTCTACCAGTGCCACTGTTGTTGCGAACTACAAGAACAACAAGCTTTGGGGTGTCGGCGCCGACGGCAAGGGGTACGAACTCCCGGTCAGTGGCATCGACGCCATCTGCGCACACTCTCTGCGCCTCGGCAACTGGGAGAAGCAGAGTGGCCCTGGCTGTGCCAAGCCAGAAGCCAACGGCACGCTCAAGATCGGACACCTCCCCAGCAATGACTGTCACCGTCTGACGGTGTGGTCAGCTGGCAAGGAGTACTGGTTTGACATGGGTACTGTTACTGGCTATACGGTCAGTGGTCTCAACGCCAAGCTCAATGCGAGCTGTGGCGTCGAGTACGGGCCAGCCGGCTACACGCCTGCCCAGGTTTACGCGGTACGCGAAGCCGACGGCACCGCCTCACTCGTCTGGGACTTCGGTTCTGATTTCGTGGGTGGCGTGTCGAAGGAAGTCATCGAGAACGGCGTGAAGAAGGGTATTCCGGTGGTGTTCGATATCGCTGACCCGGCCAAAGTCTATGCCTTTGTCTTGAACGGCAGTCATGCCGGCAAGGACTACAAGGATGGCTGGGGACTGGGCGACGGACGTCGGACACCTGCAGGCGACCTGATTCCGCCGTCGACCAAGATGGCTTGGCTCCAGAAGGTGGATGGCCGTTTCCTCCTGAAGTTCACCAACCTGGACTGTGCCGACGCGGTGAACATCACCGCTTACCTGGGGACTGGTCCCGCCAACAACGTCATCTACGACTATGGTCCGGACGGATACGGACTCGGCTGGGGCGGTCTCCAGGGTATCGACCCCAAGACCGGCAAGCCTACGCAGTCCTTCTGGAATGCCGGCGATGGGGTCACGTTGGATCCCAAGACCGGCAAGGCAAGCTACGGCCTGCCGTTCTGCAACAAGAACAAGCAGTAGACCGCCTTCGGCCAACGCGCCAACAGCCCCCTCGTTTCACGACGAGCGGGGCTTTTTCTTTGACCAAAATGCTATTTTCTGAAAGAATGAAGAACATTCAAGAAATTCTCTATGAGCCTCAAAGTTGGAATCGTGGGACTGCCAAACGTCGGGAAATCGACGCTGTTTAAGGCGCTCACGCGGAAGCAGG
>CAZGHY010000152.1:0-1940 GCA_964526015.1 uncultured Gammaproteobacteria bacterium
TAATTTTGTTTGACTAAATGCTAAAAATTTCATATACTAACTATTGATAAGTGATTATTTTAATACTATACATCTATAATAGTAAAACTATACGAATATGTCAAACGAAAAATCTACAATTGGGGACAATATAAGGAAATACCGAAACAAGCTCGGTATTTCTCAAGATGTGCTTTCAAAAAAAGCAGACTTAGCTTTTCATACGATTGCCAAAATTGAAGCTGGCTCTACTCCCAACCCCACTATTGATACAGTCAAAAAAATAGCAGACGCCCTCGGCGTTTCGCTTGATGATTTAATGAAATAAAACCATGAAAAAGAAAAACTCCAACAATAAAATTGAATCATTTGAAAAAACGCTTTTTAAAGCGGCCGACAAATTGCGCAAAAATATGGATGCCGCCGAGTACAAACATATCGTACTTGGTTTGATTTTTTTAAAGTATATTTCGGATTCTTTTGAAGAGCTTTACGCTAAGATAAAAGAAGGTAAAGGTGATTTTGAAGGCGCAAATCCAGAAGATGCGGATGAATATCGCGCAGAAAATGTTTTCTTTGTTCCTCAAACAGCTCGATGGTCTTATCTCCATTCAAGAGCAATGCTTCCTTCAATTGGCAAAGATGTTGATGATGCTATGGAGGCAATAGAAAAAGAAAACGCTACTCTCAAGGGTATTTTGCCAAAAGTATATGCTCGCCCAAATTTAGACAAAACTTCGTTAGGGGGTCTTATCAATATGCTTGGCAATATTGCACTTGGCGACGAGGTTTCTAAAAGTAAAGATATCTTAGGTAGAGTATATGAATATTTCCTTGGCGAATTCGCTATGGCGGAGGGGAAAAAAGGTGGGCAATTTTATACACCTAAAAGTATTGTTCAATTGCTTGTAAATATAATCGAACCATATAAAGGCAGGGTTTATGATCCTTGCTGTGGATCTGGCGGAATGTTTGTAATGAGTGAAAAATTAGTACGAGAACATCAGGGAAAAGTAGATGACATCTCAATTTTTGGACAAGAAAGCAATCAAACCACTTATCGTCTTGCTCGGATGAATTTAGCTATTCGTGGGATAGATGGTTCACAAGTTAAATGGAACACAGAGGGATCATTTCTTAAGGATTTACATCCCGATTTGAAAGCAGATTATATTCTTGCGAATCCTCCATTTAATGACAGCGATTGGAGCGGAGAATTGTTGCAGAAAGATGGGCGCTGGAAATATGGTGTTCCGCCAGTTGGAAGCGCAAATTTTGCATGGGTTCAGCACTTTATTTACCACTTAGCTCCGAACGGCATTGCAGGATTTGTTCTTTCGAATGTTTCACTCTCTTCAACTAGTTCAGGAGAAGACGAAATACGAAAAAATATAATACAAAATGATTTAGTGGATTGTATTATCACTCTTCCTGAAAAACTATTTTACAACACTGGAATACCTGCCTGCATTTGGATTATTAATCGTAACAAACAAAATCAAAATTTTCGACAAAGAAAAGGCGAGATATTGTTAATTAATGCTAAACAAAAAGGAACTCTTCTTAATAGGAAAAATCGAGAATTGAGCATAGAAGAAATTGAGGAGATAAGTAAAATTTATCATAACTGGAGAAATAAAGATGGCAAATATGAGGACATTCTAGGCTTTTGTAAAGCAGTAAAAGCCTCTGATGTCTTGTCTTATAAAGCAAAATTACTTCCGGGGTTGCACACTGGAATTAAGTTATATTCGGAAGAAAAAATTTCATTTGAAGAAAGGGTTTTAGAATTGGTTAATTCATTAAATGAAAACCACCAGTTAATAAAAGACATTGAAAAAAACGCACAAGAAGAATTTAAAAAGTATAGTTATAAATTTAGCAATGCCCCTTTAGTCAATAGTTCTCCAGGGAATATTCAAGAAATCGTTCAAGAACTTTATAGAAATTGGTTTATTGAT
>CAZGHY010000153.1:0-1934 GCA_964526015.1 uncultured Gammaproteobacteria bacterium
GGAGCATAATCTAAACTGCTGTTTTCTTACTTACACAGTTTATTATACACTCCCCATTTTTCTGAAAATGTAACAATAATTGCTTTGGTTCATGATATTGAATTATTTTCAGATATTAGTGATGTTCGTTTGAGCTATCTGGAGTTTCCTAAAGCGAAATGCTCATGGCTTCTGCGTTGTTATTATGAATATATTTTTTTTAATGGTTTGTCAAAAAAAATAAACCCAGACGTGTGGTTGTCTATACATGATACCACTCCGCATGTAACGGCAGGAAGTCAGTTTGTTTATTGCCATACATCATCACCTTTTTATCGAATGCGGGTTTCTGAGATATTGGATGATTGGAAATTTACACTGTTTGTTTTATTTTATAGATGGTTATATCGCATTAATATTTTGTCTAATCGTTACGTTATTGTTCAACAAGATTGGATGCGTAGAGGCTTTGAGGAGCTGTATGGATTGTCTAATATCATTGTAGCTAGACCAGAGGCGATGAAATGTGCAATTACAAGTAAGCATCCTGTAAAAAAAGGATATTTGCTTTATCCAGTTACTTCACATACATATAAAAATATCGAAATATTAGCAGAAGCTGCAAAATTTTTAACACATGCAACGCCGTTACAAATTATTTGTACAATTGATGGAACAGAAGATAAATATTCAAAGAGAATTGTAGAGAAATATGGAAATATTCCGGTACTTCAATTTATTGGCAGACAGACGAGAGAACGAATTTTTGAATTGTACTCAGAATGTGAAGCGTTGCTTTTTCCCTCACGATTGGAATCATGGGGGATGCCGCTTTCTGAATTTATGGAAACAGGAAAACCAATTATTGTATCTGATCTTCCATATGCACATGAAGTTCTTGATGGATATAAAAAAGTTAAATTTGTAGACCCTTTAGATGCAATGGCTTGGAAAAGAGCCATTTATGAGCTATTAGTAGGGAAGTTGAGTTATGACTGCCTGCCTAGATGGGAACCTCCTGCCCCGTATGCAAAAAATTGGCAAGAACTTTTTTCGTTGTTAAAAATATGATGATATGTATTAACTTGAAACTAAAGATTGAGAATAAAAATGTGCACAATATATGAAAAGATATCAATAATTATGCCAGTATACAATAACGATAAATTTATTCTTTCTAGCATAAAGTCAGTATTGCAACAGACATATTCATACTGGGAATTATTGGTTATAGATGATGCCTCCAGTGTCGATATTAAGAAATGTTTGCAGCAGAATTTTCATGATGAACGCATCAATTATTTTCGTTTAGCAAAGAATAGTGGTGTAGCGGCAGCTCGCAATAAGGGCATGGAGTTGGCTAATGGGCGCTATGTTGCTTTTTTGGATAGCGATGATATTTGGCTGCCGGAGAAGTTGGCAAAACAGGTAGCGTTTATGCGGGAGAAGAATGCAGCTGTTTCTTGTACGCAATATAGACGGTTTAAGGATGATGTCCGTAATGTTGGTAAGGTTGTTGATGTAAAAAGTCAGATTACATATCATGATTTGCTCAAGGGAAACAGCATGGGGTGCTTGACGGTGATGATTGATCGTGAAAAAGTTTCGAGTTTTGCTATGCCATCTGTTAGACATGAGGATTATGTTACATGGTTAAATATTGCTAAAGAGGGATATATAATTTATGGATTGAGAGAGGATTTGGCTAGGTATCGGGTTAGTAGTACTTCTTTGAGTGGCAATAAGTTAAAGAGCTTTATGTGGACATGGAATGTTTACCGACAAAGTCAGGGGATATCCGTAATAAAATCGCTGTATTACATCCTGTGTTATATTGTGCAGGCGTGTGTCAAAAGGATTTAGAAGTGTGTGGAGTGTGTAAATAATGAAAAAAGCAATTATAACAGGTATTACTGGTCAGGATGGTTCATATTTGGCAGAGCTTTTGCTGGGCA
>CAZGHY010000154.1:0-1853 GCA_964526015.1 uncultured Gammaproteobacteria bacterium
ATTGCCCACATTGATGCAGGTAAAACAACAACTACAGAAAGACTTCTTTTTGAAACAGGTAGAACTTATAAACAAGGATCAGTCGATGATGGAACAACAGTCACTGACTGGATGGTTCAAGAAAGAGAAAGAGGAATTACAATTGTTTCTGCTGCAATTACAGCCTTCTGGGATTTAAAAGCAGATTCTTCAGTTGAAAAAGGACACTACAGAATTAACTTAATTGATACCCCAGGACACATTGATTTTACAGCAGAAGTTGAAAGATCACTTCGTGTTCTTGACGGAGCTTTGATGGTCTTTGATGGTAGAACTGGAGTTGAATCACAATCTGAAACAGTTTGGAGACAAGCAGATAAGTACAAAGTTCCTAGAATCTGTGTACTTAACAAACTTAACTTAATTGGTGCAGACTTTGACGGTTCAATCCAATCAATTAGGGAAAGACTAAAAGCAAACGCGTCACCAGTTACTTATCCAATTGGACAAGAACATGCACACAGAGGTGTTATTGATCTTATTAAAATGAAAGCTTTAACTTATAAAGCAGTTGAAGATGCAAAACTTACTGAAGAAGAAATTCCAGCAGATTTACTTGAAACTGCAAAGAAATATAGAACTCAATTATTAGAAGCTGTTGCTGAGTTTGATGATGAGACATTGGCAAAATATCTTGAAGGTGTAGAACCAACTGAAGTTGAAATTAAAAGAGCAATTAGAAAAGGTGTTATAGCAGGTAAGTTTTTCCCTGTCTTTGGTGGAGATAATAGATCAGCAGAATCTCAGCTTCTTCTTGATGGTGTCGTTGAGTATTTACCATCTCCTATTGATATTCCAGCAATTGAAGGAACAAACGCAAAAACAGGAGAAATTGAACACAGAGAAAGAAAGAATGATGCACCGTTTAGCGGTATTGCCTTCAAGGTTGTTACAGACCCACATGTAGGAAGGTTATTATATGTCAGAGTTTACTCAGGTGTCTTAAAGACTGGCCAAACAGTTTACAATGCCAATAAGCAAACAACTGAAAGAATTGGAAAACTTGTTTTGCTTCATGCAGATCAAAGAGAGCTTATTGAAGAAGCATATGCAGGGGAAATTGTTGCTGTGGTCGGTATGAAAGATACAACAACAGGACACACAATTTGTGATCCAGCTCACCCAATTCATTTGGAGTCGATTAATTTTCCTGAACCAGTTATTTCACTTGCAATTGAACCTGCTACAAAATCAGATCAAGAAAAAATGGGCTTAGCATTAAATAAACTTTCTGACGAAGATCCAACATTTAGAATCAAAAGCAATCCTGAAACAGGTCAGACAATTATTGCTGGAATGGGAGAACTTCAACTTGAAGTTTTGGTTGATAGGATGAAGAGAGAGTTTAACGTTATTGCAAACACAGGTGCACCACAAGTTGCTTACAAAGAAACGATCAAGAAATATGCCGAAGGAGAAGGGAAGTATATTAGGCAAACAGGAGGTCGTGGACAATACGGACATTGTCTCATTAAAGTTGAGCCTCGAGGTCGAGGTGAAGGGTTTGTTTTCAAATCTGAAATCAAAGGTGGAGCAATTCCAGCAGAGTATATTCCAGCAATTGAAAAAGGTATTAAAGAGAAACTTGAAAATGGAATTATGGCAGGATACCCAATGGTTGATGTTCAAGCAACAGTATATGATGGGTCGTACCACGATATTGATTCATCAGAAATGTCATTTAAGATTGCAGGATCATTAGGTGTTGAGGATGCTATCAAGAAAGCAGACATGTGTCTTCTTGAGCCAATCATGAAAGTTGAGGTCTTTACCCCAGCAGAATATATGGGTGATGTTATGGGAGACCTTTCAAG
>CAZGHY010000155.1:0-1818 GCA_964526015.1 uncultured Gammaproteobacteria bacterium
GAGCAATCCAAATGAGCATCCTAGATCGTGCAAAAGCCGCCGCAATGGCAAAAAGCCAAGCCCGCGAAGGCTCAAAGGCCGTTGGTTTTGGCAACCAATACCAAACCCGTTGGGACTACGGCTATCAAAATCCAATCCTCAAGGTGCTGGGTACGCAATCCGAAACCCAAGACCCAAGGGTCAAGCTCGCAACCTATCGGGCGCTGACCCACAACCTGACCATCATCCAAAATGCCATCAAGGTACACCGAGATTTCATCGGTACGCCCCAAATCGTTGTCGGCGAAAAGGGCAACCCGAAAGCAGTTGCCATATTGGAGCGCTTTTGGGCCGACACGCCCATTTATGGGCAAGTAATCAACCCGATTGCAGCCGACAAAGGGATTGCATCGTTTGTCTCTCAGATGGGATCGGCAACCTTTGGCGACGGCTCGCAGTTTATGAAGATGATGCAGGAGCCAACGACCGCCCGTGTGAACAAAGCGCCTATCGAGGGTATCAGGCTGTTCGATTCACAAAACTTCGAGTACCTGCAAGACCCCGCCGACCTTGAGCGGGCATTGCTATCGTACATGGGGCCATTGGGCCAAATCTACGTGACACCCGAAATGGGCTATTCGGAGTTCCATTTTGAGGTTGACCGCCGCTACCCTTGGGGGATTCCGATTGCCTACGGGGCGGAATTCTTCGCCCGCCAATTCATTGAATTCCTGATTGCCCATGTTGACGGCACGAAGCGCAAAGCAAACCCGATTGGGATTACCTTGATTGGGTTCAAGACACCGCCAAGGCAGGGGATGGGGGATGTTACCCAATATGCCGCTGATGCAAAAACCCTAATGGATAGCACAGCAACTCTCAAGACAGTCCACAGGGACGCTATTAAGCAAAGCAAGACCACAGGACAGCCACAAGATGAAATTCTAGTGTTGCCGGGGGATGTTTCGCTATCCTCCCAATTCTACGGCGCGGGCATCGATATGCCGCCCAACTTTGAGGAAATGTGTTCGGAGCTAATCAAGGGCATGGCTGCGGGATTGAACACACCCGATATGTTTTTGGGCATCGTAACGCCATCCGGCCTTGGCAATGATCAATTCAAGTACCAAAAACAGCGGCTTTGCTTGACTACGGACGGCGAGCGGAAATTGCTCGAAAACAACTGCCTAAATCGTATTAATGCCGCTGTGTTGGCCCAAAATGGCATTATTGTAACGCCCGACACGTACAGTTATGAGTGGATCACGCCCGATTTGAGCGATGAAAAACTAGAGGCGGAAACCGAGAAGATAGAAGCTGAGGCAGTAGCCCAACAGTTGCTAAACATCACCATGATAAGCACCGCGCTCAGTGGTGTTGCTGATCCTGACGGGGCACTAAACGACTACCTAAAGGACATTGACCGCGAGGCGTGGATGGTATGAAAAAGCCCCTTGCGGGGCTATTCTTAAACGCTTTCTGCATCAAATCCAAGCGCTTGCAATAAATCAATTGCGCCCTGATCGTAGCCAATGAAGTCTTTGAAGTGGCAGTTATGGGGGTGACCATCCTTGCCAATTTCTCCAAATGAGATAATTGTAGCGTCGTTGTCAAGCAAAATTGATGCCTTGCCTTTGTGTTGCAAGGCAAACTTCCACTGATCTACTCCGCTATCAAGCGCGTCAAAAGCATTACTTAATGGTGTTGCCATAAGATTTCAATTTTAAATGTCCCCAAACCTACAAACAATTTTGCATTCTCGCAAATAAATTATACCTTTGGGGAATGCTAGGGTTTAGCAGGTAAAAAATTGCACTGTTATGGCAACAACACCCGCCC
>CAZGHY010000156.1:0-1794 GCA_964526015.1 uncultured Gammaproteobacteria bacterium
TGGTTTTTAGAATATATACCTTCAACTACCATTGTTAAGAAGAATTCTCTTGCCTTCCTTCTAATAGTTCTTTCGGGGGAGAGTAGCGCATTTTTGACAAGTTGCTGAGTTAGTGTTGATCCTCCTTCAATTTTTCCTCTGGTGACTATTTTCCAGGATGCTCTTAGTATCCCTGTAAAAGAAAAACCATAATGTTTGTAGAAGTCTTTATCTTCTATTGCGATTGTTGCATTTTTTATATAGTCAGGTAGCGAATCTAACTCAACTGGACTCCTTCTTGTTTCTGCGTATATTTCATATATTAAGTTGCCGTTTCTATCAAACAGTTTAGTGGAAACAGGAATATCGGGGGATGATAGTTTTGTTGGTAGTGGTATACCCCAGAATAGCCAAAGTGAAAAGGAAATAAGAACTGTAAAAAATATAACTCTTTTTCTATTGTACTCTGATGATAAGTGCGTTTTGATTTTTGCTAAAAAAGCCTTCATACTGTTGTGGTAGAGATATTATAGCAGAACCCAAGAAAACCCTAGCTGTTAACCTGTAGGATGAATTGGATTCTGATATGTCATCCTCCATACGGGAAAATCCGCTTGTAAGAACGGGGAGGATGCCATAACATTGATATATGGATTTTAATCTAGAAAAAAAACCTTGGTGGCATTATATAGAAGAGGACTTACAAGAACTACTTGTTGCTTCTGAATTTTTAACAAATGTTGTTCGTAGTTGGGGAGGGGATATGAAATCGGGCAGTGAAGTGTTTCATGATTTTTCATTTGTTGTCTTCCCAGCAGCCAAGGCTTATGAAGGTTTTTTGAAAAAAATATTCTTAGATTTAGAATTTATAACAAAAGAAGATTATTTAGGTAAAAGATTCAGGATAGGAAAAGCACTGAATCCTTATCTTGAGGATAGATTTCGTGCAACTGAGAGTGTTTACGATAAAATAGTTAAATATTGCGGAGGCAAGGAGTTGGCTGATACATTGTGGAATGCATGGAGTAATGGCAGAAATGTTGTTTTTCATTGGTTTCCGGAAGAGAAAAAAGCACTTTCTTTTAATGAGGCAGAACAAAAGGTTTTATTAATTCTCAATGCTATGGACATGGCTTTTCGGGGATGTAAACTTAAATAATGAAATCGATACATACATTTAAAAAAGCAATTTATTTTTCAACATATTTATTAATTGTTTGGGGTTTTTATAGATTCTTATTCAAATTGCCTGATCCAATCGAAGAACTAATAATAAAACCTGTGGTTTGGTTAATCCCTGCATTTTATTTGGTCCGGCTAGAAAGAAAAGGTATAGATTCTTTAGGTATAACTTTAACTAATATTTTTCCTGCTATTTATTATTCTTTATTCTTAGGATCATTTTTCGTTGCAGAAGCGTTGTTAATTAATTTTATTAAATATGGTGGTCAGCTTAATTTGGGATCAAATATTGGTCAAATGCCAATTTTAACTTCGATGGGTTTATCTTTTGCCACAGCTATCTCAGAAGAAATTGCTTTTAGAGGTTATGTTTTTACCAGAGTCAATAGCTTTATCAAAAATGAATTATGGGCAAACTTGTTCACTAGTATTTTTTGGGCAATAATTCATGTTCCAATAACATTTTTTGTCTGGAAGATGGATTTGATGCCGGCAATAATTTATTTGTTTTTGACTACATTATTCGGAGTAGGGAGTGCCTTTGTCTTTGCTAGAACAAAAAATATAGTTTCTCCAATTCTTCTTCATGTCTTGTGGCAATGGCCAATAATACTCTTTAGGTAATTTGCACCC
>CAZGHY010000157.1:0-1779 GCA_964526015.1 uncultured Gammaproteobacteria bacterium
GAAATTATTTCCCTGTTCCTTTCTTTACTTTACCTAAGAATTTTCTAAGTCTTCTTGATAATACTTTTTTAACTTCAGTAACTCTCGATAATCTGTTTAGTCTATTTTTGCTCTTTCCAGCATTCAAATGCCTCTTAAAAGCCTTTCTTCTTAAAACTTTACCTGATTTTGTAATTCTAATTCTATTAGTTACAAACTGTTTTGATTTAATTTTTGTTTTTGCCATATGCATTTGTTGGTGAAATAATCATTATTAAATTGCGACCAAGAAACTTTGGTTTCATGTCTACATTAATTCCTTCACCTAAATCTTTCAAAATTCTTCCTAAAATATCATAACCAAACTGTTTTGATCCTAATTGTTTAGCTTTAAAGTAAATAACTAGTTTAATCTTACTTTTTTCTTTCAAGAATTCATCGATTCGATTCATTCTTGTAAGATAATCTCCCTCTCCTATAAAAGGGGTAAATCGTAGCTCTTTCATGTCCGAAGGCTTACTCTTTTTTTGAGCCTCTTTAGCCTTCTTCTCTTCTTGATACCTAAATTTACCGAAATCCATTATTTTCGCAACTGGTGGTTTTGCGGTTGGTGCTATCTCTATTAAGTCTAAGCCTTGCTTTTTGGCAATTTCTAGAGCTTCTTTTTTTGAAATAACTCCAATCTGTTTACCCTCAAAATCCAACACTCTTAATTCCAGAGCAGGTATTTTCTCGTTCAAACGCCAGTTGTTACTGATACTTTTCAATTTCAATAGTGATTGTACCTAAAAATGACAATAGTAGCAAGAAGATATTAATTTTTCTTATCTTTAATTTCTTTTTTGACTATTTCTACAAACTCAGACAATTTATAGTTCTTGCTTTCACCTGTTCTATTTCTAACAGATACTTCATTATTTTCAATCTCTTTATCCCCCATGATTAACATATGTGGGACCTTCTCATTTTGAGCATTTCTGATTTTATTACCTAGTGTTTCTGCTCTCTCGTCCAGTTCTACCCTGATACCATTCTCTTTTAGTTGTTTGAGAACTTCATTTGCATAGTCTAAATGACGCTCTGCGATAGGTAAAACTTTAACTTGTACCGGTGAAAGCCAAGTTGGGAATGCTCCACCAAAATGTTCAATTAATACACCAATGAATCTTTCTAGTGATCCATATATAACTCTGTGAATTGCAACAGGTGTTTTTGTTGTACCATCTTTGTCAGAGTATTTTAAATTAAATCTTAATGGCTGTTGAAAATCTAATTGTAATGTTCCCATCTGCCACTCTCTTCCGAGTGCGTCTTTCATTAAAATATCAATTTTAGGACCATAGAAGGCACCATCGCCATCAAGAACAAAATAATCTTTTCCTGAATCTTCAAGAACTTGTTTAAGCTCGCTTTCGGCTTTGTCCCAAAGTTTTTCGTCCCCCATAAATTTTTCAGGTCTTGTACCTAGTCTAAATTTATACTCAAGATTAAATATTGAATAGAACCTTTCAGTCAATGCAAATAGCTTTTTGTATTCATCAACTATTTGATTTTCTGTTACAAAAATATGTGCATCGTCTTGTCTAAATTCTCTAATTCTTAATAACCCATTTAAAGTTCCAGATCTTTCAAATCTATGAAGTGTATCTGTATCAGATAATCTAAGTGGTAAATCTCTATATGATCTTGTTTCAGATCCAAAAACAACCATAGCATTTGGACAATTCATAGGCTTTAATGCATAAACTTCTCCTTCTTCAGTTTCGCTTAAAAACATGTTCTCCTGATAATGATCCCAAT
>CAZGHY010000158.1:0-1778 GCA_964526015.1 uncultured Gammaproteobacteria bacterium
CACTTTGGACTATTGCAATTAGAAGTTATGGAGACGGATATCAGTGGACAAAAATTGCAAAGGCAAATAACATGACACACCCAAATGTTATTCATGCTGGAAATGTTTTGTCTCTCCCTCGTTAGTGGTACAATAATTCTTGAAAAGAAGTCTTAAACAGTCTTGCGGGTGTAGTTTACCGGTAAAATGCGTCCTTCCCAAGGATGAGTAGGCAGTTCAATTCTGCTCACCCGCTCCGATGACCGACCTGTCGGGGTCGAGCGAAGCGAAGACCACGACTTTTGCCCATCCCCTCGGATAGTTTTGTTCTCTAGAAAGAGGTTCGAGCCGAAGATTTTAACGGCGAGGACCTTTAATTGTTCTTTGTTGTTAGTTGATATTATTTGATCTACTCCATTAGCCTCAGAAATCCAATTTCTCATGGGTTCGATCCAATATCCTTTCTGTGTTTCTAAATTGATAATTTGCTCCTCAAGGGTTTTCCTAAAACCCATTAATTCTAACTTCTTTTTCTTATACATTTCTTTATCAGTTATCTGATCTAAATAACTGTCTAAAAGAAGTTGGAGTTTATTATTCAAATTATCAATTTCTTTTCGCTTTAGCGAAATGTCAGAAAGGGATGATTGGGCAATATTTTTATATTCTTCATCTAGTCTTTTATTCATTTTTTATTGCCCAAGCATTTTTCAAAGTGTACTTTTTGAGTAGTGTGATGATTTGAGTATGAATACTCTCCTCTGTTGCACTATATGGCTGAGAACACTTAACTATTCTAGATTTTTTGGTACACCGATAATAATGAAATGATTTAGAAGTACCATTTTTATAATTTTTAATCTTGTTCTCAGACGTAATCATCATGCCACACTCACCACACCTTAAAAGTCCAAGAAATGGCTTACTTATTCTTTCAAATTTAGCACTACTCCATTGTTTATTTTTCCTATTTAATATTTCTTGGACTTTATCAAAAAGTTGCTTTGAAATTATTGGATCATGTCTGCCCTCATATGCCTCACCTCCATATGTAAAGTGTCCATAATAATATGGTTTCGTCAAAATCTTTTTGCATCTTGTTAAGCCAATAGATTTTCCTGTGGAGGTGAGGATTCCTTTCTTCGCAAAAAAGCGATTAATTGTTTTTAAAAGACAATCGCCCCCTGCGTACATTTCAAAACCTCTTTTAATGACAGGTGCAAATTTTTTATTTAACACAATTGTTTTAGTTCGACTGTCATTTAAATAACCAAGAGGCGCAGGTCCTGGGCGAAATCCACTTTTAGCTTTTTGGCGAAGGCCTCTTTTGGTGTTCTCACTTAAACTATCTACATAATATTTAGACTGCGAAAACGAAATTGACAACATAAATTTGCCTTGAGGAGTGGGTTCAAACCAAAAGGTGTTAAATTTGAGGGCAGATATCTTTCCTATATCGACTAGATATATTATTTTTCCACCATCTACGCTGTTTCTTGCAAGTCTATCTGGGTGCCAACAGATGATGCCTGATGCAAGTCCTCTTTCAATTGAATCCATCATTTTATTGAATATCGGTCTTCCCGGAATTTTGGCTGACTGTTTTTCAATAAATTCTTCTATTATATTTAAATTTTCTTTCTTAGCCAAAATTCGTAATTCCTGAAGTTGACCTTCAATTGATTGGACTTGCATATCTTTAACATCTGTAGTCTTGCGAGCATAAATAAAGTATTTTTGATTGGGATTATTTACAATTGTAGTCATCTACAATTATTTATACGCCCGTAAATAATCCA
>CAZGHY010000159.1:0-1768 GCA_964526015.1 uncultured Gammaproteobacteria bacterium
ACGCCTGTTTATCTTCGTGTGCTGGGCATCTGACGAGATAGCCGGTTTGAGTCCTCTTAATTGGCTCTTCAAACCTTAGAATGAATGCGTCCAGAGTCATGGGGCAAAATCAAGCTGCTGCTTCGGGTTATGTGCCGGCGTAGAGTTTCGAGATGGCTTTGGGCCTGCCGGGCGACCGTCTGCCTCCCATTTGACCTTAACCCTTGTCATCACCGACCTCCAATCACGCACCGGCCTATGGTTGAAATCCAACCAACCACAGCCTTTCATCTCGTGGAACCAATCAACCGCCTTCCATTCAGCCAATCCGATGATCTTAGCTGTCTCAATCACTTCCGAAATTGATGGATGTGAGCACTCGGGTAAGCTTTGATTTTTGGCGTCAGCAGTACTCTCTCCTGCTAAAGAAGGTGAAGGTGAAGGTGAAGGTGACGAGCGACCCTTGAGCGATACGCTCGGCGTATCGCTGGGCGTATCGCTCAGCGTGTCGCTGGGCGACTTTTTGGAGGTTTTATTCCATCGCCTTTCATTCGTTGATTTAGCACCTAAAACCCTTGAAGCCTTATTGTTACGAGCTATTTCAAGCTCTTTTTCGATCCTTTTGTGCGTCCAAGTTGACGGATTGGCCTCCGACACAGTGAAGAATTTCTCTATCACTGAGCGGATCGCTGACCAGTCGCTCAGCGACAGCTTTGTAACGTTAGACAGGTACTTGTCGTCGCTCGGTATCGGCCCGCCATTCATCCAATACGCATCCAATAGGAGATTGTAAGCGCCGTGCTCTAGGCATGACAGGTGCATCGTGTCGCTGTGGTAGTCGCCAACATACTTCGGATACCAGATGCCGCCTTTTTTGCTCATGGTTTTTGGATTTCTGACATTGCCTCGTTTATGATTCGTTGTGCAATAACCGCAATCCTCTGCGTTGGAAGATTCATTATGGCCATACGTAAGGCGTCGGCGCTCTTATCGCAGAGTTCCTGCCTTATTTTGTGGCATGGTTCACAAAGCGTCTGGAGGACTGAATCGGGGTATTCCCAAGGGTCTATCCGGCGATAGACAACGTGGTGGACTTGAAGCTGTTTGTCTGAAGAGCCGCAGGAAAGGCACTTCCAACCGTCACGATCCAATATGGTGAGTCGTTTTTTCTGCCAACGAGGGTCGCGAAGCTTGTCGGAGTAAGTCATACAGTCAAAAAGTCAACTCGGACGTTCTCTCATAACAACGCCAGTTCTGGCAATAGTAATCTTCAAAAATCTTGCGGTGGGTTTATCAACAAGTGGAAATCTCTTGTCCGCATGGGGTTTTGAGATTAAAAATCAACCAGCAGCAGTCCCAGCTGAGGCAGCGCACACTTGCACATGGCAACCAATCGCGAACAAATTGCGGCGCGCGGAACAACCAATCAGGCAACCACGCTGGTTATTCCAAAGGTGCCCACCGCCAAGCTGCCGCCGCGAATTCTCAAAGCGTATCCCGAGCTTGAGGAATGGCAACGCGAGCAGGAGCGCCAGCATGAACAGTGGCGGGAGCAGGTGAACGTAATTCTCGTTGGCAAGATCGGAGGCTGAAGCATCATGGCAAGACAAAGCGCAATCAATCCGTGGCAGCGGTTTACTGAGTCGCTGTCCGCTGGAAATTATCCCGGAAGCTCTGGCTACTGGGGATTCCCGGCGGCATCGCGTTATCCGTATTCGCAGCAGGGACCGAATGAATACGGGCTCTATCCCGGGGACGCTGCCAAGGCGAATCTGGCCCGCCTTGCCGG
>CAZGHY010000160.1:0-1763 GCA_964526015.1 uncultured Gammaproteobacteria bacterium
AGTAACAACAAACAGAGTAGATACTGCATCTATTTTAGGTATTGCCAGAGAGGCTTCAACAATTCTCCCAAGGTTTGGAATTAAAGCTAGTTTAAAAGAAAGTAAACTTGACGAAAACAAATTTAAATTTGTTAAAAAAGTAAAATATCTAAATGCCGTAGTCGATTCAAAACTATGCCCAAGATTTACTGCAGTTTTAATCAAAGATGTAACTGTGAAAGATTCTCCCCAGGAAGTTAAAAACTTACTTGAAAAAGTTGATGTTCGTCCAATTAACAACATCGTTGATGTCAGTAACTACATAATGCATGAATTAGGTCAACCTGTTCACACATTTGATTACGACAAAATTGAAAATGGAAAAATGATTCTTAGAGAAAGCAAAAAGGGTGAGTTAGTTAAAACACTAGATGGAAAAGAGTTTAAATTAGATGGTGGAGATATTGTAATAGAAGGTTCTAATGGTAACCTCATTGATCTATGTGGAATAATGGGAGGAGAAAGTAGTGCAATAGATAGTAACACTAAAAATGTTTTGCTTTTTGTTCAAAACTACAATCAACACAAAATTAGAAAAACTTCCATGAGTTTAGGCCAAAGAACTGAGGCTGCAGTTCTTTTTGAAAAAGGACTTGATAGCGAAAATGTAACTCCTGCAATATTATCTGCCATTTCAATGATTGAGAAATTGTCTAGTGGAAAAGCAGAAAAGGAAGTTCTAGATATATATTCAAATCCTTACAAATCAAAAGTTGTCACAGCAACTAAAGAGGAAATTGACAAAATAATTGGTATAGAAATTTCAGAGAAAGACATGGCAAACTACCTAACCAACTTAGGTTTTAGTGTAAAATGGAGCAAGTCAAAACTAGAAGTTACTGTTCCTTCATATAGAGCAGATGATATAAACATCAGAGAAGATATTGCAGAGGAAATAGCCAGAATTTACGGTTATTTTAACCTGCCATGTGTATTAATGGACGGTCCACTACCAAAGCCGAAGATTAACGACGATTTTAAATTTGAAGCAAATGTAAAACAAATATTAAAGTCTTTGGGTGCTACTGAGATTTACAACCTTTCTTTGACAAATAAAGGACAAGTTAAACTAAAAAATCCACTAGGTCCAGATACTGCGTATTTAAGAGATAACTTACAGGACTCACTAGTCAAAAATATTAAAGATAACCCACAAGAAAAGGGAGACTTACATATATTTGAAATAAGTAACATTTACATTCCTCGCAAGAATGACTTACCAATAGAACAATTAATGTTAGGAGGTATCATAAGGCATGATAACTACAGACATAACAAAGGAATTGTTGAGGCTTTACTTAATGAATTAAATATTGAATACACAGAACGACTAGAAGATGGCGGTAATTATCTCCCTAATCAAAGGATAGTAATTAAGTCAGACAAAGCAATACTTGGCGAGTACGGCAATTTAGAAAACGGGTTGTTTTTGTATAACTTTGATATCCAAAAATTAATGAATGCAAAGAAAGTGTCTAGAAAATACAAAGAGATAAACAAGTATCCACCACAGGTTGAAGATATCACACTTGAACTACCTGAAAAAACTTTAGTAGGAAATGTAATTGCTGAGATTAAAAAAACAAATAAATTAGTTACGTCAGCTACATTATCAGATATTTACGAAAGTAATTACACATTCAACATTGAATATCAATCAGAAGATCATACACTTACAGATAAAGAGGTTGAGGGGATTCGAAATAAAATTCTGTCTTCACTAA
>CAZGHY010000161.1:0-1763 GCA_964526015.1 uncultured Gammaproteobacteria bacterium
ATCAGGGAGAAACATGTAAAAGTTGCAAAAAAACTAAAATTGAAAAGTTTTTCTTAGGAGGTAGGGGAACTTATTGGTGTTCTGTATGTCAAAAATGAATAGAAAAAAATTAGAAAAAAAGAAGAAGTTAAGAATTCATTGGACACATTTGTTTGCAATTGGTTTGTTGACTGCGTATTTTGTAATGTCTAAGGTTAATTTGGCCCATGCATTAGGGAATCAAAATACTCTATTAATATTTATGCAGATTTATTTGTTTGGAATATTTTTTGCGTGTTTATTTCTATACATATTCTCGCATGATAAATTCTTTCCTATTGCCCGAGAGATTGAAAGGACAGAAGAAAAAAAAGAAAAGAAGTATTTAGAAAAATACTTACATCATGGAAAAGTATTGGCAACCTTTTTAATTGGGGTATTGGGCGGTCCAGTCTTTTCATCACTTACAGCAAGGCTATTAATTAACGATCATTGGTATAAATATTTAATTATAATTCTTGCAAATATTCCCTCAACGATTATAACTGCTGGATTTGGCCAGTCGTTGATAACAATTCTCAAGTTTTGATACTACTAAGTCAATATCAAACCTTTTTGAGTCCTTTAAACACTGCCTAGATAGTTTTTTATAATCTGTGGCTTCTGTAAACCTTAATAATTCATTTGCAAACATTTTAGAAGATGTCTTCTTTGGTAAGGAAAGTCCATTAGAACTATTGATTAGTTCGTCTATTGTTTCGTTTGACAGTCCAATTACAGGTTTACCCGATGCGAGCGACTGGATAACAACAAGGCTTTGTGCCTCTTTTTTGGAGGCAGATACTAGATAATCGTTCTTCTTAAAAACCTTAATAATGTCTTTTTCAAAGTCATATAGATTTACATTTTTTAACTTGTATTTTGAAATTGTCTTTTTGATTTTGTCTAGATAATCGCCTCCAGATTTAAAATTGCCGTATAAATTAAGAATGTAGTTATTAGGTAGATAACTAAAAGCTTTAATTAAAAATAGTTGATTTTTTCTTAGTGCATATGAACCCAGAAAAACAAAATTTATGGTGTTGTTAGTAACTTTAGATCTAATTTTGTTTAGTTCTTTTATCTCAACGCCATTGTTTATTTTTTCGATTTGAATTGTTTTGTCAACTGATCTAATTGATTTATATATTAATTCATTTTGAGCAATTGCTAAATCAGTGTTCTTTAGAAATTGCTTAAGTGATGTGTTTTTGTATATTTCTTGAACCAAGGTTAATAGCATGTTTTTAGAAAAAGTTGGGAGTAAATGTTTGATTGGCTCAGAAGGTACGTGGTGGAATGTAACTAGAAAAGGTAATTTGTTTAGCTTAGACCAAATTTGAACGAGTGAAGAAACTAAAATAGAATTTTGGGCATGTATAACATCTGGTGCAAATAGATCTAATTTTCTAAAAACTTGATACATTAGTATTGGAGTAATAACTGGTACATAAATGTTATTTATAATAATTGAAGTTATTTCAACAATTTCTAAGTTACTCGACGGTTTGTAATAATTAAATCTTTTACCTAAGCAAATAAGTAGAACTTTATTTTTAACAGAAAGTTTTTTAGCTAGTTCCTCTGCAACTTTTGCAGATCCAGTTTCATTTCCTAACTCGTAATTTGATGTAATAACTACTTTCATTCTGCTATTATACTTTCACAATGCTTAAAACGCTAAACCTAGCCAATTTTAGAAACTTTGAGAAAAAGACAATTGATTTTGGGGAAGGTGTTAATGT
>CAZGHY010000162.1:0-1747 GCA_964526015.1 uncultured Gammaproteobacteria bacterium
CATATGAAAATATCAAAATATTATATAGATAAAGCAAAATATAGAGCAGAGGATGAAAATGGAAATATCATCTGGCTTGAAGTTGATTACTGGAATAATAAATTTGATTTAAGTAGTGATAATCTAGAATTATTCAAATTTGCTCAAAACCTACTTAATAAAAAGCATAGGGTCAATTTATGGCCAAAGTGATACAATATCGCATGGGATATTTAGAAAATATTTGTATAAGAGATAATTTGAGTGATTCAACTATTGCTTCTAGGTTTGGATTAAAAATGGCAGAACCACTCACGAATCTAGTAGACGATGAAAAAGATATTTTGAGGCTGTTCATAAAAGGTTATTATCTAATTCAAAAGGCGGGAGAGTTTGTGGATTACCAAAAGTTGCCGTACTGGAAGTTCCTAAAACTAATACCTCCAGTTCCGAGTGTAGTTAATGCAGCTTGTCTATCTGAAAGAATCGGTAGAGAGATTATTGATGAATGTTTGGACTATGAACATATCCTTAAGGTGGGAGGTAATATACCAGGTAAAAGTATTAGAAATCTCGGAAATATGCTTAGCGGAGTTATGGCTAATGTTGGAGACGATAAAATATCTGACGAAACTTACAATAAGATAAAGAGTGATTTAAAGGAGATAGTTTATAGTTGGGGAAATCGTCCTGAAAATAAGATATTATAATAATATGGATTTATATTTATACAATTCACTAACCAAACAAAAAGAACTTTTTACTCCAATTGATAATAACGAAGTTAAGTTATACACCTGTGGAATTACTGCGTATGATTATGCCCACATAGGAAATGGTAGAAAATATGTAATGGATGATGTTTTGAGAAGGACCCTTGCCTTTAATGGGTATAATGTAAATCATGTTCAAAATGTTACAGATGTAGGTCATTTGGTTTCAGATGCTGATGAAGGTGAAGACAAACTAGAAAAAGGGGCAAAGAAACAAGGTAAAACAGTTTGGGAAGTTGCAGAGTTTTTTGGCAACAACTTCTATGAAATGATGGACAAATTAAATAATTTAAGACCTACAACAATTTGTAAAGCTACAGATCATATACAAGAGCAAATTGAATTAATTGAGAAACTATTTAAAAATGGTTATGCCTACGACACAGAAGAAGCTGTCTATTTTGACGTTTCGAAGTTTGCTGATTATGGAAAATTGTTTGGTCAGAAGTTAGAAGACAAAAAGTTGGGTGTTCGAGAGGAAGTTAAGACTGATGTAAATAAAAGAAATAACTCTGATTTTGCCTTATGGTTTAAGCGAGTAGGGAAGTTTAGTGATCATGTTATGCATTGGGAAAGTCCTTGGGGTGATGGTTTTCCTGGTTGGCATATAGAATGTTCTGCAATGAGTATTAAATACTTAGGTGAACAAATGGATATACACACTGGTGGAGAAGATCATTTGTCAATTCACCACCCAAATGAAATTGCTCAGAGTGAAGGCGCAACAGGTAAAAAACCTTTTAGTAAGTTTTGGATGCATGTAGCATTCTTGGCAGTTGATGGTAAAAAGATGAGTAAATCTTTAGGTAATTTTTACAACATACAAGATATTTTAGACAAAGGTTTTGATCCAATTGCTCTTCGTTATTTATATTTAGGTGCACATTATAAAAAGCCAATGAACTTTACCTGGCAGTCCCTTGAATCTGCCCAGAAAGGGTTAAAGAATTTAAAAAACGCAATTTTAAATTTAAAAACATCAGATAGAAGTGTGC
>CAZGHY010000163.1:0-1736 GCA_964526015.1 uncultured Gammaproteobacteria bacterium
CGGTTTTTACTTCTTGTTGCGGAGCTGGGAGTTGAACCCAGTCTGTAAGATTATGAGCCTCACGTGCAGCCGTACACTACCCCGCATATAATTTAAAGAACAATGCTATTGTAGCATGAATCTGCTATTTCTCATAGCAAAAAAGGTATCTAAAATGGTATCATACCCTTACGCCAGCGTTGCTCAATGGTGGAGCAAAGATTTCATGACTTAAATTTGGCAGGATAGCTCAATGGTGGAGCAATCGTTTCATAAGCGATCGGTTATGAGTTCGAATCTCATTCCTGCCACTAAATACCCGCCTGAAAAATGGCGGATTTTTTGTTTTCTGTTAGAATAGAATGATGAAGAAAAGAGTATTGTCAGGAATTAGGGCAACAGGCAGGCTACATCTAGGTAACTATTTGGGGGCTGTAAAAGGCATGCTTGAATTACAAGATAGAGCAGACCTTGAAACTTTATATATGGTTGCAGATCTTCATACTGTAACCACCCCATATTCAATTGAAGAGTTAAGAAAAAATAGACGAGAGATAATTTTAGATTATCTAGCCGTAGGACTTGATCCAGAAAAAAGTATATTGTTTGAACAGTCTGAAAGCCACCATGCTGAATTGGCATTTTATTTGTCCAGCGTAGTTAGTGTGGCTAGAATGCAACATCTCCCAACGTTTAAAGATAAAATAAAACAACATCCAGACAATGTAACAATGGCACTTTTGAATTACCCAATTTTAATGGCGGCAGACATCTTAATTTATAACGCTTCACTTGTTCCAGTTGGAATTGATCAAGAACCACATTTAGAGATTGCAAGAGAAATTGCAAGAAAAATGAATGAGACATATGGAACAAAGTTTCCAGAACCAGTCAGATTTGCAACAAAAGGGGAATACGTTCCATCGCTTGCAGGAGAAGGAAAAATGAGTAAAAGTGTTGAAGGAAGTTACATTAACTTAACTGATGATTTAAAAACAATCCAAAAAAGATTGGCTGGAGCACCAACAGATTCTGGAAAAGGAGAAATAGTACCTACAACTGGAGGTGTTGCTAACTTATTAAAATTTGTTGAATTATTCCAAGGTGCTGAAAAAAGAAAAGAATATGAAAAAATGTATTTAGGTGATGGAATAAGATATGGAGATTTGAAAAAAGAACTTGCTGATGCAATTTATAAAGAACTTTTACCAATACAAGAAAAAAGGAAAGAACTAGAACACAAAACAACATATGTTGATGATGTGATAAAATCTGGAGCAGAAAAAGCAAGAAAGATTGCCAATGAAACAGTTTTGGAAGTTAAAGAAAAAATGGGGTTACTTTGAAACCTCGTCGGGTTTTTCCCCAACATTGTCATATCCATCGACCTTCAATTTTTCAAACGTCTCTTTCATTTCATTCACGTCTTTAAACGGTCCAGCTGAGGTTCCTTCACTAATTACAGTAATTCCTGTTGCTATTATATCTGATAGTTTATTTTTTGTACCAGTTTCTACGGCTGTCATGCCAATATTCTATCATATATAATATAAAAATGGATCAAATTGATTTTACAGATTTTGAAAAAGTAGATATTAGAATGGGGACTGTAATATCTGCTGATGTTCCTGAGTGGAGTCATTGGGTTATCAGAATGACTGTTGACCTGGGAGAAGAAATTGGAATTAAAAAATGTTTTTCTGGAATTATGAAATTTTTTAAACCTGAAGATCTTGTGGGTAAACAATTTCCATTTG
>CAZGHY010000164.1:0-1732 GCA_964526015.1 uncultured Gammaproteobacteria bacterium
AATGAGAAACCCGCCTGAGAATTTCAGTGTGCCAACGTCAATGCAGAGCGCAGCCGCTTTCGCTGAAGCAAGTGGTTCAGATGCTGCGTGGAAAACTCTGGCGCTCCGTCTGGCCGATGAAGCGCAGACGTGTCTGGATAACTCACATTGGGAAGTGAAGTTCGGAAGCGGAGACATGCTCACTACAATAAAAGCCATCCGCCTGATGAAAGAGGTGGAAGCCGCAGAGCATCTGAACGACCAAGCTCACCGATCCGCGCCGGGCGGGACGGTCGAGCGGAAAGGAAACCAGTGAAATTACGAGAATGGTTGAGCGGAGAGGCGGGGCGCACGTTCGCTGTAGCGCACTTGTTAGACGCCCACCTCGTCACAACAAAATGCTCCTTCTGCCACGGAAAACCGCATCCCATGCGAGATTGTCCGGCGTGCGGAGGCCACGAAGAAAAAGAAGAAGCAATCCGCAAGCTCACAATGCAACAACGCGACAATGAACTGCGCTTGGCTGTCCTGTCTGCGCTCGTCAAAGAAGTCGCCACGCAACACCGCGACCCAAACAGCCCGGAATACAACGAGTGCGACAAGGGTGAATGTCTATGGTGTGAGGCTGCACGCATGGCGTCTAACGAAAAGCTGACCGATGCGGCGGTCAGTGATGCCGGAAAACACAAATGACGTGGCCCGCCGCATTCGGTCCAGCGTCTTGTTAGACGACGACTTATGACACCAAAACCAAATGACATCATCACCGTGGAAAGTGAGGACGGAATCTTGCACGAGATGATCGTAAAGTCCGTAGATCAAAACAACCGCACCGTAACCGGCGAGGTCGCGCACTGGAAGGAAGACCGCCGTGCCCGCTTCTCCAATGCTCCCGACCTGAAACCAGAGCGCATCGTAAAGACAATCACAGTCCCCGACCGCTGTATAAGCTGGGTAGGGCACAGGAAGCTGAAATGAAGCCGCCAGCATTCACAACTGATGAACTGAGCATACTCCGGCACGCATTCAAAACCAGAGATGCCGCCGAGAGAATCATAAACGCAGCGCGATCAAAAGTGACAGGAAAGAACAAAACTCACGCCTTGAGAAAGCTGCTCGGCCTGTGTCCTGAGTGCGGCGCTGAATGCCCAGAAGGCCGACACTACTGCGACCCGTGCCGGATCATCATGAACGCCCGCCACCGAAAGACCAAATGAACGTAGAAACCGCAAACCGAATATCATCCGCGCTTCGTATCCACGATGAATACGAAGCCTTACACGCGGCGGCTCAACAACTGGTCAAAATCGTAGAAGGCGTGGCAGAGCCTCACGGTGGATGGCGGTCAAAACAACGATGCGGACTGCGCCTGAAAGACACTCCAGAATGGGCCTTGTTTTACTGCGCGTTCAAAGACACTGAGGCCAAGTCGTATAACGACCGAACTGAGCGACGTGCGCCGGAAGCGGGCGCAGATAGCTCCAAGACTCTATGACTACTGAAACCAAACAACAGCAAAGCGGGGCGCACGTTCGCTCCAGTGAGATGGTTAGGCCACAGGAAGATGTCAAATACATCATACAGGAACACTCATGCAACGACTGGTATGACTGTCCAGACACCGAGGAATACGAATACGAGGCAGACGCCGTGATGGAGGCGACACTGCTTGCTGGGTCATCAACGGCATACAAATACCGCGTGGTGCGCAGGTCTGAGAGCGTCATCTGGAAAGATCGCGTAGTGGCCTAAC
>CAZGHY010000165.1:0-1720 GCA_964526015.1 uncultured Gammaproteobacteria bacterium
GACCAGAAATTTATAACGATTGGAAAGTTCCTCCAGTCCTTCTAACCGGCAACCATTCAGAAATTGAAAAGTGGAGAAAGAATAAATGAAATATCATTATAAATATTGTTCAAATTGTGGTGAATTGTTTGATAAAAAATCGGACATTTTCTACGTCTGCCCTAAATGTGATTTCAGAATATTTATAAGTCCAAAGCCAGGAACGGGCGCATTTATCTTCAACGACAAAGAACAGTTATTGATGGTTAAAAGATCCATTGAACCAAATTATGGCAAATGGGGCATACCGGGTGGTTTTATAGATCCAGGGGAAAGTGCTCCAGTCGCATTAACAAGAGAAATCAAAGAAGAACTTGGTATTTGTATAAACAAATTTACATATTTTGGATCTTACTCAGCTGATTACTTGCATAAAGATATAAATTACAAGTTACTAAATACATATTATTTAGCGGAAATTGATAATGTGGAAAGAATTAATTTATTAGAAACTGAAGCTTCTGAGTTAAAATTTATTTATCTCAATCAGATAAAAGTTGAAGATGTGGCGAGTGATATATGTGAAGCAATTATTGAATTAATTCAGTCCAAACTTCATTAGGAACAGTTCTTGTTTTTGTTGACTCTGCTGTTTTTTTAAGTTGTGTTTTTATATTTTCTTTGTCTCCGTTTTTAAAATTATTTGCAAGTTCTTTAATAATTTCTTCTAATCTTTCTTCATACCCCTTAACTTCCCCTACAACACTTTCAAGCTTGCTAACATCTAATACTGTGTCTACTCTTTTTTCAGGTGTTAAGGCGTTCAATTCTGACTTTTCAATTTTATTAACAGGGAGTGATGGTAAAACATATTTCTTTAAGATTAATCCTATGTCATATGGAGTTGTCCATCCTTTGTTCGCAACATTTATTACACCAGTTATTCTTTTTTCAATTAATGTTTCAGTCCAACCCATCAAATCTTCAATAACAGTACCACTATTGGGTGTATCGATAAATTTCGAAAAGGTAAGAAGTTTAAGAAGCATGTTTTTGTAATTAATCTGAGCAGAAACAGGCTGTCTCGGTCTTAAAATTAAGTACTTAAAATCAGCACTCTTTTTAAAACCTATCATATTTTCTGCCCAAACTTTTGTCCATGAATAATAGGAAATCGGATCAGGTAACGCCTTCTCATCTTTAGCATCATTCTCATCAATACTCGCCATGATGCAACCACTGGACATATGCACATAGTAAATACTATTTTTATCACAAACTTGCGCTAAATTATCCGCACCCAAAACATTAATATTGAATGCTTCAAGTTTATTGTTTGCGCACCATTCAAGATTTGTTTTAGCTGCAGTGTTAACAACTACTGTAGGTTTATACTCACTAACAGCCTTCTCAATTTCTTCAACATTTAAAATATTTGCTTTTGTTATTTCTGAATTAACGGCAATTGAATCAAAATGGTTTTTATAGAAGTTTGCCATTTGACCATAGCCAAAAATTAATATTTTTTCATCCTTTTTAATCATTTTTTAAAAATATATTATTTTTTAATATTTATACTGCCTTTTTTATAAAAATTTTCAGATACTTTCTTCATTTCTTCCCACCACCATTTATTCTTTATATACCAGTCAACCGTCTTTCGTAACCATACACTAAAATCATATTTTGGTTTCCATCCCAGTTCTTTATTTATTTTAGTCCAATTCACTGCATATCTCCT
>CAZGHY010000166.1:0-1719 GCA_964526015.1 uncultured Gammaproteobacteria bacterium
ACAAAAACCGGTGTGTCAAGTGGCGGTAACGTCGCCGGGTCATCTGTGATTTTGTTCCATATGTTATTCATCGTGTTTTCGCTCCTTGACGGCCGTTCGCCTGTGCCGCCTCATCCTGGCACGGCTGGCAAAATGCACGGGTGTCTGCCGCTAGTATTGCGGCGTCGTCTTCATTACGTTGTGTTGCGCTTTTGATTTGGTGTCGAGGGCACACGGCGCGATATTCAATTCGCAGCGCGCCTGAGTATAGTTCGGTCATTTCATCACCCCTTCGACATCCATTCTACAATAGCGCGGTAAACATCAAGGCTAATGTTTGCCTTGCCTGCCTCAATTAGAGCCAAATAATTGCGGCTGATGCCCATTTCCTCGGCCGCCTCGCCTTGCGACAACTTAATCCGCTTGCGATGGCCCAATACCGCGCTTGCTATCGTTTCATTGTCTTGAACATACACTAACTCCGGCTGGCCGGCTAAAATGTAATTTGCAATGCCCCGCGCCTCTGTTTCTCCGATGACCATAGTCGGTTGATGAAAACGACCATGCTCAAATATCGTGTAAAACCTCGCGCCGTTCCAATCTTTTAGAATTTCAATCGCAAATGTCATTTCATTACTCCATTCATCCGGGAAACATGCCCGCTAACTGCCTGCCTGCTAATACCCAACAACTCGCCGATTTGCGTGTGGGTTGCGTCTGGTTGCGCCTTGATTGCGTCATATACCCGACGTTGCGCCTCTGTTAGGTCTGCAACCGTTGCCGGGGTTGCGTAAACTTGCGGCGCAAGTTGCGCCGGTTGCGCCTTCGCGCCGGCCTTGACGCTGGCCTGAGCTGGCTCAGGCATCGCTTCCTTTTGCTGTTGTACTGGCTCAATGCTAGCTTGTGCCGTTGCTTGCTCCGCTCGTTTCGCTTCGCGTTCCGCTTTGCGAATGGCCGTGCTAACATCCGTGCCAGCAATCTCGCTCAGTGCCAGCACAATAAGCGAGATTAAGCCAGTGGCCAACAGCCCTATGCCAGCCTGGAGCGGGTCAAGCTGGCGTATGGTTGCAGCCGTCAATGGTTGGCCATGCAGCGTATGAAAACCTTCGGCAATGTTGGCAACGGCTGACACCGTAACGACTGCCACCAGAACGGCAATAAAAAAGCGGTCTGATTGCCGTGCGCGCCTCATGTCGCCGATGCGCAACGACAGGCTAACAATTGACAATTCAATGCCCAAAGCGGCGACGTAACCAACGGCTGGCGGGTTGATGTAACGAGCCAACAGTCCGCCGGTGTGCACCAGCGTATAAGTTAGCAGGGCGAACAGAGAGACCCCGGCGGCGATGATTTGTATTTTGTCTTTCATTGCCCCCACCCCTGATGCTTCACAATTGCACCCGTTACCGGAGATGCTTCACACTTCGGCATTGGCAGCGAAGCCGCGCCCATTGCCTGGACGACTTCGCTCCAATCTGACAAAGCGGAGACGCTCAGGTCATAATGCCGGTCACCGCTGTATTGGTCATGGTAGAACATAAACACCCGCCCCATGCCCAATGATTCGATGTACCGCGCTGTCATCGGATCGGCGATGAAACGAATCCGTCTCATGCCTTCGCTAACGGCCGTGACGCGCAGCCCCTCCGGCTGGCGTCGGCGGCGTGCTGTTTCAATAGTCACGGTTGGCACTTCACGCGCCCCCATGATATACATGCCTGTGCCAACACAGGCGACACA
>CAZGHY010000167.1:0-1683 GCA_964526015.1 uncultured Gammaproteobacteria bacterium
CGTGGCCGCTAAACGTGACGCGGCGGCATTGGCACGGATAACCCGCGCCTATGGTAGCATGTATAAACGCCTGATTGCACAGGTCGAGGACTTAGCGAACGTGGCGGCGGCGGATGAGTTAAGCCGTGGTCAACTGGCTAGGCTGTCGCGCTACAATGCCTTGATTGGGCAGATTGAATCAGAGTTGAGCGACATCGCGTCGTTCACTAAAACGGAATTGAGCGGCAATGCTGAGGCTGCGGTAACTAAAGCGTTGGCAGATTCGCGGGCATTGGTGAATGTGGCCGTCAGACAAGCGGGCGTTACGGCGGCGTTTAACACCCTACCACGCGGCGCGGTGATGCAACTGCTGGGCTTCCTGCAACCTAACTCGCCACTGCTGAAACGCCTAAAAGAACTTGCGCCGTATCACTCGCAGGCCATCGCTGATTTGTTTCTTGACGGCATCGGCTTGGGCTGGAATCCGCGCAAGATAGCGGCGGCGATTCGCAAACAGTTTGGCATGGCGCTTGTCGATGCGTTACGCATGACGCGCACGGCTGGCCTATACGCTTACCGCGAGACTAACCGGGCGAGTTATATCGCAAATGCAGATGTTGTGGAAGGGTGGTATTGGCTTGCGGCTATCAATAACCCGAACGTCTGCCCGTCATGCTTGCGGATGCACGGCACATTCCACCCCAACACCGAACGGCTAAACGACCACCATAACGGGCGGTGTACGATGTTACCCGCCGTGAAGGGCTTCGGCAATCCAATCCAACAAACGGGCGTTGAGATATTCAATAGCATGTCAGAGGCAGAACAACGGGCCTTGCTAGGGCGTGACTATCACGCGGCACTTAAAGACGGCCTGTACTCGTTTGAGGACATTAGCCGCGAGGTGGATAACGATGTGTACGGGCCGATGCGGTCTGTAACTCCGCTATGGCAACTACTAGGCGCAGAGCCGCCACTGAGGACACAATGAGCGAACAGCGCGAGCCATACGTGACGCAGATTGTATTGAGCAAAGACGAGTTAAGCCTTATCATGCGCTACCGCCAAGCGAAGGCGCAAGGGTTACGGCTATTAATTGACGCGGACGCGGGCGAATTACAGGTACTTGGCAAGCGCGAGAAGTTCAGCCTTGACAAGCGCGATTTTACTACTTGACATTCTGAGGCTAGTTGTCATATACTGAAACGCAACTGAATAGCGCGGCCTACAAGCCGCGTCGGGCTATGAAACCCGCTGGCGAGATGCTGGCGGGTTTTTATTTTACAAGGAGCGCAACATGTCCGAGACGGACACCGCAGAGGTAGTCGAGACGACTACGGCAACCGCTACGCAAGCACCCGCAAGCAAGACGCTTGACGAGTTGCAAGCGGAAAACGAACGAATGTCAAAGGCACTCAAAGACGCAAACCGCGAGGCGGCAGATCGGCGCAAGAAGTTGGACGCATACGAGAAGGCCGAACAAACCCGCAAGGATGCAGAACTGAGTGAGGCACAACGATTGCAAAAAGAGGTTGAGGCGTTGCGGGCGCAAGCCGAACGGACTAACCGCGAATTGATGCAGCGCGATGTAGCGGCGGAAGTTGGATTGCCGCCCATCTTCGCGGCACGGATTACGGGCAACGACAAAGAGACGATGTTGGAAGATGCTAAGGCGATGCTATCCGCATTGCCCAGCAAGCCTAC
>CAZGHY010000168.1:0-1680 GCA_964526015.1 uncultured Gammaproteobacteria bacterium
ATGATTTCTTCTTCGGTCATACCGTCATTCTAGGCATTTGGAAGAAATGTGCAAGGGGTTATGGAGTTCCAAAATATGCCTTTTGATTTCCGCGTATTGTGGACAAATTCCCCCCAGATAACAAAGATTGGAAAAACAGGAATTCGGGAATATGCCCATTAAAACTCGGCGATGTATTTGAAAAGCCATTATTGGCCAAAGTAATACAGAAACTGGTTGTTGTACCACCAGTCGATGTTGCCGTATTTGCAGCCCCCCCATCTTTTGAATGAGATAACGTCGAAGTAGAAGAATCATAGGTCACTGTCATAATATGAGCCGTTGTGTCCTTCGTCATAATTGCTGTTGAAACCAACGTATTGGATGTATTTCGTCGCCGCCCCGCAAAGCCATCGCCATTCCCATCATCTATCAAAGATGTTTGGTTCCCCACATCCCGAATATCGAACATTTGTCGAGCATTGGCCACATTCATCTTTGATACCGCAAGTACCGATGAGCTAGACATGCCCCCCAATACACCCGCACTTTGCTTTAAAAAATCACCCGCACCATCATAAAAAATGGCAGGTCGAGAGTTGAACGTATCAATCGTTCCCGCATTCACAATACGCGGTTGATTACCAAGCGTTGCTTGAACAACATCACGAGCATTGCCAGATTGATCATACCATTTGGATACAAAACATGAATTTGCACCACAAAACGTTGTTAATGCCGTTGTATTAAGATTGCCCGCAAACGTCACCCCAATATCTTGTGTTACATTGTCCGAACTCCGCCGCACTTGCACCAAAGGGCCTGTATACGATGTCAAAAGCCTGCGCACAGAGAATGCAGAGGCGGAGGACGGAAGCGCGTCAAGTGGCGCCGTCCACGAGCCCGCCACCGTTCCTGTTTTAGCGTTACCTGTGCCCGTTGCGTTTGTAATTGTGACGGATACTGTCAGGGTTCCAAAAGGTAATCCTGATACATTCACCCCTGAAACAGATTGAGGATCTGCGGAAATAGTTCCAGACCCCGTTACACTTCCTGCTCCGCCTGAGCTGGTAATTGTATAATTATAAGTTGCGCCCATCGGCGCACCTGTAATGTTAAATGCGGCTGCAGTTTCATTAGTGCTATCTATTGGCGATGTTGTAAAAGCAACCTGATAGGACTGAACCAAAACACCAGATGTATTGGGCGGCACAAATGTAAGAGTGGCATCATTTCCATTCACATCCTTAATCGTTCCCCCATTCAGGTCGATGGGCGATGTTATCCCAATTCCGTTAAAATCAAAATCACCCGACTGAACAGTATACGAAAAGGTCAACGCAGATGTACCCGTTCCACCCGTATAATCTGCATAACGTGTGACCCCGCCAATATTTAATTGCAACCGAGGCGTTCCCGTTACGTTGACATTTTCGGATACATTGACAACAAGTGGAATTGGCCCCGCTAAACAGGGGGCTATCATCAATAGATTGACGATGACAAAGAGGCGCAGAATACGGCCAAACATATAATAAGCCCAAAACACCAAAATTGTTTAATTATGCTTTCAATCATAAACAATTCTGGTTATCGGGCAACACAGGAATCCATTGGATTCACAAAAGAAACCGACAGATTATATCGGCATACCCTGAATTTTGTTATACGCATCAACGGCGGCATCACGAACAGATGACA
>CAZGHY010000169.1:0-1675 GCA_964526015.1 uncultured Gammaproteobacteria bacterium
TCTGTATCTGAAGGTCTAAAGTAAATAACATCTTCTGCTCTCTCTGGAGGAATCATTTTTAGTATATCTTCAACAGCATCACCGTGTGGATCCATAAAACAAATACCTTTACCTGCATTAATATCTTGCATTATCATACTTTTCAAAAGTTCTGTTTTTCCTGTACCGGTTGCACCAATGATAAACATATGTCGCCTCCTATCATCGTCACCCATAGCAATCCTTCTCTCGACACCACGATACACACTTTTACCCATATAAAGCCCCTCTTCTGGGATTTCAGAAGGTGCAGGTGCGGTTTTGGAATGAAGCCAATGAATATGTGGAGTTGTTATCTGTCTATTTGGGAAATGAAACAAAGTAGCTAATTCTTCAGTATTTAACACAGATATGTGATTTTTTAAAATGTTAAACATTGGTTGGTAGCGATACAGAAAGTCTTGCATAAAACTGCCTTTGTTATATATCTTTCTCCCTGAGAGTGAATTAAATTCCCCAGAAACCTGACCTAAAGAAGATGATATATTTTCTAAATTCATTTTAGCTATCTCTTTACTTTTTGCAGAAACAACTATCCTAATTGAAACCTCATATCCCGGTTTACCTACTTTATTTTCTACTGCCTCTAGTGTTTTACCTGAAACCGAATACTTTGCACTTTCTGAACTACTCTCCTGCTTCTTTGTATCCGACAAAAATTTTCGACCCTCTTTCTGCCAGTCACCTTCGGCCGGAGAAATTAAAATTTGAACACAGGCAGACTCACCCTCTCCCATTTTTGCCAACGATGATGTAATTGGTGCCAATATATCTGTCGGTAGTTCTTTAAATGTTTTTAATGGATAAAAACTAGGCTTTCCTAACTGGAAAGATTTGTAAGCGACCTTTCCATCTTCATTAAAAAGATTCACCTCTTGAACCTCTTTAATTTCAGCATCTGGATAAGCACCATGTATTTGACGTTCTATTAAATCCTTGTATTGAGTAGGGCACCAAACAAAAAATTTAATATCTTCAGATCTAGCAACTATTTCAAATGAAATTGCTGGTTGAAATGAAAACTTTTGCTTCCAACCTCCTTTTTTAATTGAATAAAGAGATGCAAAAAATTGTTCCATTGCATCTATTTTTATTTCATTTAATCTTGGAACTGAAATTTGCAAATAAACTGAGTCAACTGATTTTTCTTCTCTACCCCTATATTTAAACACTGTAAAAGAAACATAACCCAAGACCGAAAGTAAAAAAATCATTAAAACCATTACTATCAAAAAAGTAACAATTGTAGCCAAATCAGGTATTATCATTTTTATTTATTATATAATTAATTTTTTCTATCAAATAAAATCTTCCAACCAAAAAAGATTGCCTTCTTAAAAATCCTAATCCAGTAGGATGCTGACCATACAGAAGATTCAGATCCATCTCCCTTTGCTTTAATTTCCAAAGTTTGCAAATCTATTTCAGGGATAACAATATCTGCTTTCTTGTCATCAGAGATAGAAATTACAGGATTACCTTGATCATCTGTTACCTGTGCACTAAATTTTGACAATATGGGGGTTACAACTTCTTTTCTTTCAATATTTAATGCAGAAACCTCATCAGGATTTTCATACGGATTTTTTATTGGTTCTCTTTCAGGCAGTAGTCCCATGAATTAATAATATCACAA
>CAZGHY010000170.1:0-1657 GCA_964526015.1 uncultured Gammaproteobacteria bacterium
AAGCACAGAAACTACAGAATAAAGTAAAAAGACATTTATTGTCATATGCAGAAAATATAGCCTCTAGCGTCGTAGAATGGATTCAGGTCGAACCTTCTGTTGAAAAGATAGATGTACTAGGTTCACTTCGAAGAAGAGTTGCAACCGTGGGAGATATTGATATTGCAGTTGCAACAAATAAACCTAAAGAAGTAATTGAAAGGTTTGTTCAGTATCCAAATATTCAAAAAATAATTGAAAAAGGCGATGTAACATCTTCAGTTTTATTACCTAATAACGTTCAGGTTGATATCTTAGTTATGAACCCTGAAAGTTATGGAAATGCACTTCAGCATTTTACCGGAAGTAAAAACCACAATATTGCCCTTCGTGAATATTCAAAGAAGTTTGGATATTCGATGTCTGAACATGGACTTAAAAACATAAAAACTGGAAAGATGATCGGTATTAAAACAGAAAAAGAATTATATGAATTTTTAGATCTTAAATATATTGAATCAGAACTTCGAGAAGGAACAGGAGAAATTGACGCATCTAAAAATGATAAGTTGCCAAAACTAGTTACGATTGATGATATAAAAGCAGATTTACAAATTCATTCAAGTTTTGATATTGAAACTTCTCATGATCTAGGACTTAACTCAATGGAAGAAATTGTTAAAAGAGCAACTGAACTGAATTATGAATATTTAGCCTTTACTGAACATAATCCAAGTAAAAAAGGGCATAATGATATTCAAACACTAGATATTTTAAAGAGAAAGAAAGAATACATAGAACAATTAAATTACTCGCGTGAAACTGATAGTGAAAATAGAATAGCAAAAGTGTTCAATTCTTTAGAGATTGATATGGGCAAAGATGGATCTTTGCCTGTGTCTGAAGCTGGACTAAACACGTTAGACTTTGCATTAGTCTCAATTCATTCAGTTTTTGATTTATATAGAATTGATATGACCAAACGAGTTTTAAATGCGTTAAGCCATCCTAAAGTTAGAATTTTTGCACATCCAACTGGTAGAAAGATTAATGAAAGAGAAGGAGTTGAATTAGATTGGGAAAAGATTTTTGACTTTTGCTTAAACAACAACAAGTGGATTGAAATAAATGCTGACCCTATGCGTCTTGATTTGCCAGATATCCTTGTTCGAGATGCAGTTAAGCTTGGAGTTAAGTTGACACTCGGAACTGACACACATGAATTGAACATGATGAATAATATGAAATACGGTATTGATGTCGCACGTCGAGGTTGGGCAGAAAAGAAAGATATTATCAACACAAGAAGTTTGAAAGAATTTGAAGAGATGTTAAGAGTGTAATATGTTTTATGTTTATGTATTAAGAAGCCTAAAAGATAATAAATATTATTTCGGACAAACAAATAATTTAGAAAATAGACTCAAACAGCATTTATATGGTAAAGTAATATCTACAAAAGATAGAAGACCGCTTAAAGTCGTGGGATATAAAACCTATGAAACCAGAAGCGAGGCAATGTGGATTGAACATAATATTAAAAAACATGGTGATAAGAAAAAACAATTTATTGATAGTTTATTTAAGGAAAGGCCACCGGCCCATAGGGCCTAAGGCCCGGAGGGCGGTGATTAATATATGAATATTACAATTATTTTAATAGTTGCAGTAGTTTTGT
>CAZGHY010000171.1:0-1653 GCA_964526015.1 uncultured Gammaproteobacteria bacterium
ATTTTGATAAGGAAGAAGCCTTACGGATTGAACAATATAAAGCACAGTTAAATGGTGAGAAAGTAAATGCAAAAGCAATAGAGCAAATACAAAACGAATTTGCTTTAAAGTACCAAGGATTTATTGTAAGAACCACAAGAGAAACAGAGCAGACTTATCAGGAATCTTTGGACAAACTTAAAGAACTTGGAGCGGAAGGTTTTAAAATAAGTGTTGAACTTCAAAAAATAAAGTTTGACGATTTTATAGACAGGTCATCCGCAGAACGAGTGTTGGAAATAACACGGGATATTACCAACGAAGGTTTGAGGAAACAGCTTTTAGATCAGAATGATAATGATAATGCCCTACTTAGAGTGCAGAATGAATTGTCTCGGCTTGAAGCCTTGCAAGCTGTAGCCAAAACTATGGAAGTGTTGGGACAGGTAGGCGCAAGTTTAAATGATGATGACAAGCTAAGAATAAATCAGTTAAAAGCCCAAGAACTTATCTTGCAAAGACAAGCGGTTATACTGCAATCACAAGTAGAATCAAACAGTAACAGACTTGGGACAGCCGAAGAACTGGAATATCTTAAAAAGGTTAAGGAAGCACAACAGAATTTTCTTGATGGTAAAATTCCTGCCCAAGAATTTAATGTAGTCACAGGCGAAATTGCTAAGAATCCATACGAAGTTTTGCTTCAACAGTTGGAAGATTACAACAGGCAGTATGAAGAAGCCAGACTGAAAAGATTGGCGTTCGATATTCAAGCGGAAAATACTGCCTTGGATGAAAAAGGACTTCTTACCGAAGAAGATAGAACCCGTGAATTAAAAGCGTACAATGCTTGGCAGGCAGCTAAGTCAAAGACCGCAGATGAAGCGAGCAAGGATGAACTGGACAGGCAGAAAAGAGATAATCGGGAACTTTTAAACCAGCGTAAACAGCTTCTGCAAGAGTTTCTTAAAATCTCTCAAACATTTGGGGAAGCGATAGGCGCAGCCTTGGTGAATGAAGAAGGAACAAAAGATGCTTTCAAAGATCTTATGAAATCTTTGATAGACATTTTTATTCAGTTTATTGTTGCACAACTTACAGCAGAACTTTTGAAGGAAGGTGCTTTGCTTAACTTCGGAAAGGTAGCTACCATAGGTTTAGGGATTGCCGCAGTGTCTGCTTTGGGTGGGGCACTAAAAGCAAGTATAGATAAATTTGAACAAGGAGGTATTATTGGAGACAGATATGCAGACGGTGGAATGGTACAAGGCCCGTCACACAAAAAAGGCGGAGTAAAATTCAAAGTTAGAAATACAAACTACTTCCCAGAACTTGAAGGGGGGGAAGTGGTAATAAATAAAAGAAGTTCTCAGGTTTTCAAAAAAGAACTTTCAAGAATCAACAGCTATAATGGATATGGAAGAAGGTTTGAAGATGGTGGAATAATTCAAAATGCTCCACAAGTTTTAAACCCATCTGAAAATTCAGTGAACCTTTCTGATGATGCAATTATACGGCAAGCAACCTTAATTGCCGAGAAAATAACGCAAGGTCAGCTCACGGTGATGGCAGAACAGAACGGGCAGTTGGTTGACGCTCTAAAGAAAGCATTAGATTTTAATAACAGGCTTACTGAAAGGTTGCAGCAGGCCCAACAAAACAGTAGAATATAAT
>CAZGHY010000172.1:0-1648 GCA_964526015.1 uncultured Gammaproteobacteria bacterium
ATCTTTCTCCACCACCTAATGTGTCTAAATATTGATTGTAAATTGCAGCCTTCATAATTTCGCATTACTATTATACCTTTATACCCTGTCAGCTCCAAATGATATTTGATATAGATCAATATTAAGTCATTTTAATAATTCTAAATATTCCCTCTGCATTTGAACAGTTTAGTTTCTACTTACAACCTGCTGTATTTATCAAAAGGGGGTGGCAATTTGCCTCTATACTTTAACAACATTCCAAAACTTTACCGAAGTCAAATGTTTATATTACTTGTTCTTTTGGTTGCCACCATGAATCAAATTTTCTAATTCTTTTTACTTCTGATAAATCAATTTCTTGTATCAATATTTCTTCTTTGTTAGTTGAACCTTCTTGCATTACTCCTGTTATTGGTGAAATTATTAAAGATTTTCCAAAGGATTCTGTTGATTTATTAAGATTTCCTGACATTAAAACGTAACTTCTACTAATTAAAGCTCCATATGTATAAAGTGATTTTACATATTCATCTATACCAATAGTGTTTTTCCAACCAATTGACCATGTAGGAGCGCAGACAATATCTACTCCTAAATCGTTAAACTTTTGATACATAAAATGAGAATACTTTGTGAAACCATCTTTACAAATTAACATTCCAATTTTTCCAATTTCTGTTTCAACTACTTCTAGACTATCACCTGAATTAATATTTTGTTCTCTTTCTGGGGGTGCTAAGTATATTTTCTTGTGTTTTAGTACTTCATTACCATTACTATCTACAACATAGCCTTGATTAAATACTTGTTCATTTTCTTTCCTGTAAAAAGAGGTCGAAAGAAATACATTATTTTCCTTTGCAATTCTTTTTAATTCAGGTAAATAATCTGTACCAACTGTTTTTACATCACCAAGCATTCCAATTGATGTTTCTGGAGCTACTACTAACTTAACTCCAAGCTTAGAAGCTTTAGAAACCATTTCATCAAGTTTTTTAATTGAATTTTCTACATCTTCGGG
This sequence comes from uncultured Gammaproteobacteria bacterium, assembly GCA_964526015.1. Classification (GTDB taxonomy): domain Bacteria; phylum Patescibacteriota; class Microgenomatia; order UBA8517; family UBA8517; genus JAUYMM01. The sequence continues at coordinate 1,004 of CAZGHY010000172.1, forward strand.
ACAGTCATATTGTAGTACTGCAACTTTTATTTTCATATTATTTATGTTGAAGGTAATCTTTCAATTTTTGAAATGCTATTTTTCGCATACTTATTTCATTTTTCTCATCTTGTGCCATTTCTGCAAAAGTTTTGTCAAAACCTTCCGGCATAAATATCTTATCCCAGCCAAAACCATTTTCACCCCTAGGTGAAACAACTTTTCCTGAGATTACACCATCAAAAAACTCAATTTCTCCATTTTCAAAACCTGCACCAACGATAACTTTCGCTTCGGCTTTCTTGTTCTCAAAGTTTTCAACAAGTTTATACAACCCTTCATTATCCAGAGCTTTCATAAACCACTTTATTAATGGACCCGGAAGACCATTTAAAGATTCTATATATACTCCGACATCCTCTACTACAATATTACCTGAGGTTTGTTTTCTTGCTTCATTTAGTTTTGCAGTTATGATTTCTTTTGGATCTAAACTTTGTATTTCAACTAAATCAATATCAAGTTGTTCTAAGCCTTCAATAATTTTTGAAGCCTCTTCAAACTTGCCTTTATTACCTGTTATAAATGTAATTTTATTTGTCATTTTTTCATCAATTGCATTTCCCAAAGCTTGGAATAGGAGATAAGTTTACTATAAATTTGATA
>CAZGHY010000173.1:0-1641 GCA_964526015.1 uncultured Gammaproteobacteria bacterium
TAATATTTAAAAATGTTGCTTGTTGCCCTGCAAAACTCATACCTGGCAAATCTTCTGCTGTAGCTGAAGATCTAACTGCTACTAAAGCCTTTTTAAAAGCTGTGCCTAACTTTTTATAAGATTTTGACAACTCTCTCGATACTGACTCTGGAAAATTAGAGTTATTGATAAGTTTTTGAATTCTCTTTGAAGCGGATTCAAGCTGAACAGCATCTTCTACATCAATAACCTCTAAAATTTCATAAATTCTTTTTGCGATATTATTTTCCTGCAAAAATAATTGATAAGATGGTACTGTTACTGCAAAGCCATTTGGAACGGGAAATCCATTATTTATCATCTCCCCAAGATTTGCCCCTTTTCCACCAACCAAAGAAATATCTTTTTTATCAATATCTTTGAAATCAATTACTAAGGGCAGATTAGTCATACATTTATATTATATTTATTTACAAGCTTTGTCTAGAAGTTTTGCGATCTTCTTCCGTTTCAACTCCTCTTTGGTAATCATCCTCAAGCCTTACTGTATCTCCATTTTCAGGAGTTGATGATTCCATGATTTCGCAATCAGCCTCTCCTGCCCCAAATCTATGTATTTGATTTGGAATAACAAGATAACTTTTTCGAGGCTCCATATTAAACTTCTTAACTTCGCCATTACTATCTTCAAGTTCTAAAATTCCATCACCGCTTAATAATGTTAAAATTTCTTCTTTAACGTCATGATACTGCAAACTTGATCTTTTGCCTTTAGTGACATGTAATATTTTACTTGTAATTTTTGCAGTACCATCAGAATATATAAGTTCAAATCCCCATGGCTTCTCTACTCTCATAACATACGATTCAATTTTAAATTTTGACTTATCTTTCATTTTGATAATTCTAATAGTTTATTAATAATTTCAAAACCACCGAGTTCTTCATTACCTTCTGTATAGTAATCAGATTCTAATGATTTTTTATCAGTTGTAATTCCAATTCCTGCAGCATCAGTCATGGACTTATCATTTATCCCATTTCCACTTGCCATTGTTTGGTGAATTCCAATTCCTAATTCTTTTGCTAAAAATTTAATAGACTGGCCTTTATCTAAAATTTTTGGTGCAATGTCAAATGCCTCACCATTCCATAAACAGTAAAACTCTCCTTCAGGATCATCTTTCTTCATTATTTCATAGACTTCAGGAATTTCATAAGATGCATGAAGTGTTATTAAAAATTGCTTTAATTCAAAGTCAGGCATTTCAGGCTTGTCACCTACTAATTTTGCTAAATCATTCTTAATTAATTTCATTTTTCTAAGATGATTAGCATCAAAAATTTTATTTTGTTTTAGTTCACCATTTATTAAAGTAAAAATACCAATTTCACTAATTAGAGCTAAGTTATCCCAAAGTAAATCGCCAAATACGTCAGTTAAATACAAGGAGCTTCGTCCGGAACAAATTGCAACAAAGTATTTTTTCTTTAATTCTGTTAGTTTTTGATTCATTTCCTTCGTCAGATTATTAGTTCTGACGTTAAATCTAGTCTCAGATGCTGTTTTAATTTCTTCTATATTCGTACCTTTTTTTATAGTTACACCATCAACGTCAAAAACAACAAGTTTTAAATCTTTAATATCTTCCTTGGTGAGGC
>CAZGHY010000174.1:0-1634 GCA_964526015.1 uncultured Gammaproteobacteria bacterium
ATTGAAGATTTTGATTTTGCCAAAAGATCAGCCATAGTGACTGATTTAGTAGTTGTATTAGTTTTTGTTGTAGCCAAGTGTCATGTCCGCCTTTCTTTTTAAGTATAGGAATTATACATTAAAGTGGAGTTTCCTACAAGTGAAGAAATTTCACTGTTTTGTTTTAAACACCATCTAAAATTTGATTTCAATTTGTGGAGTGAATACCATTAAAATGTTTACGTCTGTTCGACGGGAGATTGATCAGGAGATATCGTCGTAAAAACTGTATCATTTTTATTAATTTTATCGCTTAGACAACTGTAAAAACTTTGGTAATCTTCAACCATACTTGCCCAAACTATAAATTCTTTATCTTTGCCTCCCTCATTATATTTAAGGACAATTTTCATATTCCAATAATAACTATTACCTTTTAAAATCACGGATTTTATATTATGTATATCTATTCTTTTTCTGTATAAACCATTTCTAAAAATAAATTTTGAATCATTAAAACTGATAATTGGTTTATTCCATGAAGTCCAATTTATCGCAACACCCAAGATCAACACTAATGTTAGATCTGCAGGTATTCTATTATAAATAAAAAATCTAAATAAAATATAAATCAAAAAAACAAACAAACAAATCAGCAGCATTCTACCGTACTGTTTAGATCTGTAAAAATGCTCTTCATTTGTGATAATAGTTTCCATACATTTATATTATATAACAAAATAGCCACAAAAAAGCCTTGATATCATTCAAGACTAATTTCTGTTTAGAGTATTTAGTCTTGGCGACGACTTTAGCCGAAGGCGCAAGGAGTAAGCAAAATAAATATTTTAAGTCACAAAAAATCCCGTCGATTAAACGGGATATTTTTTTTAGAGAACTTAGTCTTGGCGACGACTTATTTTCGCGGCCAGTTGCCCAGCAACTATCGTCAGCGCTACAGCGTTTAACTTCTGAGTTCGGAATGGAATCAGGTGGTTCCACTGCGCTCTAGTCACCAAGACTAAATACTCTAACAACTGAAGGATATATAAACTAGAAACAATATATTAATTAACAAACATCGTAATAATATACAATGTTGCATGGTTTTCTTTGACCAATCCGTACACAGTAAGCTTAATATCTTACGATACTTCTACTTCTGGCCGGTTATACCCGATATTCTCTCGGGGGTCTCTCGTTCTTTCGAACAACGATTTCTAATCTTTGGGTATGCTTCCCGCTTAGATGCTTTCAGCGGTTATCAATGAGGAATATAGCTACCCGGCGCTGCGTCTGATGACACAACCGGCACACCAGGGATTCCTTCATCCAGGTCCTCTCGTACTGTGGACAACTCCCATCAAAAATCGAACGATCCCACTGGATAGAGTCCGACATAATTGTTTTATATTTTAGGTACCGAACGACCAGTATATCTAAAAACCTTATATCGCTATAAGGATCCGACTATATCTTACAAATAAGTTTTTAACCTCAAATGCTTTAGCGTCTAGTCTGTGAGGGTTCCAGCCTTATCGGCTGATCTTCCCTGCTGATTGACTCCACCGAAAGATTGTCACATCAATAAAGATGTACCTTCGGATACTGAGTTATTCCAGCATATAGCTAAATTTATTTCCGTAGGGGTTACG
>CAZGHY010000175.1:0-1605 GCA_964526015.1 uncultured Gammaproteobacteria bacterium
GAGCACTAGAATACGGTATGCCACCCGTGTCGGGATTTGGTGTTTCAGAAAGGTTGTTTTCATTCCTTGTCAATAAGTCAATCAAAGAAACTGTTCTGTTTCCTTTGTTAAGACCAGAAAATTAGTCCTTTACATTTATAAAAAGAAGAGGTAAATTACAGACATAATGGCAAAGACAATAAAAAAGAGACCAGTAAAATCAGTTAAAACGTTAAAAACTTTAAAAGTAAATAATCTCCTTGAAGCAGTTAACGTAGAAACGGTTAAAGACCAAATTTCAGAATTAAGAATGGAAATGACACATTATGTTAATGAGTCAATCTCAGTTTCAATTTTGGCACTATTATTATTCATCGGTGCACCATCAGTGTTTCCTGAAATAATTAATCCATACCTTCCATCATCATTAATGATCATGCAAGCATTTGTTGCAGTTCCTACAGTATTTTTAGTAATAACCATTTTAGGAAATATGGTTAGATACTTCAAAATTTTAAAACTTAAAGATTCAATTAAGTAATGATTTCAAGAGAAGAAGCATTCAATTTAGTTACCACTTGGACAGAAAATAAAAATCTTGTTAAACATATGCTGTCTGTTGAGGCAGCGATGGGTGGTTTAGCAAAGCATTTTGGAGAAGACGAAAATCTATGGAAAATTACAGGACTATTACATGATGCAGACTATGAAAAGTACCCAGATAAACACCCTCAAGTTTTAATTGATGAGTTAGTAAAAAGAAATGAGGATCAAAAGATAATTGATGCAATAAAAGCGCATGCTTGGAAGTACAATGGAATGGATCGTGAACCTCAAAATAATTTAGAGTGGAGTATCTATTGCTGTGATGAATTAACTGGGTTAATTGTTGCCGTTGCTCTTATTCGTCCTGAAAAAAGTTTATCTGCTGTAACTGTTGAAAATGTGTTATCAAAATGGCAGAAAAAAGATTTTGCAAAAGGAGTAGAAAGAGAAAATATAGAACTATGTGAAGAAAAACTAGGAATTAAACTTAATGACTTCATTCAAATTGTTTTAACTTCAATGCAGTCAATTTCTAAAGACTTGGGACTATAAAGGATAAATAAGACCTCTATTTTGTGCCTCGATATATTTATTAAGAAGTTTTGCGTATTCTTCTGCAGATACTTCTCCCATAACTACTTCACAAGTTTCAATTGGAAAATCATGTGCGAATTTCTGTCCTGTTTTTGTGACTGTAACAATTTTTTCTAGTCCAGTCATTCTTTGGAAGAACCCCCCCCTGTTACAGATGATTCCGTAAGCTTTACATTTATTGCAATTTTCAATTGACATGGATGGATTATAATATTTTTTGGGGTATAATCAAGAGTATGTTAGACATAAAATTCATCCGTGAGAACACGGATTTTGTTAAAAAAGCCACTAAAGATAAAGGTGTCGATGAATCAATCGTCGACAGGCTTCTTGCTGTTGATGAAAAACGTAGAAAATTAATCCAAGAAACAGAAGAAATAAGAGCAAAGAAAAACAAACTCGGAAAAGAAGATGTTGAAGAAGGAAAGAAATTAAAAGTTTTATTAAAAGAAAGAGAAGAAGAACTTGAAACTGTATCAAAAGATT
>CAZGHY010000176.1:0-1595 GCA_964526015.1 uncultured Gammaproteobacteria bacterium
GGGCGTATAAATAATTGTAGATGACTACAATTGTAAATAATCCAAAAGATACAAATACTCAAAAATTCTTCATATATGCTCGCAAGTCTACTGATGTGGAAGATAAACAGGTGCAATCAATTGATGGACAATTAGATGAACTTCGTAGCCTTGCCAAGAGAGAAAAGCTGATTGTTGTGGAAGAACTTATTGAAAAACAATCAGCTAAAATTCCAGGTCGACCAATCTTTAATAAAATGCTTGATAGAATTGAAAAAGGTCAAGCAAATGGAATTCTCTCTTGGCATCCAGACAGACTTGCGAGAAACAGCGTAGATGGTGGAAAGATAATCTACTTAGTAGATACAATGAAGATATCTGCCCTCAAATTTAACACCTTTTGGTTTGAACCCACTCCTCAAGGGAAGTTCATGCTTTCAATGTCGTTCTCTCAATCTAAATATTATGTTGATTCACTTTCAGAAAATACTCGTCGTGGGTTACATCAAAAAGCTAGAAATGGATATTTCCCAAGTTCTGCACCTACTGGATATTTAAATGATAGTAGAAATAAATCAATTGTAATTGATAAAAGAGTTGCTCCTGTTGTCATTGAAGCTTTTGAAAAATATGCAAAGGGAAATATCCAACTAAAAGAAATTTCTAGCTTTTTAGCTTCAAAAGGTGTTAAAACTCGCCTAAATAATCATAAAAGTTTAGTTAGTATTAGAACTATACTTTCAAACCCATTCTATACAGGTTTTTTTAGATATGGTGGCGAGATATATGAGGGCAGACATGATCCAATTATTTCAAAGAAACTTTTTGATGAAGTGCAAGAAGTCCTAAATATTAGAAACCACCCATGGAAACATGCAAGAGTGGAAAGAGTCCATAAACCATATTTAGGACTTCTAAGATGTGGTGAGTGTGGAATGATGATATCTGGCGAAATTCACAATAGACATCATGTTGACGGGAGTTCAACTGTTTTTAAATATTATAGGTGTACTAAAAAATCTAAAGTTGTTAAGTGTTTACAACCTAATTATATATTAGAAAACGATCTTCATTCCCAACTCACCACACTCATCAAACAATATTCTTTGAAAAAGACTTTTGCTAATCAGATGCTATTAAAATTAAAACAAGAAGAATCTGATTTAGAAAAGTCCTGCCTTGATGTTATAGCTGCAAAGAGAAAGGATTTAGAATTGATTAATTCTAAACTCAAACTTCTTCTTGATAGTTATTTAGATCAAGTAATTGATATGGGAGTCTTTCAAGAAAAAAAGTTTGAGTTGGCTTCAACGAAGAAGACCATAGAAGAACAAATCCTTTCTCTTAAAAGACATCAAGGCAGTTGGATCGAACCAATGAAAAATTGGATTATTGAAGCTAGTTCTGTAGATCAAATAGTATCATCTAACAACAAAGATGACATAAAGGTTCTCGCCTCTAAAATCTTCGGCTCGAACATAACACTTGAAAACAAAACAGTCCGAGGGGATGGGCAAAAGTCGTGGTCTTCGCTTCGCTCGACCCCGACAGGTCGGGGGTGTGCTGGGGAACAGGGATTCGAACCCCAATAAACAGCTCCAAAAACTGTTGTCCTA
>CAZGHY010000177.1:0-1589 GCA_964526015.1 uncultured Gammaproteobacteria bacterium
GTATTATACATTGAAACAGGCACAATTTGCAACTTTTTTTGCTTCATTTTTGTAGACAATGAAGTTATCTGATTTTTGTGCAAAAGTAACTTTCTCATTCTTGTTGGTTCGTAACCTTTAATATCTCCTGCTGGTATATTTGCATTAATTAAAAAGACTTCACCGTCCACGATTCTGACGTGTGACTGTGAGATATCAACTCTACCATCTCTAAATGATTTGGCTTCAATTCCTTTTAAGACAACACCAGCCTCTACCTTTTCAGGTGTTAATTCATACTCAAAATTTGCCTTTTTGTTTAAAATTCTATTAGAATTTGTTACGTTAGCTTTCATATCATGAATTATACAGCATGAACCTGATTGATCTGATTTTCCCAAAATATTGTCTTGAATGTAAAAAAATGGGTAAATATATCTGTGATGATTGTTTCAAAAAAAATACGTTCTCGAGGTGCGATAGTTTCAACTATTCAGTTTTTAAATATGAAGGAGTAATTCGGAAGACAATAATTTCACTAAAATATAAATTTGCATATGATGTTGCAGAGGAGTTAACTGGAAGAATAGTTGATTCGTTAATAAGTAGAAAACAATTTTTAAATAAAAAAAATGTTTTAGTTCCTATTCCTCTTTATAAATCAAGACATAACTGGAGAGGTTTTAATCAATCGGAATTAATAGGGGAGAAGCTAGCTAAAAGGTTAGGGTGGTGGTTCTTACCAGATTTACTTATTAGAAATAAAAATACAGTTTCTCAAGTTGGTCTTCGTGGATCTGTCCGTCGTTCTAATTTGTTTGGAGCTTTTTCAGTTAATCCTGATTGCCAATTAAATACTGCGTATTATATATTGCTTTTCGATGATGTATTTACTACTGGTTCAACTATAAAAGAGGCTAAAAAAGTATTAAACGAAGCTGGATTTGATAATATAAAAAGCTTAACAATTGCAAGGTGAATTTTAAAAACTTTTTTCAAATACGAACTGATAGCCATTTTTGAAACGATTAGGTTTTGAATACATTAGTTTCCTAATATCTTCTATGGTTTTCCATTCAAAATGGTCGATTTCTTTATGATCTGTGATTTTTGGTTTAAATTCGTTGCTCTTGACACTAATTTTGTAGATTTTTAAAAAATTTGTAGCTCCAATCTTAGGAGTTAAGTAAGATATCTCGATAGGGATTAGATTGTTGATTCCAAGCTCCTCTTTTATTCCTCTCAATATTGCTTGTTCATATGTTTCACCCGAAATTACATTTTCTCCGCAAGAAAAATCATAACAAAGTGGCCATTTTTTCTTATTTTTTGATCTTACTGGCAAGAGAATGTTTTGATTTTCGTCGATTATAAACAAATTTACAGACCTTGTCCTTGATTCTAAGCCTTTATCCCAAATGTTTTGTCGCTTGTCGCTAGAAACTATATTGTCGTCTTCGTCAACGATGTCCTGATATTCTTCTTCCATTTTATAAACAACAAATTTGGCGGAAGATACAGGGGTCGAACCTGTTAGAGCTTGCGCTCACGAGTTTTCAAGACTCGCGCATTACCGTCCTGCCCATCTTCCAGAACTTTCAATTATATCA
>CAZGHY010000178.1:0-1586 GCA_964526015.1 uncultured Gammaproteobacteria bacterium
CTTCTGACGAAGTGAACATACCATTTTCAACAACGACACTCTCACCTTTTTTGTCTCCTGTTAAAACTTGAACTTCTATTTTCTGATAATTCCCTTTCTCCTCTAAAAGTTTAACAATTCTACCCTCGAATGTTTGCTCTTCAGCATATACCAAGCTCGAAGTGAAAAAAAACAACAAAAATAAAAAACAAACTATAATTAACTTTTTGAACATAGATTTATATTATCACTTTTTCCATATGAACAGTATGAAATTCATCTCCAACATCTTTCGTGATTTTAAAGCCCTTTGACAGCCAGTATTCCACAGACCCTTTAATATTTTTTTGGGTATGTAGATATAAGTATTTGTAACCTTTTTTGTTTGCAAACGACAGCGCTTTAAAAAGCAGTTTAGATCCTAGACCCATAGATCTTAAATCTTTTTTAATGTAATGCCTCCAAATAGATAACGTGTTTACAGAATTGTATCTGTTTTTAAAGTATTCATATTTTTTATCGTACGGTCTAGCAGCGATTGTTCCTACTATTTCACCCGCCACAACTAAGACATAAAAGCAGGATCTTGTATTTAGATAATATTTTTCTAATTTTAAAAAATCATCATGCCATGCAGAATTAATTTCATATCCAAAATCATCTTTTATTATCCCTTTTATAAACAAAACTGATTGATCAATCAAAGCCTGTTCTTTTTTTTCTAATTTATGTATTCTTATCATTTTTTTTAATTAAATAAATGGAATTTATAATATCGTTGTGTGGATGGGTTTCAGTAATTATTTTAAAGCCTGCATTCTTAATAGCCTCCAAACTCAAATTATTGTAAAGCAGTCTTCTATTACCCCAACTACCTCTTAGTAAAACATGAACATCACTGCCTATTTGATTCCGAATATTATTTAAAATCTTGACTTTCGACTCATCGTCTTTACCAACCAAAGCTGCAAAATAAATCAAGTTAAATTTAGCATACTGATCGAATTTGAGTGCATCAACTTCAACCACGCTGATTTTCTTATCAAGTCCCATTTTCTTTAATAGTTGTCTCGATTTCTTAACAGCTATCGCGTCATATTCAATAATTGTTGAATTAATTTTCTTTAATTTATAAAGTATTATTGAGGTCATTGGTAATGGGCCACCTCCTACAAATAACAAATTGTGTTTTCTGCCATGAGATGTACAAGAATTGAACAACGCATACTCAAGATTTGCTAAATCTCGGTAGTTTCTATAGTAAGGAAATTCTTCAATCTCTATAATTGGCTGAGTTGATCTAAAAATTCTATTTGACCAATATTTCTCTAGCTCAAATTCAGCTCTTGAACATGCCTCATTTATTTTAACTAACAAATGTTGATCCACCAAATCAACATTCACGTTATTAGATTGTACGGCGTTAACTAATTCAGAAAATAATCTATTAACCCTAATTGAAGGCCGATAGCTTTTAAGATTCAGAATTTTGTTAATTATTTTATCTTCTTTCATTTGCAACTAAGTTGCATTATAACTGAAATTGCAACTAAGTTGCAAGAGTTAATGTTCGTGAGGTAACAACAAAATTGTTGCAAGAATTATTG
>CAZGHY010000179.1:0-1578 GCA_964526015.1 uncultured Gammaproteobacteria bacterium
CGTGGCTGGCTGGTTTGGTGTCTTTGGTGTCTTCTTCATGGTGTGTTTCATGGTCTTTGATTCTCCTGTATTGAGCGGTCTGGATGGCTGGCTATTTCGACCGTGAAATTGCGCGTATCTTCAGGATAACGCCGGCAAGCTCGCACTTGTAAGCGTTCGCATCCTTATTGCGTTCAAACTGTTGCTGCGCCTCCACGGACATGCAGGGACAATTGCAGGTGAGTCTGTCTATCTCCTTTAATTTGATCGCATGTTGCGCAATGACCGCCGCATCAGCGTGCAACGTCTCAGTCTGCGCCCGGATGCGTTCCTCAAGCTGGCCAATGCGCTTGCCGTCATTCAACATGATGTCATTGCACCGCCTGATTTCTGCCTCAAGTTGTTCTCGCGAGAGGTTATTGAATGTCATTTCCGTTGCCTTCATGGTCTTATTTACTCCGTGTTTGTTGATGGTTTCCGCACTGTCCCACATGGGCCAGCACAGGCGCACTCTTACCAAACAAGCCCCTTGCTTGTCAAGAATGAAGGAAAGAACACGCTCGGCGGTAATTGTAAGAGCGGGGGAAAGGGGTGAAGAGGGGCGAAGAAAAAGGGGCGAGAGTGCGCTTTTCTTCTCGCTATTGCCAAGTTTGGCCGGTCATTCATGGTCAAGTGCCTAGAATTCGCCTAGCAAAGCGCCTTTGTGATGCCTGCACGGTTCTGATCGCCGCTGATACTGAAGCTGTTGCAATGCTGATGGACTTGCGGGACGTAGTTGGCACGTATGGAGAGGTCGCGGCATTGCTCGGCGTTGCGCCTTCCGTGGTCACGGAATGGACTCGGGGTCACAATACGCCAACCAATGCCAGCCGCCGTGCAATCTGGTTGCTGTGGGCGATGATCTGCCGGCCCGGGCAGATTCGGACGGTCTTCGACATCATCACCAGCGGGCGTTACACGGTGAAGGGAGGTCCGCAACATGCCGGTCGAGCGGATACGAACGGGCTGCGGGCAAACACGTGGCAAGCTGCGCATGACGTGGCGGTCGGAATCGAGCCGCCGGTTGTCAGGGGCAAGGGGCAGGTGAGCAAGCGCACTGGATGCGCCCCAACTGGCGAGCGCAAGGCGGCAAAGGCGAAGCGGCGGGCTGAGGCAAAGGCTTTGAAAGCTGCTGCGGACGGTTCAAGCGCCACTTCAGCGCCATTATCAGAAATCGCAACCACAATCTGTTGGGGTGTGCCGGGCAAGCCGTTGGCGTAACTCTGTCATTCACTCGGCGAGCGTTGAAAATACGCAGCTTGCGAATTGAGTATGCACAACATTGGTTGTCTTCGCATTGCCATCTTTGGCGATGCCCGCCTTTGCCGTGGGGTCAATGCGGACAGGAGCGGCGGAAAGCGGTCAAGCCGTGTGTGAATGCAATACTCGGCAGGCCAGCGGGCAAGCATACGCTCGCGAAATGCCCGTCATCGCCATGACAGGGGGCGGCGGTGGGGTCTTGGGGGCACTCCCCCGATCGTACTCGTAATGTGTGCCCCTTTTCTCGTTCCGACGCCAATTCTGACGGAAATGTTGATTATCCGACAGCGTGAAGCCTGC
>CAZGHY010000180.1:0-1520 GCA_964526015.1 uncultured Gammaproteobacteria bacterium
ACTAACCCAAGTCCTATACCATAAAATAATGCAAACCAGTTTTTATGCTTCCTAATTCCAAGGCCAATTGCAAGAAAACTTGTAATAGTGATTAACACATTTCCATATACAAAATGGTGCAATCTGAAATCACCAAAGGCTGCAAATAAAAAGTTTGGAAGTATTTTCCATTCAATAATTGAAAAAGTTATTAGCCTTGAAGTTACAAAAACTGAAATAATAGATACTAGGATAATTACAAGCGGAGCAATATTACTTCTCTTTAAGCTTTGCATCAATAAATTGTAACATTTCTTTTTTGAATCTTTCTTTACTAAATTTCTGTGCTCTATTTATACAGTGCTCTTGTTTAAATTTCATTTTCTCAAATCTTTTAATTGCATCAATAACACTATCAGTACTAAGTTCATCAAAGAATAAGCCCGTCTTTCCTTCTATAACAGACTCTTTCAAACCTCCAGAACGATATGCGATTACAGGAGTTCCTGATGCCATTGCCTCAACAGCAACAATACCAAAGTCTTCATTATCAGCAGGCAATATATACCCACGAGCTTGGGCGTATAATTTCATTTTCTCATGATCATTAACCTCACCAACAAATTCTATATTGCTAGATGCGATTTTTGATAACTCATCTTTTATGTTTCCAAAACCCTTTCCAAACACTTTCAGCTTCAAATTAAGTTTTTTACAAGCCTCTATGGCAAGGTCAATTCTTTTTGCCCTTGAGAGTCTACCCCCTGCCAATAAAAAGTCTTGTTTTTTAACATTTTTGACAACATGGTCTAGTTCTACTGGTGGATAAATTGTTACTGCTTCTCTTCTATAAAATTTGTTTATCCTCGATGCTACTTCATTTGAATTTGATATAAAGTAATCAGGTCTCTGTGCAAATTTAAAATCTAAAATTCTTAAAAAATGCATTGGTATTTGGCCGAGAACTAAAAGTACTCTGCGAAAAAAGGTGTCTGTCCAGTCATTAGCAACCGCATAACCATATAAGTACCTTGGTGGTGTATGACAATAACAAAGATGCAATGTTTTTTGGCCGGTTCTTAGATAATTAGGACTTGTGTATGTTCCTGTTGTTGAAGTAATTACTAAATCATATTTTTTTAAATTGAATTGATAAAACATTAGTGGGGCAACAAACCTAGCTAAACTAATAAGTTTGGCGTTAAATGGTATGTACTGTAAAAAAGATGTCTTTATATTCCATTTATCAAAACGTTCTTTGTGAGGACCTAGAAAATGAGGCAAATAAACTGATGTATAAACATCAGCATCTGGATATATTTCATGGAGTGTTTCTAAAACACGTTCTGCCCCACCAAACTCTTTGATGTAATCGTGGACTAAAGCAACTTTAATTTTTGTCATATTAAAATAAGCAAAGCTTGTTCTTTCAGAACAGACTTCCTTGTTTTTCTTTTTCAATCTGCTCACCTAATTTCTTTATTCTAGCAGTTAATGTTTTAAAACCATATTCTTCAAAAAGTTTTAAAACATTTTCCGAA
>CAZGHY010000181.1:0-1502 GCA_964526015.1 uncultured Gammaproteobacteria bacterium
TGGCCAACAATAGCCACATTTGTCCACCAATCAAATCACCTGCAACTCAAAGAACTTTAAAAAACATTATAGCACCTCCTGGCAATCCTGTCAACCCCGCACCCTTAAACTCCATTCTAAATTCTACATTCTTCCCCTAAACGATATCCTTCAATATACTCTCATACCCCTCAAGCTCAAGGAGCATGACGAGGACCCGGGCCAATTTCTCTGGGTCGTGACGGATAAAGGCGCGAGTATACGCGATTTTGTCCTCTGCTTTCCGTATCACCTTTTCACTCGATAGGAGGTCTGCCTGAATGACGCGGTAATTCCTCTTGGTATTCTTCTGAAACGGCACGAGGGTACCCTCAGAACGGTAGCGCTCTAGCAAACGAGCTCCAGGCTTCTTACTATTATACGTCACAAAATCTATCCGCTTGGCTCCAATATAGCTGTTTACTTCCCGAATATAGTCCTCCAAAGAAAACTGGTCCGTCTGACCTCGCTTGCTAATGAGGTTACAGTTGTACACGATTTTGGCCTTGGTTTTCCGGAGAGCCTCGGCGATACCCGGGACCAAGAGATTCGGGATAATAGAGCAGTAGTGATTGCCGGGACCGATCACGACGAGGTCGGCTTCGAGAATCTTCTTCACCGCCAAGGGGTTCGCTTTAGGAACTGGTTTAAGAAAAACTTTTTTGACTCCCACTTTTTCAAATTTCTTGCTCACATTGATCTCATTTTCCCCCGAGAGGACGTCACCATTCTCAAGGATCATAAAGAGGCGCACATCAGAAAGAGTGACAGGAATAACCACGCCCCGGAAATTCAGTATCCGAGACGCTTCCTCTACCCCCTTGCCAAAGTCGCCCGTGATTTTCTCAAGGGCCGAAAGAAAGATATTGCCGAAACTGTGTCCCTCGAGGCCTCCTTCGGCAAAGCGGTAATTCATAAGCTCCCGGAGCATGTCCGGGGTATCGGAGAGGGCCACCAGGCACTGACGGACATCTCCCGGCGGGAGGACACCGAGTTCATCACGAAGGATACCAGTCGAGCCACCATCGTCGGCCATCGAGACGATAGCCGAGAGCTCAATCGGATATTTCTTGAGTCCAGAAAGAAGCGTGAAACTCCCCGTCCCTCCTCCGATGGTCACTACCTTTTTCATGGCGTCTTCACGTTGCAACTAAATGTCGGGGCACTCGGAATCCCTGCCTGTCGGCAGACAGGGAACCGATACTAAATGGCCCTTCTTGTCTTGTCGTGTTTTTACCTGTCGGGGCACTCGGAATCGAACCGAGACTAAATGGTCCCAAACCACTCGTACTACCACTATACTATGCCCCGAATTGTGAAATCTGCTCTATTGAATGAACCCTACCAGGGACCATAAATGGTCGCTATACCAAGTCCACTCGTACTTCTACCAAACTAGACCCCGAATTGTGAAATCTGCTCCACTTTTCCCCGAAAGCAACAATCCCCTGCTCCCACCAAATGGCAGGAGCCAAAGGGATTGC
>CAZGHY010000182.1:0-1501 GCA_964526015.1 uncultured Gammaproteobacteria bacterium
GTACTTGACGCTCCCAGTGTGCGACAATTTTAGCGTCGTGTTCTACTTGAGCCAGCCGCAGCCGATTAAGTTCGGCGTTGGCATCGGCCTCGATTGATTCCATCCGGCGCAATAGGATATGGATGGTGAGGAGGAGTGAGCGGCGAGAGATCATGCCAATAGCACTTCCATAAGGCGCTGGCCTATATATTCTGTAAATTTTGGCGGTATAGCCTGATTTAATTCTTTGCCGGTCATCCAGTCAATTCCCATTGCAATCTTTCTGTCATCAATCCCATAAAAAGATTTACCGTCACGGCTCGACTGGGGGTCAGTCGAGCCGTAGACTCCGATGACAGCATTTTTTCGCCGCCGGTTTTTTCTTAGTGGATGTTGCCCGCCCCCGTAAACGCCTATGGCTGGCTGTTTTTTGTGGTAGCAGCTTGCAGGGGGAAACCATATAGCCGGGCTGCACTCAAAGAGGCGATGCCGCCATAACTGCGCGTCGTTTCTGGCTTGCAATCCGAACATCGTACCACAAAGCAAAAGGGGGTTAATTAGTTCCTTCCTTGCGCCCTCTACGTTTTCAATCACGTAAGGTTTACCGGAAGCAATTAGCAGATACCTTACTTCCGGTATTAAATTAACGTGATTTTTGAGATGGTCCTTCCATCGGCCTTTGGTCATCTCGCAATGAATTTGACACGGCGGACTCGCGTGGATCGCGAGAAAATCACTCAGATACCACCGCCGGCCCGACTTACCAACGATATACCCACCGGCAATCAGAATCCGCAGCGCCTCAAGCGCGTCCATTTGCACAAAATCATCACCGATATAACGCGGCTGTGGCTCAATGTCAATTCCGACAACCTCAAAACCGGCCATTTGATAACCTTTAGTGCATCCGCCGGCTTTACAGAAGGTGTCCAGTAGCTTCGGTTTAATGCTTATGGTTGTCATTAAGTGCATCCTTTAAGGCGCGGCGAATCGCCTTGTTTTTATCCGGGGCATACCCAGAAGATAACAATTCCTTTATTGCATCTTCATCTTCCGGGTAGAGCCGGATTGTCATCAGTTTGGCTTTTGTATCTTTACGGGCAAAATCGTTTCCTTTAGGCGCTGGCATGTTGTGCCTCGTAATATTTTTGTAACTGGTCTAACGTGGCTGAATATTCACCGAATGAAAAACCAGCCTTGCCGTTGGTTTTTGTTAATGTGGCATCGGCTACACTGGCCTCAAAAGCGTTAAATGGTTTAATAACTACATTGCTGATTTTTCGTCTTTTGAGTGTTTCAATCATCGCGGTTTGCTGTGGTGACATTTTGTAAACTCCTAAAATGATGTTTTGTATTTACAATACCTATATTATCATGTATTGTAAGTTTTGTCAATACAAAAATCATAGTTTTAAGGTTGGGTTTTACAAGTTGTCATTGTTGCCTCGCTTTCAAATCTTCATTGCTATTTGTTCATTGGCCCTTTTAATGATTTTTGCAAATGATAATTGTTGTCCGATTC
>CAZGHY010000183.1:0-1485 GCA_964526015.1 uncultured Gammaproteobacteria bacterium
GCGCTCGCAAGTGCGACAATGGCGCGATCAACATTGAAGGCGGGCGGGATCAATCGCGAGCTGAGTTGCCCGACTGATTTGGATTTGTCGCCTACTTTTTGTAGGTTTGTAGGAGAAAATATAGCGGTCGTGGCTTTGTAGCAGCATTGCACGATAGCTCATGTAAATAAAGAATTCGCCCCTTTGGACTATCGGCTGCTACCGACCCATTGGGGCTAATTTTTTGGCTTTATGATCGGCAAGGAAGGATTTTTGATTTACACAGGGCTTTACGCCTCAATTCGCGACTTCCTTACACAGGAGCAAAAGGGCGATTTCCTAGATGCCATACACGACTTTCAAGAAACGGGAATCGAGCCGCCAAAGACAAGCCCAATTGCAATGGCATTCAGCATCTACAAAAACCAATTCCGCTTAGACAACGCCAAGCACGAAAAGCGAGCCGAAAAAGCCCGCCAAAACGGCGCAAAGGGAGGCCGACCACCAAAAACCGAACAAAACCCAGAAAACCCAGTGGGTTATTTAGGTTTTGGAATTAACCCACAGAAACCCAGCGAAAGCTATAAGGAGAAAGAAAAGGGAAAAGAGAAAGAAAAGGATAAGGTAAAGGATAAAGAAAAGGAACTCTCTAACGAGAGTATTGGTGCGTGCGGGCTTTTTCATGAAAAAATTATCGCCTTCATCGAAGCCTACGGTAGTGCAGGTAACCGCCACGACACTGAGCGAAAATACATCGAAGCCATCACAACCCTCAAGGGCGACGGGTGGCCAGAAAACAACGCCCACAAGATGCTGATCGAAAAAGCCGCCCAGTATCGGGTGTTTAGGATTCAGACGCAGCGAAAACCCAAAGATCCTGCAAACTGGCTCAAGGATCGCACGTGGACAACGGACTACGTGCAAGAGCTGGAAAACTTCAAAATCGAAAATTTAACAAAGGAAAAAAATGGAAACACCAATGGAAATCCACCAAAGACAGCCGCAAGGGCTTACACCGACGCAGCCCGAAATCACGTCGAATGGATTGAATCCCAAATTGAAGACTGAAATTGTAGGCCAAAAAGACCGAGAAAATGCAGTCGCTGGCTACCTTTTGGGGGTTTGGGTCAAGGTCAGAATCGAAATTCTTCAAATGTCGCCCACAATCGTACCGACCGAATCAAAGGAGGAATTAGGGCTTGTGGTGCGCTTGATGCGCCAATACGGCACGATCACGCCCGCCGAATTTGCCGAGGCGATACGCGCCGCTGCGATTGTCAAACAACGGGAATTGTCCCAAGGTCTGCAAAAGTTCCCAACACTGTACGCCGCCGACTTTGAGGATGAGATTCAAAAATTGACCCTCAAGAAGATGAAAGAGGAACCAGCTCGGCTAATGATCGCAGCCAACACCGGTGGCAACATGTTTGCAGGGGAACCTGCCGACGCATTAGCCCGCGAATGGCCGAAAATCTACGCACACACAAAGCTGATGCGGCAAACGAT
>CAZGHY010000184.1:0-1484 GCA_964526015.1 uncultured Gammaproteobacteria bacterium
AGGGTTTATTAAACAATTTGGCTAAACTTTCTAGACCTCCAGAAAAAGAAAACAATACGTTACCCATATCAAAATAAACAAACTTAACACCATTAAATTCATTATCCATGTATCTTGCTCATTAATTTATTCCAATAATAACCACTCAGTGTTAGTAGCGATACAATCTGTTTAGCGAGATTACCCCCCCCTACTCTTGCATCAATAAAAGCTAGTTTTTCGTCATCAATTAAAAGTAGATTCGAAGAATACTTCAAAGGATTTAAATGTCGTATCACTTCTCCAATTGGGTTTTCATCATCGTTTCTAGTACAACCAACAATATCAAAGACTTTTCCTGTTTTGAAAAAACATTTTACACTCGCAGCCACTAATTCATCCATTGCTGATTTTAACTTTGGGCTCAAATCACGTGTTTTTGAATCTCTAAGAGTCTGACCTTTCGATAAGCATTGTACTTTAAATGGGGTTGGGTAGCCGTCGCTTCCATTTGCAATAAGGTAAAATTCGGGATATGTCTGAATTTGCTTGGGAATAAAGTCAATTGCAATTTCTGATAATTCTTTTTCTTCTCTTAAAATGTCTAAACTTTCTTTAGTCCTTCTAGACCTATACTCAGGGTCGGATTCATCAGAGATGCGTTTTATTTTATTCACTTTCGACAACTCCTTTAATACATACTTATCACCTAGCATACGAACCTCTGTGGACCGACTCGTTCCTAAAACTTCACTACTAATATTTTCTTCAATAGGAAATGTCTCTATATATCCCGTACTCATACAATTTATCATATTATATTACTATCGTCAGATTAGTACAAATCATCTATTTAGTTGATTTCTATACCCCAAAAGTCTTATACTATAAGATAGAGTTACTGCATTTGCGCAGACAAAAATTTTTTGACCGTAGGCATTAAAACCTACAGAAAAAGGGAGAGTGGCACTTTGAAAAGAGATATATTTGTCATTTTGAGCACGCTAGTATTAACTAGCCTTCTGCTCAGCGGTTGTGGTGACAGTTGTAAGTCTAATGATCCTCGACCGCATTGCCAGGCACCGTCCAAAATTCTCGAATCAGACAAGAAGACAGACCAGATGATTCACGAAGCCGACGAGAAACTTGATGAAACAGCAACAGATCTTGATCAAGCGATCGAAACCTCAGATGAAGCGTCAGACAATGCAATCCGCAAAGCCGATGAAGGATTTAATTCCGGAACTAACTCTTTTTTCCAATGGGTTGGTCAAACTGGAAGCGAACTGAATGCTTTCTTCGGAGTAAATCCATAGTAAATGTGTCGCGGTGAGGTGATGAGGGGAAAAACGGAAATAAAAATCCAACCCCTATTATCACACCGCGACATGAAAGACTTTTGAAAATTTTAGAATTGAATTATTACTTTAATTGTTTAATAGCTTCTTGTAGTTGTTCATCTACTTCAGTTTCTTGATCATCTGTAACTACTACATCTGGCTCTA
>CAZGHY010000185.1:0-1465 GCA_964526015.1 uncultured Gammaproteobacteria bacterium
AAATGGGTGGAGGACAAAAAGGAGCTGCTAAAAAAGAAGAAACAAGGGTAGAAAAGCCAGTGCCACCAAGTGGTTGATTTTATATCACTATTGAATTACTATAAAGATATGGAATTAACTATCAGATTTGTTTGTTGTAGCTTCCTTTAAAACAAGGGGGCTTTTTATTTTTTAATATAGCCTCCGGCAAGGAGGTTTTTTAGTATATGAAGATATTAAAATACTATATCGACAATGCAAAATATAGGGCAGAGGATGAAAATGGAAACGTAATCTGGCTTGAAGTTGATTACTGGAATAATAAATATAATTTAAGTACAAAAAATTCAGAGTTATCTAAATTTGCAAAAGGACTTTTAGATAAAAAGCATAGGGTTAACTTGTGGCCAAAGTGATACAATATTTACTAATATGGATTTATATTTATACAACTCATTAACTAAACAAAAAGAATTATTTACCCCGATTAACGCTGACAGCGTCAAATTGTATACGTGTGGTCCAACTGTATATAGTTTTGCAACGATAGGGCATGGTAGAAAATATGTTATGGACGATATATTAAAGCGTACCCTTGAATTTAATGGATATAAAGTAAACCATGTCCAAAATGTTACAGATGTTGGCCATTTAGTATCTGATGCCGATGATGGAGAAGATAAAATGGAAAAAGGTGCAAAACAACAAGGTAAAACTGTTTGGGAAGTTGCAGAATTTTTTACCAAGAATTTTTACGACTCAATGGATAAATTAAATATCAAAAGGCCTTCAACAATATGTAAAGCTACAGATCACATTAAAGAACAAATAGAACTCATCGAGAAATTATTTAAAAACGGCTTTGCATACGATACTCCTGAGGCTGTTTATTTCGATACCTCGAAGTTTGATGATTATGGGAAGCTCTTTGGTCAAAGGTTAGAAGATAAAAAACTTGGTGTTCGAGAAGAGGTTAAGACTGATGTGAACAAAAGAAATAATTCAGATTTTGCATTATGGTTTAAAAGGGTAGGTAAATTTGCAGATCACGTTATGCACTGGGAAAGTCCTTGGGGTGATGGGTTCCCAGGTTGGCATATAGAATGTTCTGCCATGAGTATGAAATATCTAGGTGAACAAATTGATATACATACTGGTGGAGAGGATCATCTATCAATTCACCACCCAAATGAAATAGCTCAAAGTGAAGGTGCAACTGGCAAAAAGCCATTTAGTAAATTTTGGATACATTATGCTTTTTTGATGGTAGATGGTACAAAGATGAGTAAATCACTTGGTAATTATTTTACAATTCAAGACATTTTAGATAAGGAGATAGACCCCTTGGCACTTCGTTATCTATATCTGGGAGCACATTATAAAAAGCCAATGAATTTTACATGGCAATCTCTTGATTCTGCCCAAAAAGGATTAAAGAATTTAAAAAACGCAATTTTAAATTTAAAAACATCAGATAGAAGTGTGC
>CAZGHY010000186.1:0-1440 GCA_964526015.1 uncultured Gammaproteobacteria bacterium
CTTTTGGCAAATCAGTTGGCAGGGCAGGTCTTAAGCCAACCTTTTTGTCAATTTCTGATTTTATTTCTGAATAACTTGGTGCGGTGTAATCTTCGAAACGAAGACTACCTTTCATTTTTAATTTCTTTGTATTAATAGTTTTCATATATTTTTAGATATTATTTTTTCAAAATCCTCTAGATCCTCAAACTGTAAATAAACACTTGCAAACCTGAGCCATGCTACTTTATCAATCTTTTTCAACCTTTTTAAAATTGCGCCACCTATTAACTTACTTGGAACTTCTTCTTTCTCAGCCTTAAGTAGCTCCCTTTCAACCTCATCGGTTGTTTCGTTTACAAGATCTAATGAAACTGGTCTTTTTTCAATCGATCTTAGTATTCCCCTTCTGACCTTCTCTTTATCAAACGGTTCTCTTTTACCATCTCTTTTGATTACCCAGAGAACTGAGGTCTTAACCTCCTCATATGTAGTAAATCTTTTACCACATTTACTACACTCCCTCCTCCTTCGTAATCCACGTCCATCTTCAGAAGCTCTTGACTCAAGAACTGCTGTTTCCTTTGTGTTACAAAATGGACATTTCATGGTGCTTTGTATTTAAATAACAATGCTTCGCATTTCACCTGTGAAAGCGAAAAACGGTATCATGCAATGACAGTTGTTATGCCATCACGCGTGAAAAGTAAAAACGCTATCACTAGTAACAGTAGACATAATCTAACACTAGCGGTAGTTAGTCAACTATTAACTTTTAGTTACAAACTATATCACCCTCGATCCTAAGTAGATTCAGAAAAAACAACCTTAAAGTTGCTCGCGTTAATTTTACGGAAAATGAATTTATTAGCAACCGATATGATGAGTAAATAACTAGTTCGATTCGAATGGATTTGATGGTGGAACCATTCCTTTTGAGAGCATGTGTTCTTTTACTTTTATATAGACTTCCTTTGAGTAATTAAGTGTTTTAATTACTTGCGGTCTTAAATCTTCTGGAGTAATTGGAAGTATTTCATTCTCAATAACCTCTCTATGCTTAAGAGATGAAAGGCCAATCTTTTTATATAGCTCGTTATCGTCAGTCATTTGTAATTCTGCAGACTCTAAATACTTTTCAGCCTTTGTTAATGTGATAAGTCCTAAATCTGGTTTATTGTTTTTAAAAAGTTCAATTGAAGAATTAAGTCGTTTGTCTGCATAAAGGAGATTCAGCTCTGCCTTTTTGGTGGGATTTAAAGCTAACATATATCTTGCTCTATCCCTCACCGCTTTTGCATACCACAATGGATTATCCGGTCCAATCTTACCTTGATACGCAAGCTGATAATCAACCTTGTCTAGTATAACTTCATTTTCTACTTTTTCAGACAAAACCATTGGTGAGTAAGTATATGTTGGAGTTGCAATACGAAGAAATGAAATCGAAAGTATGGCAAA
>CAZGHY010000187.1:0-1405 GCA_964526015.1 uncultured Gammaproteobacteria bacterium
AGCCCGTGCCTCCCGACGTGATCGGCGCCCGCTCCCGCACCATCGCCTACGAGCTCAAGACCGTGGGCGGGTTCGCCTTCAAGGGCGCGGTGGGGGCGGCACGCAAGGGGACGCCGGCCGAGGGGCCGAAGGCGGCGCACCTGCTCCAGGCGGCCATCAACGGGCGGGCGGTGGACGCCGACGAGGTCATCGTCGGCTACCTCGCCAAGGAGTGCATCTCCGCCAACGTGGCCCGCCGGTTCGGCATCACCGACGACGTGGGCCGCTTCGCCGCCGAGTGGACCCTGACCCGCGAGCAGTACGAGCCGCTGGCCGATCTCGAAGCCGAGCGGGTGGCGGGGATCCTGGACCTCGTGGCCGACGGCAAGCTCGCCGCCCGCAAGTCCCCGGAGATGCCGGTGGGGGCCGAGGTGACCGACCCCGAGACCGGGGCGTGGGTGGTCTACGTCACGCAGACCCACGACGGCATCACCGACCGGGTGGAGGCCGACACCGGCTCGACGTGGGAGTGCGCGCCCTACTGCGGGTTCCACACGCTCTGTGCTCAGACCACGACCGGGCGCATCCCCGTGGCCGATGCCGTCGAGGTCGCCGTGTCGTTGGGCCTGACCAGGAAGGAGGTGGCCGCATGACCACCGACGAGATGCTCACCTTCTGGGGCAAGATCGCCCCGGCCGACGAGAACGGCTGCGAGCGATGGACCGGGTACATCAACCCGCAGACCGGCTACGGCCAGCACTCCATCCGCAAGGCGTCCCGGCCGGCGTGGGGCGGCCAGCGCACCGTGACGGCTCCGGTCGTCGCCTGCACGCTCGCCCACGGCCAGCGCCCCGAGGGCATGGTCGTGCTGCACTCCTGCGACAACCGCTGGTGCTGCAACCCCCATCACCTGCGCTGGGGCACGCAGGCCGAGAACAACCGGGAGGCATGGGACCGAGGCCGTCAGGCCAAGGGCGAGCGCCACCACGCTGCCCGCCTCACCGACACCCAGGTGGCCGAGGTCGTGGCACGGGCGAAGGCGGGGGAGCGGGTGACCGACCTGGCCGCCGAGTACGGCACCGACTGGTCCCTCGTCTACTCGTGGATGCGTGGCGAAGGCCGCGCCCAGGCACGTCAGGCGGTGGCGTGATGGCCCGTCCACCCATTCCGATCAAGAACCTCGCCCGTCGACTCCCCGAGCTGGGGAGGCTGAAGGACGGGGTGAAGGTGGCGGGCAAGGGCCAGCCCAAGGCCATCGACACGCTGCGGTTCACCTCGCAGGACCCCAAGGCGCTCGCCCAGGTGGCGGCCGAGCTCGGGGGCGAGGTGGTGCCGTATAAGGACCCGAAGTCCACCGACACCCACGAGCTCATCACGCCCGTGGCCGAGACGCGGGTGATCCTCCCGCCCGACCCGCTGTCCGGCA
>CAZGHY010000188.1:0-1393 GCA_964526015.1 uncultured Gammaproteobacteria bacterium
AGTCTTTTCCAATCCAAGAATGAGACTGAAGGAGGCTGAACTCCCTGGGGAATGATCAGAGGATACCACGGTAGCGAGGAAGGATGACGTCGAAGAGTTTCTTCTTCGCTTCCTGCATGTCTCTCGCTGCTTGGTTTGGCGTCTTGGCGTTGGCCTGTGCTTCAAGCATATCTGGCCTCATGTCTGGACGCAGATGCTTCTGCCAGTTCGGAAGATTCTTCAGTTTCTCGTAGGGCGTCATGTAGTTCTCCGGTGGGTACGTGATCTTCTTCTTGCCATTCGGCAGCACCTCCACTTTCGGAAAGGCGCAGGGACGGTGGAAGTTCAGATACGGGATCAGGTGTTCACGGTAGAACTGGTTGATCCGGGAAGCGAAGGGTTGGGGAATATGGTGGTAGGTCATGTGCTTGCGGATGATCGCTCCGTTCTTCGTCTCGGCAAGGCCATTGTCGTTGCTGTGGCGGGGTCTTCCCTTCGTCTGCTTACTCTTCCACCGCACGAGGAATTGCTGCACGACATCGTTGATGAACTCGCTTCCGTTGTCGGAATGGAAGTTCCCGATGGGGAATGGGAAGAGCACGAATGCCTCCTCCAGTGCGGGTTCCATGCAGGCTTCGATGAGCTGTTCCACCGCAACGATCACCTCCCACTGCGTCACCTCGTCCACGTGATTGATGTGATAGACACCCTTCTCCTTGCCGAAATCTCCTTGGTGCACCGTGTCCACCCGGAGGAAGCCCGGCTTCCCGTTCGGGTCCGGTTTTCGTCTCTCCCCGATCGGCACCTGCGTTGGCTTCGTCTTCTCGATGGTGAGCGCATGTTCGACGTATCGCCGCTCCCCGCGTAGATCGTAGAGGCGGGAAACGGAGATGTTCTTCAATCGCTCGTACCGGCGATCCCCTCGTACGAACTCCGCCCCCATAATGGCAATCGTCGCAGCCCCATTCAGCCGTCCATGCAGATTGTCTGTTGCCGCAAGGAGTTCGACGTCCCCTGCGGTGTAGGTCGTGGGAAAGCTGCGGCGCTTGTACGAAGCGCAGATGGGAACATTGTTCCGGTATGCGGCGATGTGCCGTGCAACCTGAGCGCGAGAAAGATCGGCAACTTTCATGACGTAGCGATGCACGATCTGTTTTTCCGCCCGCTTGAGAGTGATGTACTTGAAACGGACAAGGGTGCTGCGAATCCATCGCGAGCGCTCTTGCCGCCGGAGAGGCTGAAAGGTGATAGGGAGCGTACCTTCGAGGAACATCTTGAGATTGCCGATGGTGTGCAGGAGAGAATCGTCGAACATGGTGACCATGGGGGAAGGATTGCTTCCCCTAGTCGTTCAGTCTCATCTTGTGTCGGAAAGGGATTCTGGCTTCAGTCTCGTTTTGTGTCGGAGAAGACT
>CAZGHY010000189.1:0-1391 GCA_964526015.1 uncultured Gammaproteobacteria bacterium
CGGCAAAATCGCCGCTTCCAATTTCATCGCGCATGGCCTCGATAAGCCGCTGCGCTTTCTGCATGTCTGATACCAACAGTTTTACCGGTGCATTACCTTGTGATTGCATCAATTGCCTCCTCTGTGCTATTCACGACATGGACCGGATACCCGTCCCAATCGTTAAAAAATTTCTGTTCGTCTGGCGTTAGCCGCCGCTTAGACGGCGGTTTGCTGCCGTCCTTGACCTCTAGCAAATAAATGACGCCACGATAACCGACCACGAGGTCTGGAAACCCGCCGCCCAGGCTGCCGGTATCATGGACCATAGCGCCGATGGCACGCAGGTTATCTCTGATTTCGGCGTGGTTGTCATCACGTTTGGCGGCTCTCATTGGCCGTCTTCCTCCAGACTGCCCAGGCCCGGTCGGATGTTTACCCGCGCCGCCAACTCATTCCAGATAGCAACTAGAAGCCAGGTCACTACTAGAGCGATGACGGCGGCAATGAGGAGGGCAATGTAGATAAGCCAGTTGGGGATCATTTGGCCTCCCAAAGCACAACCTCTTTCTCGCCGGGATACGCAACGCGTATCCCGGCGACTGCCCCAACAAGCCGGCCACTGTCTAGCAAAGCAAACATATTCGACTCGTTGATTATCATCGCCACGTCCAACCCGACCTCGAACGCCTGAATCCAGTAATCCATGTCAATGTGGGCCACTTGCCCGGTTTCAGTCTCGAAAGAAATAGCATAATTGTATGGCGTCCTGAATATTCTTTTTGGTTCCATCGGTTGCCAACTGGACTCCATCATTGTCTTAATCGAGTCAAGAACCCTTGATTGATTGACCGCTTCGTGATACTCGCTCATAAGGCGGGCATATCTTGATTCAATAGCCAGCGGGAAAGCGGCGAGATAGTCACCTGCTGTAAATCCGTGAAAAACTGGAAAAAACGGGCGTGCTTCTGAAGCATCCACCTCGGCGGGCGTTGGTATTTCAAAAGTTGAGATGTTCAAAGCGGCGGCTTCGTCTTCCGCCCAAATTTCGCGTTCCATGTTGACCGTTACTTTGTATGTTGGCATCACTACCTCCTCTGAAAATAATCCGCCAATATCATGGACCATAGCGCCGATGGCGCGTAGGTTGTCTCTAATTTCGGCGTGGTTGTCGTCGCGCTTTGCTGCTCTCAAAACGGCGCCTCCTCAGTCCCGGCCAATTTGTGCGCCAGGGCGACAAAGGCGTCGTCAAAAGTCTCGCCGCGTGCGGAGTAGATGAAGTCGCTCATGTCTGGTATCTTGCCGCCATATTCGGCAGCGTCTGCGAGCGCGTCAACGTAACCCAACCGGTCGACAACCTCCATCGCAAATTGACCAGCGTCCAGGTGGATGGTCACACGGCCGATTGTAAA
>CAZGHY010000190.1:0-1383 GCA_964526015.1 uncultured Gammaproteobacteria bacterium
TAATATGGTTTTATATGTGGCAGGCAAGAAGAAGGCTAAGAATGAAATCTAATTTTTCCGTTAGCCAAAGAACTTCTGGACTGTTGACATCAAGAAACATCGCAAAGCTTGCTAAGTTTGGATTTCTGGGAGTAGTAGGTTTATTTTTAGTTCTAATTATAGTTTTACCTCTTCTCTCTTTTGGACTTCCTTCACCTGATAAAGTAATTAGGCGTGAAGGTTTTTCTACTAAAATTTTAGATAGGAATGGTAAACCGTTATATGACATCTTTGATAATGAAAGAAGAACTCCAATTAATATAAAAGACATGCCGGTTTATCTTAAACAGGCAACTGTTGCAATTGAGGATAAAAATTTCTACAACCATAGTGGCTTTGACATACTAGGCACACTTCGTGGCTTATCTCGTTTTTTTACTCGCGGTTATGCTCAGGGCGGATCAACGCTTACTCAACAGTTGGTTAAAAATGTTTTGCTTACTTCTGAGCGTTCTGCTTTACGTAAAATTAAAGAGTTTATCCTTGCTGTACAAATAGAGCGAAAATATACAAAAGATGAAATACTTCAAATGTATCTTAACGAGGCTCCATATGGTGGAACTGCTTGGGGTGTTGAATCAGCATCAGAAACATATTTTGGTAAATCTGCTAAAGATTTAAATCTTGTTGAATCAGCAATTCTTGCAGGTATGCCACAATTACCATCTAAATACTCACCATATTCGTCGACTCCCAAGGCGTACGTCGAAAGAACTACAAATGTATTAAGAAGAATGAGAGAAGATGGATATATTACTAAGGACCAAGAAGAAGCTGCTCTTGCTGAACTTCCAGAATTTAAATTCCAATCAAAAGGGTCTTCATTTAAAGCACCACATTTTGTTCAGTATGTGCAAAAAATACTTGAAGAAAGATATGGCGAAAAGGTCATTGAACAAGGAGGATTAAAAGTTACTACAACCCTAGATTTAGACTTGCAAGAAAAAGCACAATTAATAGTTGCTGAAGAAATTGCGAAAGTTGAAGCTCAAAGAATTACAAATGGTGGGTCTGTCGTTATGAATCCTGAAACTGGTGAGATTTTGGCAATGGTTGGAAGTAAAAGGTTTGACGATCCCGATTATGATGGACAAGTTAATGTTACAGTAGCTCTACGACAGCCAGGATCATCATTTAAGCCTTTTACATACGTTACAGCCCTGAAAGAAGGTTACACAGCTTCTTCGATGGTAATGGATGTTCCTACAGTCTTTCAAAGTGGCGAAGGTCAACCCGATTATAATCCAGTAAATTATGACGGTAAATATAGAGGTCCGGTCCAGATGAGATATGCACTAGGTAACTCGTTAAACATTCCTGCAGTTAAGTTTATAGCAATGGTTG
>CAZGHY010000191.1:0-1364 GCA_964526015.1 uncultured Gammaproteobacteria bacterium
TTGGAAACGCGGCAAACAACATTCTAACAGGCAATGCAGGCGATGATATTTTTGTGGCCAGTACAGGTGTGGATATTGTTAATGGTGGATCAGGTACAGACATTCTAATTTTTGATACCGTTATTTCGAATTTTGTTATGTCGTTGTTAGATGGTGTAACAATTGCAATCCGCGATTTAACGGGTCTGTATGGTTCAACAACAGCAAGCAGCGTTGAAAGGTTTGAATTTAAAGGAACGTCTTATGACTTCTCTGCCTTAGCTCTTGTTGCGCCAGTTGGTGGAACAACAGAGGCCCTCGATAGCGTAACCATGTCTGTATATTCCAGTTTTAAAGTAAAAGGAAAACTAAAAGGATATTGGACAAATGTAGATTCTACTTTCGAAGGCATTCAGGCCCATCAAGGAACAGAATTCAGATATGGAGAAACACACGATGTGCTAACTGTTAGTCGCAGCAATGATTCTGGGCATGATACATTGGTTGTAAGTTCTGTAGTAGGATATGAGGGTTACGCAAAAACGGTATCTATCGAGAATGTTCAGAATTTAGAAGTTTTAACATTTAATAATATGAATAGTGTGAGAGTATCTGACGCAACAGCAACACAGAACCTACAACTCAATGTTTATGGTGGTTACGAAGCATTGGTGACGACTGGAGTGGGTGACGACATAATTCATGCAGCGTCATCTGCGATTGGAAAGCAGGGGGCTACATATAAAATATATTCCGGTGATGGAAATGATCATGTGTATGTTGATACAGCATCAGTTAAGACGGGCATATATGTTTATGCGGGAGCTGGCGATGATGATGTAACAATAACATCGAAATCTGGCGCTAGGGTGTATGGTGACGCAGGAAACGATATTATAAATGGCAGTGGCGTTGGGGATATACTTTTTGGTGACGCAGGGAATGATATTCTCTACGGAAGCATGGGAAATGATACCCTGTATGGCGGCGATGGAAATGATATTCTTTTTGGTGGTTATGATTCCGACACTCTTTTTGGTGGGAGCGGTGCAGATATATTTGTTTTCGACAATGCTCTGTCATCGGAACGCGATTCGGTCAGAGACTTTAATGCATCAGAGGATGTTATTGATTTGTCCTCAATCATTTCTGGTTACGATCCATTGATGGATGCAATCAATAATTTTGTTATGACGTCTTACAACAAGAAAACAAAAGCAACTTATTTGCTGGTGGATACAGACGGCACCCATGATGGTGTTGCCGACTTTGTAGCGATTGCCCAGGTTAATGGATTGCGTGGCCAAGATATGCACGATTTGGTTGATAATGGGCATTTGGTTATTGCGTAATATTTAGCGCGCAAGCAAAACTTGATAAAATGT
>CAZGHY010000192.1:0-1359 GCA_964526015.1 uncultured Gammaproteobacteria bacterium
GGACGGTGGTGCAGTCGGCGGTCATCACCATGCGAGCCTCCCGACTACCCAGCCGCGGTTCGGGATCGGCCACGGCGAGCAGTAGAACCGGGTCCAGTCGACGTCGTTGAGCCACGGCCCCGTCGACCCGCCAATCGCCGCATCAGTGTCGACGCCCTCGCCGCTGAACGACGACCAGCGGGTCGTCGCCAAGTCGGCGTCGTCCATGTTGCCGCCGATACCCGCCCGCGACCCATAACCGGGCGACACGGTGTGCGTGATGACAAGCGTGCCGCCCGAGTAGACCTTGATGTCCGACGCGCCCGCCTCGACCCGCAGTGTCGATCCCGGCCCCCACGTCACACCGGTTGTGGTGGCCCGGAGATGGTCGGTGACGCCGATCCGCTGAAACAGGTACAGCGTGGTTGCGGATGAGCCGGTGCCCGCCACGAACCAGAAGTTGGTGGGTTCACTGAATCGGAAGATGTGAAACGACGGCCCCTTCGCGAGCGCCGACCACGTCCATTCGACGGTCTGGATCGGGGAGCCGAGGTCGACGGTCGCTGCACCGGTTCCCGTTCCCGACACATACTTGGCCCGGTTGGAATCGATCCCCCACGTCCCAGCATGGGCGGTCCACGGCGAGCCCAGCGTCGAAGCGTCCGAGCGGGTGAAGCTGTCGGAGAACGCCCCAGTCGGGTCCCAGCCGATGGCGTTGCCGCCGATCCCCGCCTTCGTCAGGGTGGCTTTGGCGGTGATGGTGGGGGAGCCGACGAGGTCACCGGCGACATACACCGAGACGGTCGAACCGACGCATTCCACCCTGACACGTTCCGACTGCCACCCCGGCGCAGAGATCGACCGCTCCAGCGAGTTCGCGTAAGGAGAGTCGTCGAGCCGGTAGATCGCCAACGTATCGGGCGATTCCGGCTGCGAGGCGATCGCGAGGCCGTTGGTGGCGCTGGACGCCCGGAACAGGCGGCGGGCGTGGGGGCTGCCCGGTGTCAGGTCCCACTCGACGGCCATGTCCGCGGAGCCGACATCGACCAGCGACGCCACGCCCACATCTGGGGTGGTGCCCCCTGGCCAGCCCGGCGAGCCGGGGTACTCCAGCCCGCCGATGTAGCGACCGTTGTTCGATCGCACACCCCAGTCCCCGGCGACGTCCACCCACGGTGACCCCAACGAGTCGGCGTCAGCACGGTCGAACGTGTCGGTGAGGATCACGGAGCCAGCCCGGCGGCAGAGTGAGCAGCGATTCGAGGATCGGCCAGCGCCGCCAGTCGCGCCAGACCCGGAGGTTCGGAGCCCTTGGCCGCCTCCGCCACCGGCGTACCAGAGCGCCGTGCCCGTGATGCTCGACTGCACACCGACACCGCC
>CAZGHY010000193.1:0-1348 GCA_964526015.1 uncultured Gammaproteobacteria bacterium
GACAAAAAAGGTGAGAGTGTCGTTGTTGAAAATGGTATGTTCACTTCGTCAGAAGTTTTAAAATATAAAATAGGTGATGGGGTAGTTCTAAACTCAACCCAAGTTGAAGGCGGTTCTGAATTCACTGTTATTGCAGATCATGTCAGAAGACCAGTTTTGGCATTTTTGTTCGCAATTTTTGTGATTTTAACTGTCGTGATTGCTGGTAGGTGGGGATTAACTTCTATATT
Source organism: uncultured Gammaproteobacteria bacterium (assembly GCA_964526015.1). GTDB lineage: Bacteria > Patescibacteriota > Microgenomatia > UBA8517 > UBA8517 > JAUYMM01. The sequence continues at coordinate 231 of CAZGHY010000193.1, forward strand.
GGGAATGGGATATTCCTTCTACGTAATTTTTGTTTTTATATTACCAATGATACTAAAGGGGTATGACGCAGTTTTAGTTGCAGTTATTGGTTCAATTTTTATAATTCCTGTTACATTCTCACTTTCTCATGGTTTAAACAAAAAAACTTTTGTCGCCATGATTGGTACTGCGATATCAATGGTTATTGTCGGATTGCTTTCTTCATTATTTGTTGATCTTGCAAAGTTAACAGGTTTTGCTGTTGAAGAGGCAGGTTTTTTGCAATATCAACTTGGTGATGTAATAAACCTAAAAGGGATACTCCTTGCTGGAATTATAATTTCAACACTTGGAGTTATGGATGACATCACTGTATCCCAATCATCAATTGTTGATGAATTAAGAAAGGCTAACTCGAAACTTTCCAAGAAACAACTATTCTTAAGAAGTATGAACGTTGGTAAAGATCATATATCATCAATGGTTAATACATTAGTTTTAGTTTATAGTGGAGCTGCACTTCCTCTATTGCTTCTTTTTGTAAATAACCCACATCCTTTTTTAGAAGTAATTAATTATGAAATAGTTGCAGATGAGATCGTAAGAACAATGGTTGGGTCTATTGGCTTAATTCTTGCAGTTCCAATTACTACATATATTGCAGTCAACAGCTATGGCAAGCAGTTAACTGCTTCGATAAAAAATGGTGGATTGAAAACTTCAAAAAGTAGAGAATAATAGAAAATATGCAAAGTGATATTGATGAATTAAAGACGATGGTAATGGCAGTAATTAATGGTCAAAGTGCCATGAAGGCTGAATTAATTTCAAAAATTGAAGATGTTGAAAAAAGGTTGAGTAGAAAAATTGATGAACATAGAAACGAAACTAAGCAAGGGTTTAAAGATATTAATAATCGAGCAGATTTACTTGGAAAACAACTAAACACTCTAGATGAAGATGCTCCAGTGGGTGAAGATTTTACAAATTTAGTAAAAAGAGTAGACAAATTGGAGAAATTCAAAACTTTCGCTACCGCTTAGTTCAAATTCGTATATAATACATATCTGTGCTTCAAGTAACTGATCTCGCTTTTGGGTTTGGTGAAAAACCTCTTTATTCAGGGGTTAATTTTCGT
>CAZGHY010000194.1:0-1343 GCA_964526015.1 uncultured Gammaproteobacteria bacterium
GGTTATTATATGCATTACTTACCATTCCTCTTTTTATATATTCGATAAAAAGAAAGGAATTCCCAATGATTATACTAAATGGCCTTTGGATAGTTGTCGACCTTGCTGTTTGGGTTGGAGTTTTAGTCTATTAAGATTACTATTGACTTCGATATAATTCTAATATAAATTGTTCTATATAAATCTTCTGCCCTGAAGGATAAGGGCTATGGCAAACAAAACAAACAATAATTTAAAGAAAATTCTCAAAGCTATTAAATTAAATGAATCTTCAATTTCTTTTATACTAGGTTTGATCATCGTTTTCATTGTAGGATCGTTGATTATTAACTACATAAAATCAGGCAGAAGCAATATTCCAGAAGAATTACTAAGTGGAGTAAATTCGATAGAGTCAGTAAACAAAACACACATAGTAGAAAAGGGTGATACTTTATGGAACATTGCAATTAATTATTATGGAGATGGTTTTAAATGGGTAGATATAGCAACAGAAAACAGGCTAGCAAACGCAAGCGAAATTGAAGTTGGACAAGAACTAATTATTCCAGACATTGAATTTGAAAAAGTAGTTGTTAGTGACGAAGTAAACACAACAGATTCAATTGTTACAGATACATACACTGTACAAAAAGGAGATTCACTTTGGACTATTGCAATTAGAAGTTATGGAGACGGATATCAGTGGACAAAAATAGCTAAAGTTAATAACCTTTCTCACCCTAGCCTCATACACGTTGGAAACGTACTAACAATTCCAAGATAGTGTATAAGACTAAGGTAAGAAATAGAATCTGACCAAGATTCAACGGTTATTTTTTCTTTTCAGATGAGGCAGGCATTTTCAACGCTTTCTTTTTGTTGAACGATCCTGTTCCGCCACCTTTAAATCGTGCAGTAAAAGCACTACCAGATATCTTTGTGATAATAGCAGTCACAAAGCTACCCCCGAGATGAATCAATATTGTTTCTCCAAGATAAAATGTCTGTCGAACAGCTGTTCCGTCGGGCATGGTATGGGTTACATTGAAATAGCTGACAGAACACATCGAAAAAACTGAAAATACAACTGTCAACACTAGCACTTGCAGTATCCACTTTTTATTTTTCACAGTTAACCTCTTATGTTATGATTTTAGCGTACAATTCTTGGTCAGAAGCGGTTATTATAGGATAAGTTGGTAATTTAATCAACAGTAATTTGATATAATATAATAATTGCGGGTGTAGTTTACCGGTAAAATGCGTCCTTCCCAAGGATGAGTAGGCAGTTCAATTCTGCTCACCCGCTCAAATTGAAATTATTCCGTACTTTCGGATAATTCTAACGATTTAATTTCAGG
>CAZGHY010000195.1:120-1338 GCA_964526015.1 uncultured Gammaproteobacteria bacterium
GCTGTAGCTGTTGCAGTAGCTTTAGTTGTTGATGTGCTTGTTGCTGTTGCTGTAGCTGTTGCAGTAGCTTTAGTTGTTGATGTGCTTGTTGCTGTTGCTGTAGGTAAACTTATTGTAAATGAAGTTTGACATAATGTTTGAGTACAACTACCACTATTAGGATCTGTTGCTAATGGTAAACATACCTCACCTACTACACAGGTTGATGTACTTGCGTTTGGATTACAACTTTCCCCTGCAGCCTTTGGTTTGCTTTCTGGAGCATTTGGTGTAATCTGCGTGTTTCGGGTTTGGTATAGTTTAATAGCAGTAAAAATAGCAATACCGGCAAGTACTATTGTAGTTAATATTATTCCGATTATTGTAAATTTGTTTTTATTCATTTTTTTATTTCCAACCAAGTGTCACATGGTTTATCTGTGCTGATACGTTAAATGTTGTCGTGGCAGTAGGTATTACGTAAAGTTGACAAAAATCAGTACTTCCTGGTCTAACTGTCGTCGTTTCAGCTTGTACTGCTCTATTGATTGTGAACTTTGCTTTATTAAACGATCCACCTGTAGCAACCCCTGTTACACAGAAGTTAACTGAATCTCCAGCTTTAAGTGAAGACAAGGCAGTCGGTGTTAATAATGTCCAGTTGTTTGTGCTATAAGCTTTAACATTTTGACAAGATGCAGTAATCTCAGTCGTGGTTCCACATTCTAGTTTAGGGCAGATAGCCTTTACTTTATCTGTGATCCAGTCATTCCCTGGAACATAATCTGGATCTATAACGATAACCTCTAGCGGTCTAGACCAGTATCCACATGGTTGAAATGGAACTTTGTTATTCGGGTCATCAATTCTGTCTGTAATGACTTCGTACGTACCGTTGGTACTTACTACTGTTCCGTTTGGGCAACAAGTGCATTGTTCTGCCCCAGCACATGCATAATAAGTTGTAGGGTCCTCACATCTAGTATGTTTTCCCGCAAGCCTAATTTCGTATATTTGATTACAACTTGGATCATCATAGCTTTTAGCTAATGAACATCCATTCTCATCGTCCGCTAGATAAGGTACACATCTAGTGAGGTTGCAAGTACATTTACCTGGTATAGGTTGGCCATTGATATCTAGGCAACCATCTGCTGCTTTTTCATTTATGTTTTGATTCTCACTTGTTAAATATACTCCCGCCCCTACTCCTCCTACTAATAAAAATAGTCCTAAAAT
>CAZGHY010000196.1:0-1332 GCA_964526015.1 uncultured Gammaproteobacteria bacterium
GGAACGGAAGCCGCAAGATCAAGCACTGCTCCGTTCATACAACTCTCTGCATATCCCGCTATTGAGAGAGACAGAGAGAGGAAAAACATCATCACGGCAGACAGGAATCTGCCGTGGGATGAGATACTCATGGTGCATTACCTCTTTATGTGAAGGTTACTGGGCGAAGCACGCCTGAACCACATTGGCACAGATACTGCTCGGCGCCGATACGGCGTTAAACTTCGGACTCGACGGGTTCAACAATTTCGTCATGTAGAAATACTGCTGTGCGTCTTCGCACCGTTCTACAAAAGGTCTCCAGCCGACATCCGTCACGGATATCATATCCACTCCGAACCGAACCGTTTGGGCCGTTCTCAACTTGGCGTGGTATACGACTGCGTCGCCGCAGAGGGTACCGAGGCAAGTAGAGGATACGGATTTGTTGCTCTCAATGAAGGCAATTGGATCAATGAAGTTGTTGTGGTCAGAGTCGGATGTATATCCAAATGGAGCCTCCGGTTCTTTTCCGGGTTCAACAGCACCAAAATGCAAGTGTGGTTCAGCATAACTACCAAGCTTGCCAATTACATCGCCAGCTTTCACTTGCCCGGGCCCAACATCGGTACTTTCGTCTATGTGTCCGTAGAGAACTTTCACAAAGACACCGGAGGCAGTCATGTGTTTTATCCAAACACCAACATTACCCGCACCCCAGCCATTCAAGGATGGCGACAGCACTTCGCCATCTGCAATTGCATACACAGCGGTACCTTTTGGAGCCAGCATATCGACGCCAATATGACCATGTGGACCTGCGGTTCCCAATCCTGGACCAAGCCACGTTCCACTGGAAGAATATGAGAAACTTTCCAGTGGATAGTAAAACCCCGTAGCCGTCTTATTCAGCGCGTAGGATATATTGGAAACAACCAAAAGCGCAAAAAGCAAAAACACTCTTGCTTTCATGAATCACTCTCCTGCTTCAATAACACCAAGGGGGATCCTTTTCGTATTTTCAGTTGTCAAAGAACCTGACACTAAACTGAGTCTTCCTGACCCACAACAAAGCGAATAACCTTCGCTCTGCATGTGGAGCAGTAAGAACAAGAAAACTCACAACAATTTGAAGGAATCGAGAACACTAGCCTCTTGACGAGGCAAGACATCTTCGAGTTTATTCTTGAGTAGTTTTCCTTGATCTGTTGAGAGATTTGTCTTTTCAAAAATTATTTCATAAATTCCCGACTTCGACTCAAAAACAATGCCGTAATGACCAGTAAGACCAAACTTTCCAACAACATAAGCGGGGCGATTATGAAACTCAATTTTTTCTATCAATGCCATTTC
>CAZGHY010000197.1:0-1325 GCA_964526015.1 uncultured Gammaproteobacteria bacterium
CAATCTCGACATCGTGTTCAGTGCGACTTTCCAACCCTGCGTACCGGTTCCGGAATCACCTCCTCGGTGGCTGGAGATGTTGCGCAACCCGAGGTACAGCAACTTCATCGCGGCGTCCTTGTCGGGGAAGTGACCGCGGTTCTTGGTGATTTTTCGCAGCTGGAAGTTGATCGACTCGATCGCGTTAGTGGTGTAGACGATCTTGCGCAATTCGACCGGATAGTCCAGGAACGGCACGAACTCGTTCCACGCCAACTGCCAGGTGTCGATCGCCCCGGGGTACTGCTCGCCGAACTTGGCGTCGAAGTCCTTGAGTGCGAGCTCAGCGCCCTCAACGCTTGGGGCGGTGTAGATTTCGCGCATCGCCGCGGCCACCTTCCTGCGGTCCTTGTAGGACACGAACCGCATCGCGTTGCGAATCACGTGCACAACGCAGGTCTGGACCACCGTGTCGGGGAAGATCGACCGGATCGCATCCGGTAACCCCGTCAGCCCGTCACAGCAGGCGATGAGGATGTCCTGCACGCCGCGGTTGCGCAGGTCGATGACGACCTTCTGCCAGAACTTGGCGCCCTCGGTGTCCTGGATCCAGCAGCCCAGGGCATGCTTGCGGCCGTCGACGTCGACACCGATGGCCAGGTAGGCGACCTTGGTGGTGACCACCCCGTTGTCCTTGATCCGCAGCCGCAGCCCGTCGATGTAGAGGATCGGGTAAACCTCATCGAGGGGCCGTGACTGCCAGGCCTTGATCTCATCGACGACGACATCGGTGATCGTCGAGATCAACTCCCGCGACACCTTCGACCCGTACACCTCCTCGATGTGGGCCTCGATGTCGCGGGTGGTCATCCCACGCGAATACAACGACAGCACAACGGAATTGATGTTCGACAACCGCCGAGTCTTCTTCGGCACGATCACCGGCTCGAAAGACCCATTGCGATCCCGCGGCACCGCGATCTCCACCGGGCCGTTGACGGTCGTCACCGTCTTCGTCGTCGCACCGTTACGGGAATTTCCCGACCCCCGCCCCGCCGGATCGCCGGCCTCATAACCCAGATGATGGGTCAACTCCGCCTGCAACGACCGCTCCAGCACCGCCTTGGTCAACTCGTTGAGCAAACCATCCGCACCGTCGATCGGGCTCCCCGACTTCACCGCATCAGCGATCAGCGAATCCAACGCCTCACCCGAAAACGCCTCCGCCAACCGACGCGCAGCCGACTTCTCCGAAACATCCAACTCTGTGGTCTTGATCACAAAACACTCCTCCTGTCCGCCCAAACGGCGATCCGATGATGGACCACCCCGGACTTACACAGATG
>CAZGHY010000198.1:0-1324 GCA_964526015.1 uncultured Gammaproteobacteria bacterium
CCATTATCCCATGTTTGTGTTGCTCTTTGATGTGGCATAAAGTCGGGTCTTAGTTCACCTAGTGTACCCATTGAATAAAATTCAATATCTTTTGTGCCATTGTGTGCTTTGTACTGGCTTATACGATGGAAATGACCACACGCACCGCTTCTAAACGTTTTCATTAACATAGTCTTTGCAGGTATATCGCCCCCACTACCTAAAAATTCATGTCCATGAAATAGACTAAACTCACCGCATCTTATTTCTTGCTTTGACTTTATTTCAGTTATTCCGTATTGGCCAAACTTTAAAATAGTAGATAATTGAAACTCATCAAATAGATGTAGCTGTGGGTATTGCTTTAAAAGCCTATCCCAACGGTCTTCATGATTACCCATTTTAAAATAAATAGGAATATCCCATGACTTTTTAAGATTATCAATAAATTCTAGGAATATTTGTACTTCTTGATACATGTCCTTAAAATCCCTATTTTTATCGTAATTACTTATTTGATGGCAGTCTAATTGATCTCCACTCATTACAATAGCATTGCAACCTTGCTTATAACCAGCTTCTAAGGCTTTATGTATATGTTTTTCGTTATGGAAAGGAAAGTGCATGTCGGGTAAAATCAATATATTTGATGCACTTAATGGCATTACAAAGTCTGAATAGTTTTGTACTTCGCCTTTAGGAATAAACCATTCTACACTTTTAACACTACTTATAGTACCTAATGATCCTGTATATTGCCTAACTAAACCCCTTACATGCTCTGTATCTCTGTAAATATCTTTGTTTTCATTATAAATTAACTTTGCTAGCGAGTGTTTTGATATTTTACCATTATATTCATTAATATAATCTAAAATTTGAGCTCTATATTTACTCATGTGTTTTTTTCAAATATATGAAATAATATTTAAAGTTCATTTTTTGAGCAATAAAGTAAAAATTCATAGTTACCCAAATCCGTTAAAGTATCTTCTATTGATTCATGGTTAACCGCAATCTTTTTACGTAGTGATTGTAAACGTGCTTTTTTTACCTCAATAAGTATCTTAATTACCGTTTCGGGTGTTGTGCTTAGTTCTTTAGCCACTACTTTAAATACGCTTAGAATATCTCCATTACTTGAATAGTCATTACTTTTGCTTAGTAATAAGTCCATATCTACTTTGCCTTTATAGCTTGGTAGTAAATCTATCATTTGATCTACGGTCATACTATCGTATTGCTAAATCTTTTATATGTATTATTTCAAAATCTTTGTATTCTAGTTTTAATTTTTCACACGCATTATTATAATCGGTAGCGTAAACCAACGCATTTGAAACGG
>CAZGHY010000199.1:0-1298 GCA_964526015.1 uncultured Gammaproteobacteria bacterium
CACAATAATCGTATTATTCCGCTTAATCAATATATTTTTTGTTGATTTTGCGTTTTTATTGTATTAAAAGAATAGAGTTATTATTTTCCATAGAATTTCTTATAGAAAACAAAAGTCAGGTTTATATGTTCATTTCTGTTGAGCAAATAAAAGCCGCAAGAGCCCTTCTTAAATGGACGCAGAAGGACTTGGCGACGCATGCCGGTGTCAATAATGATCAGGTTCACAATATTGAAGGGGGCAGGTCACGATCTTCAGATGTTCTGGAGGCGATGTATCAAGCTTTCATAAATGGCGGGATTGACTTCATCGAAGATGGAGTAAAATACAGCAAAAAAGAACTGGCGACATTATCTGGCAACAACTGGTTTTATGACATTGCAGATGACATTCTCAGAACTCTCAAGAATCAAAAAGATAGTGAAGTTTTATTCTTTGGCGGGAGCGATGAGGACTCTTCTCCTGAATTAATGGAAAAGCTTCGTGAAATCAGAGGTGCCAAAATCGGAATGCGCTCCATGATTAAAAAAGGAGACTCTTGCCTGATGGGGCCTCATTCGGAATATAGATGGATTCCAGAGAATTTATTCTCCTCATATATTGTTGTTATCTATGGATCGAAAGCTGTTCTGGATATGGGTGACAAAGGACTTTTGATTAACAACCCAGACGTTTCGAATGTATTAAGAAGCATGTACGAACTAATGTGGAATACCTTGGAGGAACCTGATTGTGAAAGCACAGCAAATGTTAAATACTGATCCTCTTCAGCTTACTAAAAACCACTATAAAATCCGCGGTCGCTCGGATTTTGACTGGCATGTGTACGACAAAGTTCGCTTTGAAGTATCACTTAACAGCGAACAACATGAAGGTGCAAAAGTTGAAGCCATCGCCGAATGGTTGCACAGACATTTTGGCCATGTGGTTGTTCTGGTTGGTGATGTTTTACACCGCTACAATTATATTCTGGATAAATCATGCGCAGATATGGAAGAAGCCTTCGCCCGCTCCATTAAACAGGGGCAAGAATGGTCTGCAAGAAATGGGCATTATTTTCTGGATGGCACATCGATTATTAGCTGGAGAGAGTTTCTGGAGGACCCAAATTTCTTTGATGCTCTTCAAAAAAGCCGATATCTTTTTAACAATAATGAAATGTTCCACAAGAACCTGAGCGATGCCATTCAGGAAAAATGGGACAGAATGAAGAAACGGAATGAAGATCTGGTTGAATGGGAAGAATTTCAAAAAATTTCATTGAATTACCTTCTTGAAGAAACCGCAGGTTTGTCCAT
>CAZGHY010000200.1:0-1275 GCA_964526015.1 uncultured Gammaproteobacteria bacterium
CTTTTTTATTATTTAATTTAGCAGCTCGTTCCATTCGCAAAAAATGTAAATCATGTGTGTAATAAACCACTTTAGCAAAACTATTTGTCCTTATTATTGGAATCAATTCATTCGCAATTTCCGGTCTAGCAATCCAAATATAAGAAATATATTGGCCATTTTCTTCTAACCATTTAACTACACTATATGGAGAACGTATAAATTCTACACCTCTTTGTTCATAATAATCAGAAACTTCATCTGAAGCGTTGCCATCTATTGGCGCATATATGATATGCCATCCTTCTTCTATAAATACATTTAGATATTTATCTATAGTGACATCACCTGCATGGTGGTCAATATGTGGAATAGATACATCTATCATCAAGATACTTTTTTGCTGTAAAATAGCATGTCTCAAAATAAAATCATTATTTACTAAAGGACGCTTTGCTAAAATATCCTTATATCTATTTACGAAAATATCGTGATGCTCAATTGAAAGTCTATCTCGTTCAGCTAAACCATATGATGCGCTCCCTAAATGAACAACTTTACTCTTTGGTTCATAAACAACATTTTTCCCAGCTTTTTGTACTCTAAAAGCTAAATCAAATTCTTCATAAAAAGCTGGGCAGAAGGCTAAATCTAACATCCCTATGTTAGTAAAAAAGTTTTTTTCAATAACAAAACAGGCACCAGTCACGCAATCAACGACCCGACGATATGTATACCTACCATCATCTATAGGTTGTCCACGACCAATCGGTTCTCCCCACCCACTTTTCATCATAGTCCAACCTGCATCCTGAATGGTATTATTATCATTCAACAACATGCTTCCAATCATACCAATAGAAGGATCATTTTCTAATGCAGCTATTAGATTAGACAGCCATTGATTTGTTACTAATGTATCTGAATTTAAAAAACATAAGTATTTACCTCTCGCAATTTCGGCACCGCGATTGCATGTTTTTAAAAATCCTAAGTTGGTATCATTATATAATTTTATTAATCCTGGACTATTTGCTATTTTATTTATTGTTTTATCATCAGGGCAATCATCAATTAGAATAACTTCAAAAGTACATTTATCTTTATATACTACCAATGACTTCAAACAGTTTTCTAAATAGTGCATACCCTTATATACGGGAATAATTATTGAAACAATTGGGTTTTCAGAGTAGGAGAACTCTATCAACACTTCAGAATATTTTGCTGTAAAATTTTTTTCGGTTCGTTGTAAAATGAAATTGAACACCTAATGATTCAAAAATATCCATAGTG
>CAZGHY010000201.1:0-1273 GCA_964526015.1 uncultured Gammaproteobacteria bacterium
AGTTCCGGAAAAATTCATTTTGCTAAAGAGCTTTCAGAACATAACGCAAACATTGATAAGTATTTAAGATAGTTAGTACAATTAAACAATGGAAACAGTAGCTCAAGAAAATGTAGTTTTGTCGCAGAATCAACCAATTCTTCCAGAACAACCAAAGCAAAACAATTTTTTAACTATACTTCTTTCTATTTTGTTACTTCTTTCAGTTTCAATTGCAGGTTTCTTTGCATATCAAACACAAAAACTAGCAGAAGAGCTACGAGTGTTGAGTAGCGAGTCAAAACAAAAAAATATGTCAACTTCAGAATCAATATCTGACCCAAAAAATAATTGGAAGAATTTTGAAAGTAAAAAATATGAATTTACATTTAAATACCCAAACGAATTGATACTAAACAGTCCTTCTCAAACGAACAATTTTGAAGATTCAGGAGAATTAGATTTTTATGTATTACCCAATAGTCCAGTCTCCTTTAATTTATCTGCTATTCCAAGTAAGGGTACTACATTAGATGGTCAGATTGATATGGTTCAAAATTATGGGTGGTCAGAATATAACAAATCAAACATAAATATCCACGGAGTATCAGGTGTTATGTACTCAGGAGTTTTGGATAAAAAACAACCAACTCGTGTTGTAATTTTTTCAAATGATAAATATATCTTTAAATTTAGAACAGTAGTTTTTGATGATGGCGAAATGTTAAATCAAATCCTTTCCACCTTTAAATTTATAGATTCTGACCCAACTGCAGATTGGAAAACATACAATATGAACAGAATTGATTTTAAATATCCTCAAAATTATTTTGTTGAACCGCAAAGTTCAAAATCAGATGTTACAATTTTTAACAAAAATACTGATTCAAACAGATATTATATTAGCGTACGAGAAATTGATGAGTCATTACAGCAATTAGTCCAAACTGGTTCGATTAATAAAGACCTGTTAACTGATATCAAAATATCGTTTCCTGAAAAAGGTTTTTATGTAGCAAAGGAGTTGAAAGGGACCGCTTCGCCTGTCGGCGTAAGTGAAACAATATATTTAATTGATCAAGTTAATTCATATATTGAAATTCGTTTTTGGAACAACATAGGAACTTTAAACAGCGAATATGAATTATTTAGGAAAAATGTAGAGTTAATTCTTTCAAGTTTGAGTTTTAAAGGTTAATTTTACTTATTGACACAGGCTAAAATATATATATAATCGCATCTAGGTCTACTTACGTAGGCTTTATCTTTTTACCATTTTTACCTAATGAAATCA
>CAZGHY010000202.1:0-1268 GCA_964526015.1 uncultured Gammaproteobacteria bacterium
CCCGCGTAGCAGTTACGGGCCGGTGATAGGTGCGGACCAGCCACACCACCGACCATGCGGCACCAACAATCAGGCCGGTGCCGATGACGGACACGATGAGATCCACGAACGGGGCCATCACGCAGCCACCTGATCCTCAACCGGCCAAATGTCCGTGACCTTGTAGCCATAAAGATCCGCGATCTTCTTGGCCGTCTCAGGACGCGGCGTGTTCTGCCGGTTCTCAGCATTCAGAAGAACCTGCTTTGAAATGCCGATCTCGTTAGCAGCGTCCTCCGCAGACAAGCCACGGTTCAGCCGTTCACCCCGAAGGTTCACCACGTTGCCAGCTCCTTCTGAGTCTCAATCGGCCACAGGTCCATGACTTCCTCAACGCCGAAGAACTCGGCCAAAGCGAACTGAACCCGTGGGCTAGGGATGTGACCGCCTTCGGCAAGCCGCACCGTTGGTCCGGTGAGGCCGGTCATGTAAGCGACATGGTTGGGCGTGAGCCCTTTGTTGAGCCGAAGCGCAATCAACTTCCGGTTCGGCTGCTTCCGTTTCCTTGCCATAGTTTCTGAACCTTAGCAGATTCTTCCGATATTTGGAAGTAACCTGCTGAAAATTGACAAGGTTGGGCGTAATGTGGAAGGCGATGGCTGTTTGGGACACCCCAGAAGAACTCGCCCGCCGACTCAGAGCGGCCCGCGCATACGCCGACGAAAGCCAGGCCGACTCTGGAACTACTGCATCAACGGCCCCGCCGAAATCCGTTCAAGCGGAGGACGTCTTTACTGCAAGGTTCCGAACCGGTCATTCGTAATGTCATCGAGAACACACTTCCGGGTCGGTGGCCCCTTAGTGTCGTGGTAGTTGCTACTGCCGGAACACAAAGGGAAACGGCTGATCGGAGGCGTACTGCCCCCTTGCCGGGGAGCAGTCTGCCGTCACACCTTAGGTATCCGTGTGTCGTCAGCATCGAGGGTCAAGCGCGTCCAGGTCTGTCGTTACCGCATCCCCCCGATCTGCCTCGCGCAATGCGAACAGGACGGGTCGAAATCTGGAATAGGAACAAGGCCCATCTGACGGGCTAAGCTGGGATTGGGTGTAACCGCTTTATGACCTGCGAGTGGGTTACTCTATGCCCAGGGTCTGCTACGACCCCAGAAGCGTCCCAAACGCTTCGGACGGAACCCCGGCCACGCGCTGGGGTTCCTGTCGTTTAGGGTGTGTTCTCCGGGCTTCCCCCCGGCATGTGCAGTCCACGGAAGGACACCCGAAGCCCCGGC
>CAZGHY010000203.1:0-1246 GCA_964526015.1 uncultured Gammaproteobacteria bacterium
TTCAAGACTCGCGCATTACCGTCCTGCCCATCTTCCAGAACTTTCAATTATATCACTTGCGGAGAGTGTGGGAGTCGAACCCACTAGTCCCTTGCGGGACACGGTTTAGCAAACCGTTCTCGTTGACCGTCTGAGTCACTCTCCGTCTTTAAACTTACGTAGTTTTTCGTTGCTTGTCCCAAATATTCTCAAATATTTTTGAACCTCGTTTGAATTATACAGCCAAACCCTTCTTTTTTCTAAGTTAATTACCATTTTAGGACTAAGACCGTTATTTCTTAGAGTGTTGTATACAAATTCAGCAAGTGGCGCAGAATGGTTGGTAAATATTAATTTTTTATATCTATACTGTTTTCCGTTAACATTATATCTGTGAATCGCTATACAACCGTCAGTGTCTATGAGCCCTCTACAACATACCTTTGCATATTCTTTGTTCCGTTTAATCCACAATGGAACTGAAGCTTGTAGTTTAACTTTGTTTCCGATGCTCAGACCAATTCTGTTAAGATATTTAACAAGATTTATCCCATTGTAATAAATACTGAAGGCATTACATTCTTTTTTCTTGAACATCTTAGGAAAAGAACCAAACAGGTCGTTGCATAGCTCTAAAACATACTTAGTATATTTTACTTCAATAAGGCTATTTAGAGTTATCTCTATGTGTTGTTTTCCAATATGTCCATCGCCAAGCATTATTCCAACAAATTCAGCAAGCTTTGCAGATTTTCTCGGCTTCAAAAATGTTTTAACCGGCGGTATCAACCCTTTTTCTCGTAATATTTCTAACGCCCTTTTACCTCCCTTTCTTCTACCTTCTGGCGTTGCTGGGTTTCCGTACAATCTTTTAAAAACAAATCCTCCAATTTTTCCTTTCTCAGATTTATATCTTTGCCATCTATTTTCAAGCACTTCTATTTGTTCAGTAAGGTTCACATTGAATTTTTTCGAGATTATACTAACTGCCGAAGATGTCATTGAGAGTTTTTCATTTCTCCAATCTCTAAAATTCCTAGGGGAGATAGAAACTAATCGAGCAAGTTTATCAATATTTAATCCGCTTTTAACCATAGCTGTTTCAATAAAATCATTTTGTTCATTTTTTCGAAACTTCACATGCTTTTCCATATCTGCTCGGTTACACTTCCATTATATAACTTTTTAATAAAAAAAGGTATAATTATAAATATGGAATCTGCCAATCAACAAATAAGTCAAGAAAGCACTTTTAAACCTGAACTTG
>CAZGHY010000204.1:0-1241 GCA_964526015.1 uncultured Gammaproteobacteria bacterium
CTTGTATTTCCTCAATACTGCGCTCCGGCATGTTGCCGATACTGCGCAGCCATACCTCGTCCTGAGCGGTGAAGTTAATCATACCGCCTACTTTTTGTAGGAAGTCCCCGACCTGAATCAAATCAATGTCGCCCGCCGGGCTGTGGGCCATGCGGATACCGTTATCATCACGGCCGTTCAGCCGGAGCAAACGGCGCAGCGGGTATTGGGTGAACGTGTCCGAGATGATGTCAGCCAGGGTGTCAACCGCCATATTGAAAAACTGTGACAGGTCGGAGGACAAAGACAACGCGCCCACTTTGTCTTGGCCTAGCACAAGAAACTGAGCCAGGGCGGCGGTTAAAATCCGCTTTTCGTACCGGCTGATGGGTTCGGAAAAGTCAAGCACGTTGCCCGGTGATTCAAACTTAAAATCCCACCCGAAGGGCAATACCAGCCCGGATTGTTCGTCATTGCGAATGTTGCGAACAATCGCCGTCGCCTTGCCAACATCGCTCGTGGCGTCGTCGTCGGTTGTATTGGCATTCTCAGGCAGGGTTATGACCGGATAGCCGCTGCCATTTCGTTCGTAGGCGATGCCTTCCAGAGCCTTAAAGTTTTTGGCGTAATAATAATCCGGCCATGCCGGGCGGAGAATACTCTCGCCCTCCGGGCTTCCGTAGTTGCTGCGGATTTTGTAGATAACCATCCGCTCTATATCAATTGGCTCTGGCCAGTCGGTAGGCCATTGCTGGATACCAGCCAGCCCGCCGTCGTCGGCAATAAGCCAGCGCATGAGCGTGCTGTGTTTCAACGGCTTAAACTTGCGCCAAAGCAGTTGCCCGCCGACTTGCTCATAGGTGATGGTGAACATTGACCAGCCGTAAAAGATGCACATGAGCGCGTCGCTGATGTGGTCGCTCCAACTGTGGCGTAAGTTTTCGAGGGCGGCATTGGCAAGCACCAGCCGTTCGTCGTCTTCGCCTTCGTCGCTTTCAAAATACCAGTCAACGGATTTGACGCTCATTTCGATTGCAAAGCGCAGCGCCCCGATAACCGACGAATTGCGGAGCATCTCGTCGACCGTCTTCGCCTTATCGCTCATGTTCCATTCGCGCAAATAGTCATCTCGCACTTGCCCCCATTTGAGGCTCAGACCAGTTGCGCCTACATCCTGCGTTAGTTGTCGTCTAGTTCCCATGTGTCATCCTCTATAATTTCTTCCACCGGCTGCCATCTGCTGCCGGGGTCATGCCTGCGCC
>CAZGHY010000205.1:0-1213 GCA_964526015.1 uncultured Gammaproteobacteria bacterium
CCATACTGCCAGTCCCTAGAATAACGTACAGGATAAAGAACATACAGATTATTTAAGAAGATATAAAAGTTGATGGCAAATAATAATATGACACTTAACAATAAAGCCATCTTTTGTTTTTTTCCTTTAACAATTTGCCAAACCCCAAAGAAACCAATTGCGGTAAGTATTTGATAAACAGGAACTGCAATTAAGGTACGTAGTGCATTTGGAATACTATCATTAGTCATTGATACTGGAACAAATGCCAAGAATAACCAAGGCAGTAAGACTCTTAAGGACACATCTTTACTCTTAATTAATAAGTACAACCCGTATAGTAAAAACGGAGCCTGAATCCAATACAGCTGACCAACCCCTTGAACATGATGTTGTCTATGTCCTGCTCCATTTATAAACAAGAAGTCAGGAGTAAAATGAGCCACATAATTCTTGGTGAAATAAAAAGTATTATATGTATATCTGTTGTGTATTAACTTCGTTAAAAATGGCGGAAGCGTAGATAAATTTCTTCTCTCCTCAATTCTTGGTATTAAACCTTTATCATCTGTAATACTTACCAATTTATACCTTGCAGAAGCACCACCCGACAAAACAAACGGAACAATTGGTAGCGCTAATACCACAAATGTTACAAAGCCTAAAAATGTATATTTAAAGTTTTTGAGAATAAACTTTGCATTGATTAGATAAAAGACAAACAAAAACATAGGGGTAAAAACTCTTGCAGTATTGTATGTATAAATAGAAATTACAAACGGTACCATTGATGCAACAATCCACATAGGCTTTTTCAAACCTTTAACCAAAAACCAAACAGCCATTACAAACCAAAATAGAGAAAAAGACGATTCAAATGATCCTCTTGTTAATTGAATGTGCCACGGTGAAACTGCAAGCAAAAAGGCTGAGAGTAAAGCAACATCTTTTCTCTTTAACGTCTCCAAGACCAGAAAATACAATAACAAAACGGTTAAGGTACCGTAAATAACTGGAGTTATTCTAACTCCAAATTCATTGAGCCCGAATATTGCAACGCCAGGAATACTGGCGTAAACTTGAGCAGGTAATTTATATTCACCAAAAGATTTAAAGTGGACTGGCATAAACTCGCCCCATTCGTCTCTACCTGTTTTTAAAATTGAATAGGCATTGTAACCAATTGAGGTTTCATCCCAATTTAAGGATGGTGGAATTGATGTAACCTTAAAAA
>CAZGHY010000206.1:0-1200 GCA_964526015.1 uncultured Gammaproteobacteria bacterium
TTATGAAAGTTGTTCTTAAATCATTTACAGAATATTTTGGAAGTTCTGCTTTTTGAATAAATCTATCGACCGAAGCTCTAATATTTCTGACAGCTAATGGTTTTCCTGTTTTACTAATAAAAATATATTCAGAATCTATTTTTGGTCTATCTGCCATATATTTATCAAGTGCATCTTTTGCTGGTTTGTTTAGTGGAATAATTCTTTCAGGTTGGGTAGCGTATCCTTCAATTCTTAAACTGTTTTCACTTAAATCTTTTATTTTGATATTTGCTACTTCTGATATTCTTATTCCGAGTTGTAATATTAATTCAATCATTGCAGAAATACGTGAGTCTGATTTAACAACATCACGTAGTGCTCTGTATTCTATAGGTGTTAAAAATTTAGGAAGTGAGTTCTCAACTTTTGGATGAGATACACTTTTAGAAAGGTCTGAGGCTAAATAATTATTTTCAACCATCCATCTGAAAAATGTTTTAACCGCATTCAATTTTCTTGATACTGATTTGGGTGTAAACTTTTGAGCAAGTAAAACATCTCGAAAGGTGTCAAGATCTTTTGTTTTTACTTGTTCTGGTGTTGCGATAGAGTTCTTTGTCAAAAAACTTAACATTTGCTCAAGGTCTGATCTGTATGCCAAAATTGTTGCTGGAGATCTACCTTTATCTTTTAAGCTAGAGGTAAAAGCTGGAACCAAACTTTTGATTGTATTTTGTGTCATAATCTAAAGAGGTATTATACAATGAATTCAAAGTTAGTCAATATTATGGGGTTAATAGTTTCGGTTCTAGTCTTTATATTCTTGATCTCATCTTTCGCAAAAAGCCTAAAAAGGATAAAAATTGGTGATTCAGTTATTGAGAAAACTAAGTTAAAAATTACTAAGGCCGAAGAAGAGAATAATAGACTTGAGGATCAGCTTAAAATAATGAAAAGTGATCTTTTTATTGAAAAGCAGTACAGAGATAAAATGGGTCTAGTTAAAGCTGGAGAGATAGTATTGGTGCTCCCAGAGCCTGAAATTGTTAAAAAGCTTGCGCCACAGATGCCAGTTGAAGAGGAGAATATTCCAAAATCAAATTTTCAAAAGTGGTTGAGTCTCTTTAAATGATTAAGACACATTAAAAAACCGCCATTTTTGGCGGTTTTTACTTCTTGTTGCGGAGCTGGGAGTTGAACCCAGTCTGTAAGATTATG
>CAZGHY010000207.1:0-1194 GCA_964526015.1 uncultured Gammaproteobacteria bacterium
GGCGGAAACCCGCAGCCTACCGACCGCCGGGACTTTGACAACGGATACACGCCACGAACCGGAAAAGAATAAAATGATTTTTTCATCAACTTAATTTTCAATAAAATGAATCAAATTTTCAGATGGTCGCCCGCGCTCCGCGAAAAGGAGAATGGCGACAAGTACGGCGTTTTTCAATGCAAATGCCCACAGACCACCAAAGGCGCAAAGCACTACTTTGGAGAAAACAAAATGGTGAAATGGGACTTTTGGGCTGTGGATTGTGAAAAGATTACGGGCAAACTGGTTTGGATTGACAAGAACTTCATTGAGTTTAACGGCAAGACCAAAACTACGCTCACCCTTGCCTTTCAGACCATTGACGGCGATATTGACATCCTTTCCATGCCTTTCGATGGCTTCTCGCTCAGAAACGTAATGAACCACCTTTGCGGCATGAAAGGGGCTGCCCTCACCGACCAAATTACATTGACCTATGGGGTGTGGAAAAAGAAGACAGACGGCAAGGCCGTAACCGGAACAGACGGCAAAGCGATTTGGAACACCTCACTAAATTTTGAGGGTGTTGCACCACTCTATTCACTCAGCAAAGACGTTGAACACAACTACTGGAACCTGCGCAAGCAAAAAGGAATTGAGCCGGTCAAGTTCGTGAACTCAAAAGGTGATGACGAATACGACGACCGCGCAGAAATGGAATTTTGGGATAAGCCCCTGGTTGGACTTCAAAGGAAACTGATTGAATCCGGTAGCGCCGTTCCATTTTCCTATAATTCGTGGATTTGTGGCGAAGCCGTTAACTTTTCCGGTGGTGGAAATCAGCCCGACGAAATCAAAGAGATGGTGAAACACCTATACGAAACCAAAGTAAAGGGCGGCTTCCAATATTTCAACAAGGAAACTGGAACGGGCGTAACCGCTTCCGATGTGCGCGGAAACCTTAAAGCAACGCCTAGCGATGCCGCCGAACATGAAGCCCGCGTAGCGGCTATGTCAACGCCACAACGCGCACCAGCGTCAAATGTGGATGAAATGCCGGATTGGGGCGGATCGGATGGTGCAGGTAGATTTTCAGACCCGATTAAATTAGATTTTCCAAGCGAAGCACCGCCCGTAAATTACGAACAGGGCGCAGAACCGAACGAAGATTTCCCAGACGATTGGAATTAAGAAGCGTTCAGTAGTGTAAACCAA
>CAZGHY010000208.1:0-1193 GCA_964526015.1 uncultured Gammaproteobacteria bacterium
AGGTTCAGGCAGGAGACATCGCCATGATTGCCGGACTGCCCAATATTGAAATCGGTGATACTATCAGTACGACGCCTGAAGAGGAGCTCCTTCCAGAGATTGCTATCGATGAACCGACTATTTCGCTCAACTTTCTCGTGAATGACTCACCGTTTGCTGGACGCGAAGGAAAATACGTAACCAACAAACAGCTCCGGGAGCGTCTGGAGAAGGAATTGGAAATCAACGTCGGCTTGAAAATCGATTTCTTTGATGGTTCGTACAAGGTCTATGGTCGGGGTGAGCTCCATGTCGCTATTCTCCTTGAGAACATGCGTCGCGAAGGTTATGAAGTTCAGGTCTCCCAGCCTCAAGTTATCATCAAGGAGGTTGACGGGGTCAAGTCTGAACCATTTGAAGAAGTAACGGTTGAGTGTCCAATGGAAGTTTCTGGAACTGTTATTGAGAAGATGGGCAAACGCAAGGGAATCATGATGGAAATGAAAGAAGGATCTGGCGGCTATACCCGTCTTATCTTTGAGGTACCGACTCGAGGACTGCTCGGCTATCGAGGAGAATTCATGGTGGATACGCGTGGAGAAGGGACGCTCTATTCTCGAGTGCTTGGGTTCCGACCGTACGCAGGTGAAATTAAGAAACGCGATGAAGGCTCGATGGTATCGATGGCGACTGGCAAGGCGCTCGCCTTTTCGCTCAACAATCTCCAGGAGCGGGGCCTCCTCTATATTGCTCCTTCAACAGAAGTCTACGAGGGTATGGTCGTTGGAAACGTCACCAAAGGGACCGACATGGCTGTGAACCCCATCAAGGGGAAAGCCATGAGTAACATGCGTTCCTCTGGGGCGGACGAGGCTATCAAGTTGGTACCTCCAATTGAATTGACTATTGAACGCGGTCTCGAAATTATGCTCGTTGATGAGTATCTCGAGGTGACCCCACACTCCGTACGTCTCCGCAAGCAACTTTTGACTGAAACGGATCGGACCAAAGCCGGTCGCAAGAAGTAACAAATGATACAGCAAAAAGAAACCCCCGAGCCAGAGGCTTGGGGGTTTTGGTTTGGGAGCGGGACTCTTACAAGAGACCGACTTGTCCAAAGAAGGTGAGGGTAATCACCGGAAGGAGGGCGAGGAGGAAGGCCATCGCTGTCTCTTCACTTTCGCTTGCTGACTTGGCAGCGTGGGCACAAGTGG
>CAZGHY010000209.1:0-1180 GCA_964526015.1 uncultured Gammaproteobacteria bacterium
CTTTAAGCAATATTAAATAAACTGCTGATCTAATTAGAAATCTTTCTGACGACATAAAAATGATTATACTCCAGTTCTAAAATAATTAACATAAATGATGGAATGATATGTTTAGATATACTTTTCGTGCCTAATTTGTAATGCGGGCCTAACGAGACTCGAACTCAGGTGTATAGCTTGCACTAGGTATGTATTTAGGCTATTATTAAATTGTGATCATTACAACAAATATCAAAGGTCAACTAGCAGTTAGTAAAGCTGAATTGCGAGCATTCGAACTAGGATACATACCAAGTAGGCCCCTCTACGACTCTCGATACGATCTGATCATTGATAACCATGACAAATTAATACGAGTACAGGTTAAATATGGAAATGGAAAGTCATCAAACAGCCAAGGCGCCATTGTTGTGAAACTTGACTATGAAAATAGATTAAAAGAGCACTTCGAATACAAAGCAACAGAAGTTGACGCTTTGGTCGTGTATATTCCACTAATTGATAAACTTTGTTATTTCCCTTTAGAGATATTTGGAGGAAAGAGAAAATTGACAATTAGACTTGAGAGACCAAAGATCAATCAAACAAAAGGTATTATTTTTGCAAAGGATTATTATTGGTAGCGTCAAAGTCATTTTTATTGTAAAATTGGTTAACAAGTTGGCTTTGCGGGGTCGTAGCTCAATTGGTTAGAGCGCTTCCCTGTCTAGTATGGCAGCTTTCTGTAGCAATATTGAAATGTAAAATCAGGCTAATTCGGGGAAACCTTTAAAATGGTAATCCCGAGCTAAATCGTTTTCTCGTTAGAGACAGCGTAAATGTGTAGAGACTATATACCTGACAACCCAAGTGGTTGATGAGATAGTCCAAGCTTTAAGGAAACTTAGAGATTAATTGCACGGAAGAGGTTGCGAGTTCGAGTCTCGTCGATCCCGCAAAGCTAACTTAAAACTTCTGCCATCATGTTAAATTACAAAAAAGACACAGACAAAAACAAAAACGGTGTTGATGATAGACTAGATTACATTACAAATATCTGTGCAGTTGTTTTACCATTTACCACAATAGATCAGTTACACATAATTTACGTTCAAAAACAAACTTCAGGAGTATCTGCAATTACTTGGTTATTATATGCATTACTTACCATTCCTCTTTTTATATATTCGATAAAAAGAAA
>CAZGHY010000210.1:0-1164 GCA_964526015.1 uncultured Gammaproteobacteria bacterium
TTTATCTATTTGTGGGTCCGACGTCTTAATTAGCTCTATATCATGGTCTAAATTATTTTTTGAAATTGTGTAATCAAATGCCAAAAAACCAAATTTTGTGCCGTTCTTTTCTATAATTTCTAAATTTGAACCATTTACATACTTTATTCCCAATTCATCCAAATATTTTTTAGTTTCACTAAGTCCTGACTGTCCATAATTAGCCGAGTGATTATTTGAAAGAGAAACGATATCAATTCCAGAAAAAGATAAACCTTTTGCAACATCAGGGCTTGTGCAAAACTTAAATCCTCCAGAAACCCTAGCACAATCTTTTACAATTGGATTTTCTAAATTAACCATTGTTATGTCAGCATTTTTTAGAAATTCTGAAGTTTTTCTAAAAGGGTATAAATTATCGTTGTTATCTAGAGCCGAACCCATTACAGAACGCCCAAGCATTACATCACCTGTAAAAATAATAGTAGTTTGGTTGTTAGCAATAGGGGTATTTAAAATAAAAGATGTTGGTACAAGCGCAATTAAAAATGCAATTAGTGAAGAAATTACTTTGTCCATAATATATAATAGCACTGTATTAATAAGCCTGAGTAGTTCATCGGCAGAACGCTTTCTTGGTAAGAAAGAAGTAGAGGGTTCAATTCCCTCCTCAGGCTCAACTTTCCTATTTAGCTTCAAAATTGAGGCTGGATTGAGTGATATCTTAATGTTAGAATAATCATATGGCAAAAAAAGGTGCAAGAGAAATAGTAGCAATGATCTGTCCTACCTGTAAATCACAAAATTATGTGACAGATAGGAATAAGGTTAATATGGATACAAAAGGCAAAGGAAAATTAGAACTTAAAAAATGGTGCCAAGTTTGCAAAAAGCAGACACTTCACAAAGAATCCTCAAAGCTTAAGTAACTTTCTTATTTGTTTGGTATAATATCCATTAGTTTAACTTAGGGCTGTAGTTAAGTGGTATAACAGGGGACTCCAAATCCTCTATCGGGGGTCCGATTCCCTCCAGCCCTGCAAACCCCCGACCTGTCTATTACAAAGGAAAATTCTCAAAAGTCTGAAGATATGTCACCCCTAGTTATTTCTCAAGATTAGTCTTTTTCACTAATTTTGCAACATATACAATTTTTCTAAGTTCTCCATCTTCACCTTCAATCTC
>CAZGHY010000211.1:0-1156 GCA_964526015.1 uncultured Gammaproteobacteria bacterium
CCCTTCGGTGTGGGGGTGTCAGTCGTCATCGGAGAACCTCCTGAGGGGCAGTGCACACAGCCGCAGCGGCTCGTTTCGCAGGTCTGCAGTGGTGGGGCCGGGGGGAGGGGGTCCCCCAGGGGTGTGGGTGGTGGTCACGCTGCGTCCTGGGGTCCACCAGTGGCCGCTGCCTCCCGGGCGAGCTCGTCGGCTCGCCGGAACGCCCGGGCCATCGGTGACTCCCGACGGTCGCGCTGCTTGCGTTCCTCTCGTCGTGCGGCGAGGTCGGCGACGGCCTTGTCTCGTGCTGCGGTGATCCGGTTCGCCTCGGCGACGGTGTTGAGCTGCACCGTGTAGCCCTGGGTGATGGCGGCCCACAGCTTGTGCGGGATCGTCTCGAGGTCGGCCGGGCGTGCGACGTACATCGCGAGGCGGTGGTCGCTGGTCGGTCGGTAGCCGCAGTCGGCCAGGTCGGTGACGACGACGAGGACGGCGTCGAGGCGGCGGCGGGCTTCCTCGACGTCGTGCCACATCGCTCGGAGCTTCGGTCGGGCGAGCAGGTCGGAGCTGGGAGCGTCGGGTCCGAGGACCTCGATGGCGGCGTGGGCTGCGCCGAGGGCAGCGTCGAACGTGGGGCGCATCTCGGCGATGATCTCGTCGCCGTGGTCGTGGAGGGCTCGGCGGGCGATCCGGTCGAGGTCACCGCTGAGTTCGACACGGGCCTGTTCCACCTTGTCGGCGGCGGCGAGGGCTGCGGCGGCCTTGCCGATGCCGGCTGCGACCTTGGCCGGGGTGTCCCGTCGGGCGACGGCGGCACGGAGGTCGCTGGCCGGGTCGGGTCGTGCGACCGCTGCGAGGGCCGCGTCGACGTCGCAGGCGTATCGGATGTCGTCGGGCACGGGGACGTCGACGGCGTCGAGGTGCCGGACGATCTCGATGTGGGCACGGTGGTCGTTGAAGCCTGGGTGATTGAGCATGGGGTTCTCCTTCAGTGGTTCGGGGTGTGGACGGTGGCGCCGAGGGCGGCGGCCACGGACTGTTCGATGGCGACGCTGTTGAGCGCCATGTGTGATTCCTGCTGGGTGTCGCTGCTGGCGGGCTGGCCGGCGACCTTGTCGGCGATCATCTCGGTCCGTGCCATGCGGGCCTCGATCTCGGACTGCAGTCGTTCGGCGAT
>CAZGHY010000212.1:0-1149 GCA_964526015.1 uncultured Gammaproteobacteria bacterium
CATTTTCTTCATATTTTGTTTCTAGGAATGCAATTAACATACCTCTTGCCTCTTTAACGTCTGTAAAGTCTGAGGCAATAACTAAAACATTCATGTCATCATCTCTTCTCCCTGCTTTAACTTGTAAAACATTTTTTCCAACTGAAGCCCTTATCCCATCAAATTTGTTTGCAACAACCTCAACACCCACACCACTTCCACAAAGGAGAACTCCTTTTGAATGTGGTCTTTTTGCAACCATTGAAGCAACCCTCTCTGCATATTTAGGATAGTCATCAGCTGGATCAAGGTGGTCTGCTCCCATATCTTCAAAATCATAATTTAAATCAAATAGCCATGTAGCTATTTTTTCTTTTAATTCATAACCCCTATGATCTGCCCCAAGAAATATTTTTATCATATCTTATATGTGAACATTTATATTTCTAATTATCTATCTGTAAACCCTTCTACCAAATCTAAAAGTTCCTGCTTTGGATTATCCGCCATCATTACATCACTTGCAACAGCAATTCCCACTGCCCCAAGTTCTATAGATATTCTTACATCATCTGCGGAGTGCACACCTGCTCCAACTATAAGCGGAATGTTCTCCTTTTTAGATATTTCAACAGCTTGAGAAATAATTTCTGGTTCTGTAGTAGCAACAGACTTATCTTTACTGCCTATTAAAGCAGGTGGTTCATATGAAATGTAGTCAGGTTTTAATCTAGCAACTTTTGCAAGTTCCTCTATATCTTTTGCAAAAATTAATGTCTTTAAACCAACTTCCCTTGCTCTATCATGTGCTTTAGTTAAAGTTTCGAAATCAAAAAATCTATTCTCAGAATGATTTAGAAATGTTCCTCTGGCCCCATCTTCAAGTACAGACTCTGGAAGGATACTGCCTGTATGAGCACCATATTTGACTGGGTCAATTTTTTGTGACCATACTTCAATAGAAATATTAGATACGACCTCTCTAATATCTGCTGTTTGAACAACAGGAACAACTTTAACACCAGTCGAAATAGATACTTCTTCCACAATTTTTGACATAGCAATAGCCATGTCACCCATTCCGCTTTCATATGTTTTATAATTCAAAAATATCATTTTTGAGTTTCAAGCTTTGCTTATAATTGAGAAATATCATGCTAATACTTGTTC
>CAZGHY010000213.1:0-1095 GCA_964526015.1 uncultured Gammaproteobacteria bacterium
TACTTGTCTCAATCTTTGGAAGAGAAACACCTGTAGAATTAGACTTTTTGCAAATACAAAAGATCTAAGTTATACTACACTTACCTCGAACTTGTTTGAGGGAGACTTTAAGTCGAAGCGTCAGTTTTCTTCACTTAATATCTTTATATCTTAATCACTTAATATCGAATTTATGGCAAAGAAAATCAAAGTAATAGTTAAAATAAACCTTAAAGGTGCTGAGGCAACTCCTGCACCACCAGTTGGTACTGCTCTTGGTCAGCATGGTATTGCCATCATGGACTTCGTCAAAGCATATAACGACAAGACCAAAGATATGAGAGGACAAGTAGTCCCAGCAGTTATTACTGTCTACGAAGACAGAAGTTTTGATTTCATAATTAAAAAAGCTCCAATGTCAGTCATGATCAAAAAAGTATTGGGCCTTGAAAAAGGATCAGGAACAGCAGGAAGAGCAACCTTAGCAACTATGACAAGAGCACAAGCTGAGGAAGTTGCAAAAGAAAAGATGGATGACTTAAATACAAAAGATTTGGATCAAGCAGTTAAAATCGTTGCAGGAACAGCAAGATCAATGGGAATCAAGGTTGAATAAACAAAAATGAACACTAGTACTACCAATATCAAATGCCCAATTGAAAATTTGTATTTATTTGTATTTATTTGTAATTATTGGTAATTATTTAACCATGGGAAAAACAAAAACAGCAGTATTATCAGGGGCTTCAGAAATCAAAAAGACTTCTGCAGAAGAATATGCAGAGAAAAAAGCTAAAAAAGCTGCAATGATGGCAAAAAGTGAACCAAAAGTTGAAGAAAAAATTGAAGAAACTCCAGCTACTATCGAAGTTGAAGAAGTGGAAGCTCCAAAAAGAATAAACAAAGTAGTTACAGTTACCACAAGAGGAAAGAAATATTTAGAATCAAAATCAAAGATATCTAAGGCTACTCTTTACAAGCTTGAAGATGCAATAAAAGCAGTTAAAGAAAGTACCTATTCAAAATTTGACGGAACAATGGAGCTTCATTTAAACGTAAAAAAGACTGGTGTAAATGTACAAACCACTCTCCCATTTTCAACTGGAAAACAAAAGA
>CAZGHY010000214.1:0-1093 GCA_964526015.1 uncultured Gammaproteobacteria bacterium
GTGTTGCCGGCGGCCACCCATCGCTGATACGCCTGCCAGTCAGGACTAGCGGGGTCATCGTGCACGTACTCGCGCCCGTCACGCACGACCCCGTGCCCACCCCGAGCAATCTGGTAGCTCACGGTCACAACTCCGCTCGGATCTCGATATACGCTGACGCGCTCTGCATCTGGAGGTTGAGCGCCTGATTAGCGGTCAGCCCCCCGCCGCTGGCTGACACGTCAAGCCGCGCCGCGTGGTTAGCAGGCTGCGCGGTCATGCTGGTGATCGTTGCGCCTGTCGGCGGCATCGTAAAGTGGGTCACGTCGGACAACGCTACGGTGGTGGGGATTTTCCACATGATTCGGCGGTACGGCTGGAAAAATATTCCCAGCGTCGTGCTGAAGGCGTAGCCGGTCGCCGCTGCTAACTGTGCGCCTGCGTCAGGGCCAAACCGCTGGTAGTACGCCGCGCAGCGGTCGAACTCGGTATCTGGGTCTGGAGCGGCGTAGGCGGCCAGTGCCGCCCCAGGGTGCAGCGAGAACTGCGAGATATAGACCGTGTCGCCGCTGACCAGCGAGCCAGACGGTATCCGCAGACACACCTCCATGCCGTTGGCGAGGTTGGTGTAGGCGCTCGGGTCGAACACGTGATACACACGGGTCCAGGCCGAGTCGGCGCACGACTGGAGCGCCTGGTCGAGCCTATTCGTGACGGTCCCGAAGCTGTCGGCGCTGCCAGGCGTGCCGATTCTGAGGTTAGGCGTGAACGCCGCCCCCGAGACGTTGCGCACGTAGCAGGAGAACACGAGGCTCTGGTACGCCATCGCCGCAACGAGCGCCGATCTGACCCGCTGCCCGTAGTCAACCGTGGTAACGCTGCTGGCGCCGGTCAGCAGCGCCGAGTATTGCGCCTTTGAGTTCGGGACGGTCGTGCTGCGCTGGGTGGTGATGCTGGCCCCAGACGGCAGAGCAAAAAATCGGTCAGCCGCGTAGCTGGTGTCAGTGCTATAGGTCGTGGTGTTGGTGCGCGCCGACGTGCCGCGCTGCCAGTGGTCAAAATTTCCGTTGATAACTATTTCGGCGTGCGGCCGGACGATTAGCTCCGTCTCGAC
>CAZGHY010000215.1:0-1080 GCA_964526015.1 uncultured Gammaproteobacteria bacterium
TTCATCGGGTGCGCGTTCGGCTTTTGGTTTTGAGACTTGGCGCGGCTTGTCCGCGCTTGCTTCTATATTCTTATCTATTCTATTCTTATCTAGTGTTGTTACACTCTCGTTACGCTCTGAGTGTAACGGCGTTACACCGTCGTTACTGATTTCAGAATCACCTTGTTTTCTAGCCCGATATGACTTCACTCGCTGTAAAACTCTGTCGTTCGACTGTGACGGGCTTGTGCCGTTTCGCTTGTAAAATGCTGTCACGGTGTATTTTGAGCCGTCAAATTGCAGTATGCCAACACTTTCGAGGTGATTTACGATGGCCTGAGCGTCACGAAGCGGTAAGCGGAGGTGGAATTTTACATCGTCCAGCGTGCCGATTTCGCCTTCATTGTCGGTGTAGCCGGCAAGCGCAAATAGGTTTACACACGCCCGGAATTGCTTGTCGGATAGCGCGTGCATTTTTGGGTCGTGTAGTATCTCGGTGTACAGTTTGATCCATGTTCGCATTGACGGCTCCTAGATAACAAAAAGCGCCTCAGTGGTTTGCCTGTGCCTGTGCTGTGGAAGTGCGGTCGGACACCGCAATAGCACATCACAGGCGCACCACTCAAGCGCCTTTTGTGTCCGAACATTCGGCGGCTTCCACACCGCACGACGCTCTCACGCCGCATAACAAATATACACCACATCGCCCGCCGCTGTCAAGCGGCAAACGGCGGGCAGGGTGGCGGCTACTTCTTGAGATTGTCCGGCAAATCTTTAGGCGGATGGGCTATGAAAAAGTCCCACAAGTATAATAGATTCGCAAACAACATTCTTTTACTAGACGACTTAGCCAATGCTCTAGCCGCTTCTTTTATCACCTTGATGTCAGCATTTGACATTGTGCCATCCTATCGGTGTGCTATCCGTGAAACCGTCACGGCGCGGGCTAGTCGAATCGTCGCATTTCTGCGCCTGCGCTAAACTCTGACGGGTATTTGTTCGCAAACCATAGCGCGGCCTCGTCGTCAGATTCAAAATGTCCTGCTGCAATCTTGCGCTTGCCGTCTGTTGTCCAGAACTCATACGGCCATGTAAACGCGC
>CAZGHY010000216.1:0-1077 GCA_964526015.1 uncultured Gammaproteobacteria bacterium
TCGCCTGGCGTTACTGCTACATACTCATCAATCAGGGTTATTGTGTCCATAGTCACCAACGAAAAAAGCTAGAGATGTAGGGTCTCTAGCTTTAGGGTAACACATGAGATGTATGATATTGGTTAAACGGGCGACGGGTCAATTAAGCAAGAACGGCCGTTAAACGACTGCGCTCTTTGTGTATCATCATGGCCTCGTCGTCACTAAGCCCTAACAGCAATCTGGCCGATAACCACAAACGATGGCCAGGTCCAGCGTAGATTATCTGAAGCTCTTTGGCGTACCGCGTCTCGATACCGAGCGCGTCCAGGGCCATCAGTGAACCGTGTGCAAGTTTACAGAGCAAAAATTCGCGGTTAGAATAATCACTCATTGCCGAATTTTCTCCACCGCCCGCTATCGTCTTTTACAATCGGCAAGCGCCCGGCTATGTTGTTCATCATGACGTGCGCGCCCTGCCAGGTCATGCCGTAACATTCGGCAATCTCGCGGGTGGTCATCGCCCCACCGCGCTCCAGCTTGACGGCAATTTCCGCCGCCTTCTGCGTGGGCGTGGCCTCGAATGTGTCAATCATGCGCTCTTCCCGTCCAGCCATGCCACCATTTTCTCGGCAGCCATCTGGTACACTTTGTTGACCTTTTCCGTCGCCTTTTGCGCTATCGTTTTTGTCGTCCACCAACCCCGCTCCTTAAAGAACGCTTTCTGCGATTGCTCGCCGATAACCTGCGGCGCGTAGTCGGCGCGGCTGCCAAACTCGCCCTCATAGCTGGCCTCGCCAACCTTTTTAACGACGTATATGTCTGGCTGCCCGATTGCGCCACCAGATTGACCAGCGCCCATTGACCGGCCAAGATAGCCGGTGCGGGTGTATTGACTGTCTGGCTTCTGCTGCGGGTAGGCCGGCACGTTTTCCTGAATGACTAGCAGCGACGCCTTCGCCGCCTCTTGCATCACGCCGTCAAGTTGGCGCGGGTATCGCTCCATGCGTTGTAGCAGGTCTGGCGGGGTTGTCGTTATCTGGACGCTAGACTGATCAGCCATAGTATGCCACCTGCGGATGACGGCCGCCCACCAGT
>CAZGHY010000217.1:0-1067 GCA_964526015.1 uncultured Gammaproteobacteria bacterium
GTTGAGATCCAACCTAGAAGGTTATAAAAAAGGTATCAAAGCAAAACTTTAATACCAACTTTTAGATTTTAAAATTGTTTTGGCATTCACACCGCCAAAACTTTTTTTGGTTATTTCTGTGTTAAAATACATTCATGTCATCTCTTAAAGTAGGGATGCCCATTTCACTGTCCCAACTTATAATTTTAAGAATCATTTGATGAGTTTTGATTTCGTCTTCAAGGTTAATATTCCAAAACCAAACAAAGAAAGGGAAATTTTAGAAAGAGATAAAAAGGGGAGAATCCTGAAATCTTGTGTCTGTTGACAAAAAACAAATAGATATTAAAAATAGAATTAATTTATGTTAAAATACCCATATGGAACTGAAGAATAGACCAAATGAAATCGATAGAATAAAGGAAGTATTGTCAAAGAAAACTGCCATAATTGGTATTTCCGGTCCTTCAGGTGCAGGCAAGGATTATCTAACCCAAAAGGCTATAGAGTATTTTTCAAATGAAGGAATTCAAACTTTTAATGTCCAAATGGTAACTGAAAGAGAGCACAGAGGTGCGGTTGAAACTAAAATATGCGTTAGTCCTCAAGAGTACGATAAGTTGCAGCGACAAGGTAAACTTGTTGGTGATCATGTCAACAAAGTAAGGTATGGTTACCAGACCGATGAGATTGAAAGTGCATTAGATCATGCGCAATCGGTCGGAGGAATGGTAATTCTCGAACTTAATCCAAGTAAACAGAAATCATTTCCCTCTGAACTTAAAAAGAAAGTCGGAATTGATCTTACTGCTTGGATCGGTGTTGAAACTACACTTGAACAGACTAGAGCTAATATGGAAGAAAGAGGTGAACCTGAAGAAGTTATCAAACAACGACTTCAAACAATGTCTGATTTTGTTGAATCAATGGAAAGAAATAAAAATATAAAGTTAGTTAATAATGGTCCTCAAAATAGAGCAAATGCTCATACTGATTTTATAAATATAATCAAAGAATCTATTTTAGATTGATATATTATAATTTATACTTCCATGTTAAAATTGGCTCATGTCGTCGGTAAAAATGGG
>CAZGHY010000218.1:0-1055 GCA_964526015.1 uncultured Gammaproteobacteria bacterium
GGCGCAACTGGTCTAAGCCTCAAATGGGGGCAAGTGCGTGATGACTATTTGCGCGAATGGAACATGAGCGACAAGGCCAAGACGGTTGACGAGATGCTCCGCAACTCGTCGGTTATCGGGGCGCTGCGCTTTGCAATCGAAATGAGCGTCAAATCCGTTGACTGGTATTTTGAGAGCGACGAAGGCGAAGACGACGAGCGGCTGGTGCTTGCCAATGCCGCCCTCGAAAACTTACGCCACAGTTGGAGCGACCATATCAGTGACGCGCTCATGTGCATCTTCTACGGATGGTCAATGTTTACCATCACGTATGAGCAGGTCGGCGGGCAATTGCTTTGGCGCAAGTTTAAGCCATTGAAACATAGCACGCTCATGCGCTGGCTCATTGCCGACGACGGCGGTCTAGCAGGCATCCAGCAATGGCCCACCGACTGGCCAGAGCCGATTGATATTGAGCGAATGGTTATCTACAAAATCCGCAGCAACTACGGCAGTCCAGAGGGCGAGAGTATTCTGCGCCCGGCGTGGCCAGACTACTATTACGCCAAGAACTTTAAGGCCCTGGAAGGCATCGCCTACGAACGCAACGGCAGCGGATACCCTGTCATAACCCTGCCTGAGAACGCCAACACAACCGACGACGACGCCACAAGCGACGTGGGCAAGGCGACGGCGATTGTTCGCAACATCCGCAATGATGAACAATCCGGTCTGGTGCTGCCGTTCGGGTGGGAGTTTAAGTTTGAATCACCCGGCAATGTGCTAGACTTTTCCGAACCAATCAGTAGGTACGAAAAACGAATTTTGACCGCTGCCCTGGCTCAATTCCTTGTGTTAGGCCAAGACAAAGTGGGCGCGTTGTCTTTGTCATCCGACCTGTCGCAGTTTTTCAATATGGCGGTTGACACCCTGGCGGACATCATCGCCGACACGTTCACCCAATACCCGCTGCGCCGTTTGCTCCGGCTGAACGGCCGTGATGATAACGGTATCCGCATGTCCCACAGCCCGGCGGGCGACATTGATTTGATTCAGGTCGGGGACTTCCTACAAAA
>CAZGHY010000219.1:0-1043 GCA_964526015.1 uncultured Gammaproteobacteria bacterium
ATGAGCAAGTTTTTCTACTTCATAACCCTGCTTCATTAAATGTTGTTCATAGATACTTGGAGTTTTCTTTTCTAACTTGTCATTCACCTTTGCCCACAGATGCATTGGAGCTTTTAAAAATAGGAGGAATTCAGATTTTGTAATCATCTTCTTCTTTTTGTATCTTCAATAAGTTTTTTTCTTCCAATCAATCCAGCAAGCAAACCAACTGCCGGCGATTTTTGATCTGGTTCTAATTTATTTGTCATGTCGTACATAATTTTTTGAGCTCCCTCGTCACCACTATTTATTCTTCGTTCGCTTAATATTGTAGCAAGTGATGCCTCATCGTCGTTAAGTGATGTAAATGCTTGATTTATTTCTCCAAGTATAGTGTTTATTTCACTCATATCTAAAAGGAATTATATCCTATTTTTGAATACTGGCCTAAACTAGGAGTATAATCCCCGTGCATATGACAATTGAAGGACCGACCCTTTTTATGTCTAACCATCCTAATGCTCTTAGGTTGTATCCTGCAGTGTTTGAGATTCGTAAAAGCGTTCCAAATGTAAATATCGTCGTTGATGCCTTGTTTGCTAATTTTATTAAACCGTTTGGTTTTAAAACCATTGAAACCTACTCTCCCAACAAAGCCAGCTGGAGTGATGACCCAGCCGATGTAGCAAAAATAGAATTAATGCTTTGGTTGGGAAATTTACTTGGGGTTTACAAGAATGCCTTGCAAAAGGACCAAATAGTTGATTGCACAGTGGATAAGTTAAAACTAGGTTTTGATGTTCTCATTTGTCCATCTGGTATAACAAATGAAAAAGTACAATGGAGACCCGGTGTGGGTAAAATTATTAAAAAAGTTAACAACAATACTAACTTGGGATTTGTGTATATCCCAAAAGATTTTAAAAGTAAAATTAAAATAATTAATGGAATTACTGTAGGTTCTGTGTTGCAAGAAAGTAGTGAATACGACCCCCAAAAACTCGCTTTGTGCCTACAAAAGCAATATCAACAACATTTTGGTATAAGTTGATCTTGAGCTGGTG
>CAZGHY010000220.1:0-1028 GCA_964526015.1 uncultured Gammaproteobacteria bacterium
GTTTGGAAATATCTTGAAGTTGGGAAGTGTGGGCCAGACGATCTTCCTTCTGATTGTGGTCTATCTGCATTTCCTCTTGTGTCTCGGAATCCACCAGTTCTTGGACCTCTTGAAAAACCACCACTTCTTTGTCCACCTTCTCTTGGACCTCTATTAAATCCTCCACCTTGTGGTCTTCCACCTCTGTCATGTCCTCTATCCCCTCCGCCAGGTCTTCTATCTTCTTTTGGCTTATCAGTTGATGGATCCATTCTCATAGAGAGATTAATTCTTCCCATTTCATCAACTTCTTTAACTCTGACTTGAACTTTTTGACCAATTGTTACAACATCATTAGCATCTGCAACATATCCTTCTGCCATGTCTGAAACGTGTACCATTCCATCTTTTCCTGGGAGTATATTTACGAATGCACCAAATGGCATAATTCTAACTACTTCACCTTCGTATATTTCTCCAGCCATTACAACTTTTCCAAGTCCTTCAATATATTCAATTGCCTTTGCCATTCCATCACTATCAACGCCAGCAACTGCAACACTTCCATCATCTTCTACATTAATCTGAGTGTTGGTATCTGCCATTAAAGCTTTGATTGCTTTTCCACCAGGTCCTATAAGTTCTCCAATTTTATCTGTTGGAACTTTAACCATTTTAATCTTTGGTGCATATTTGCTTACTTCTTTTCTAGGTTCTGAAATTGCATCAGTCACAACTTTTAACATTTCAGCTCTACCAGTTTTTGCTTGTTCTAATGCTTTTTCAAGAATTGCTGGAGTTAAGTTTAATGTTTTAACGTCAAGTTGAATTGCTGTAATTCCTTTCGCGGTTCCTGCAACCTTAAAGTCCATATCACCATTGAAGTCTTCAATACCCATGATGTCAGACATGATTGCGACATCTTTTCCATCAATAATTAATCCCATGGCAATACCTGATACTGGGGCTGTTATTGGAACGCCTGCATCCATTAATGCTAAGCTCGATCCACAGACTGATGCCATTGATGTTGATCCATTTGAACTCAT
>CAZGHY010000221.1:0-1003 GCA_964526015.1 uncultured Gammaproteobacteria bacterium
CCCAATGCTACTACAAGACCTACAAGTATTGGGTTGTATACTGATCCACCAACAAAAGCAGAAAGTATTACAGGAGCTGGTATTACAACTGTTGCGTTGCCTAAGACGCTAATTAAAAATATTCCTAACATCCCATAACCTTGGAGTTTGTTTAAATCATTTCGAAAGTAAATTATCAGGCCACTAATTAAAACTGAAGTAAAAATTAGTAGATATTTGATTATCTTATCCTTGTTTTTGAAAATATATCCTTTTAATTTGTCCATAAATACATTTTAATTCTAACTGATATAATTCTGTATATGCAAAGTAAGCAAAGCTTGGCCAAATCGGAATTTGGTAAACTAGTTATATTCGATGGGAATGCAATTATGTATCGTGCATTCCATGCACTTCCTCCATTAACTACAAAATCAGGAGAACCAATAAATGCTGTATATGGACTTATCTCAATGCTTATTAACATTGTTGAAAACTTAAAGCCAACACATATTATTTTTTGTTTTGATGAGAAGGGCCCTACCTTCAGAAATGAATTGCTTCCAACATATCAATCTCAGAGACCAGAAACTCCATCAGAATTAATTCCGCAGTTTCAAAAAGCTCGTGACTTTTTAGAATCTGTAAATATTCCAGTTTATTCAAAATCTGGTTACGAGGCAGATGATGTAATAGGGACCCTTGCTACGCAAGTGGAACACTCGCCTGATCAGAAATTTGAAATTGTGATAGTTACGGGGGATAGAGATATTTTGCAAATTGTTGATGATGGAAAAAATATAAAACTATTTATGCCGATAGCTGGTCTTTCAAATGGGAAAGTATTTAAGGAAAAAGAGACGGTTGAAAGGATGGGGGTACTGCCAAATCAAATTCCTGATTATAAAGCTTTAGTTGGTGATCCTTCAGATAATTACTTCGGAATTGCGGGAATCGGACCCAAAACAGCCTCATCACTTTTGGCCAAGTATAAGACACTAGATGGGATATATGAGCACATAAG